>NZ_KV801849.1:0-287619 GCF_001810555.1 Corynebacterium sp. HMSC063G05 | reverse complement strand
ATAAACTCACACAGTTTCACATTTGCAGCCCATAATTTTTCGGGGTTGTCAGTTTCTCTCCTTACCCCACTTTATGCTCGGAGATCTTTGTTCTTGTGGGCGTGACTCGATTCTCCACTGAGGAGGGGAGATTCAGCATTTTTGGAGGTCATCTCACGTAACCTGGGACGCATGAGGCTCGACAATATAACCCGCCCCTTGCTGGCGTCCTTTTTCGCCGCGGTCGCGTGGAGCGTTTTAGGTGGGCTAATCTTGCCGGAGCCCAATCTCGCCTACGACGAAGGAATTGCGTCGTGGATCGTGTCCATGCTGGTCTCAGTAATGCTGGTCGGAGCAATAGCTGTTTTTGCCGGTGATCGTTCGTCGGTCCGGGGGATGACCAGCGCGCGGAGCATTGTCGCAGCAGCTACCGGCGCAGGAATTGCTGCGCTTGGCGATTTGGCATTCCTATTTCTCACCACGCCGCCCGATGGCCAGGACGGCCTGGTCGTCGCCTATGTCGTGTTCTTCTACATCCCGCTACTATTTATCGGCGGATGGGCCGCCAGTGCCACGATTAAACGGGTGTGTAGGTGGCGCCGGAAAGCGAAGAAAGAAAGAGAGACCTAGCTGGCGGCCGTGAGCTAGGCCTCTAAATTTGGAGTCGCCAGCGCCTGGTGCGTCCGGTTAAGGCCGACCATTGCAACCTGCCGGGTGCGGAGGGCGTTTTTTCGGGGGGGGCAGAGGCAGTTGTCGACACCTTCATCGGACGTGAATCGGAATCGACAAACCGCCTAGCCCCAAGTGGGCGGATTCTTAGAACAGGCCAGTCGGGTTCTCGTCGTAAGAGACGAGCATGCACTTGGTCTCCTGGTAGTGCTCGAGCATCATCAAGTGATTCTCGCGGCCGATACCGGACTGCTTGTAACCGCCGAAGGCTGCGTGAGCAGGGTAGCTGTGGTAGTTATTCACCCACACACGGCCAGCCTGGATGCCGCGGGCAGCGCGGTAGGCGTTATTCTGGTTGCGGCTCCACACGCCGGCGCCAAGACCGTAGATAGTGTCGTTGGCAATCTCGAGAGCCTCATCCAGAGTCTTGAAGGTTGTCACGGCCAGGACCGGGCCGAAAATCTCCTCGCGGAAGAAACGCATCGAGTTGTTGCCCCTAAAGATTGTCGGCTCGACGTAGTAGCCTCCCTCCAGCCCTTCGAGCTTGGCGACGTTGCCGCCGGTGAGAACCTCCGCGCCCTCCTTCGGCCCGGACTCCAAGTAGCCGGAGATTTTGTCCAGCTGCTCCTGGGAGGCCTGGGCGCCCATCTGTACCGACGTATCCAGCGGGTTGCCGGTCTTAATCTGCTTAACGCGCTCGACCGCGAGCTTCAGGAACTCATCAGCGATGTCTTCGTGGACCAGGGCTCGCGACGGGCAGGTGCAGACCTCGCCCTGGTTCAACGCGAACATGGCCAGGCCCTCAATGCACTTCTCGCGGAACGCATCGTCGGCGTCCATGACGTCGGGGAAGAAGATGGACGGGGACTTGCCGCCGAGCTCCAGCGTGATCGGAATAATCTTGTCGGACACTGCCTTGTTGATTAGCTGGCCCACGGCAGTCGATCCGGTGAACGCAATTTTGGAGATCCGGTCGCTTGCGGTCAGCGCAGCACCGGCCTCGGTGCCGAGGCCATTGACGATGTTGAGAACGCCGTCCGGAAGCAAATCGGCGATAATCTCGGTGAGCATGAGAATCGACGCGGGGGTCTGCTCTGCTGGCTTGAGTACGATGCAGTTGCCGGCGGCGAGGGCCGGGGCGATCTTCCATGCGGCCATCAGGAGGGGGAAGTTCCACGGGATAATCTGGCCGACGACGCCGAGTGGCTCGTGGAAGTGGTAGGCGACCGTGTTGTCGTCAATCTGTGAGATGCGCCCCTCCTGCGTGCGGGTGGCCCCGGCGAAGTAGCGGAAGTGGTCGATTGCGAGCGGGATGTCAGCGGCGAGGGTCTCGCGAATGGCCTTGCCGTTCTCCCAGGTCTCGGCGACGGCAATCTTCTCAAGGTTTTCCTCCAGACGGTCCGCGATGCGGTGGAGGATCAGCGCCCGCTCGGCCGCAGGAACCGAGGCCCAGGAGTCCTTCGCCTTGTGCGCGGCGTCGAGAGCGAGCTCAATGTCTTTCTCGTTAGACCGCGGAACCCGGCAGAAAACCTCGCCCGTAACCGGGGTGGAGTTGTCCATGTATTGCCCGTCTACTGGAGGTGTCCACTTACCATCGATGAAATTTTCGTACTGCTCCTTGTACGTGAAGATTGCATCGGGGGTGCCGGGGTTGGCGTAAACAGTCATGTAGACACGTCCTTTCTATAGGGAAACAACAAACGTATGAGCCAACTTTAAATTGTGACTCGTGTCATAATCAACACTTATTTTTTCATCGCTTTTGCGAGAGATGCGATTGCTGCCGACCCTAAATCTGCCCCGACGTCGCCGTGAGAAATTCCAAAATTGCCCGCACACGGCGGTTTTCCTCGCCGGGCTCCAGATGCAGCTTCATAAAGATGTTGGACACGTGTTTCGCCACCGCCGCCCCGGAAAGCACGAGGTCATCGGCAATCTGCTTATTGGACTTGCCGCGTGCCATCAGCTCGAGCACTTCGCGTTCGCGCGCCGTTAAACTGGCTAGCCCCGATTTGCCGGACTGCATCAATGCCGTCGCCACATCAGGGTCAATCACCACGCCACCACCTGCGACGACCTCGAGCGAACCCAAGAAGTCCAGCACCTGGCCAACGCGGTCTTTGAGCAGATACCCGGTCCCGCCACTCGAGCTGCTGCCACTTGAGCCGGCCCCAGTACCAACCCCAGCACCTCCCGGCGAGAACAACTCACGCGCATACGCCGGCGCCACATACTGCGACAGCACCATGACATTCAGCTGCGGATAACGCTCGCGCAGTTCCACTGCGGCCCGCAGGCCGTCGTCACTCATCTTCGGAGGCATGCGCACATCGGTAATCACCAGGTCTGGCAGCTCGCCCGAGTCGTCAAACCGGTCATCGATGTCCGCCACCAGACCGTGCGCAGTGTCGACCATCGCAATCACTTCATGTCCGCGCTTTTCGACGAGCCCCGCGACTCCTTCCCGCAGGAGTGCCGAGTCATCCGCAATGACAATTTTCATTATTTCGCCGCACCTTTCTTCTCCACGCTTTCCATATCCATGCCTTCTATTTCTCCAATGCCCGATTCCCAGCGATTTAGCATCAAGGGAATTCTGGCTATTACCTGCGTTGGCCCGCCTTCGGGAGAGTGCATGGTCATCGCACCGTCAAAAGTGGCCAGGCGCTCTTTCATGCCCCGCAATCCGCGCCCCAATTTTGCCCCACCTGGGCCTTGGTCCGTAATTGAAATATTCAGTGTTTGATCTGAGGTGAGCAGCACAGAAACAGGAGCATTCGGCGCATATTTTGCTGCATTTGTCAGCACTTCTGCACAGAAAAAATATGCCGCGGCGAGCACGCTTTCCTCCAATTCCGGCAGCGGATAGGGAGTGTGTACAACAACGTGAGGGCCATATCCTTCAGCAATTTCCTCAACAGCCGCTTGCAGTCCGCGATCGCGCAACACCTGCGGATGGATGCCATGGACTGTTCGCCGCAAGGCCCGCAGGCCATCCTCCAAATGGCCGCGCGTTTCCGACAGGAGCTGCATTAGTTCCTCATTGCCAGTATTGGAGGCCTCTAATTCCGCAAGTCCTAATTTCATTGAAGCCGCAACAATGTATTGCTGAGCTCCGTCGTGGAGGTCATTTTCAATGCGGCGACGTTCAATCTCAAAGGCTTCGGCAATTGTTCGTCGTGAAGCGGTAAGTTCGGCGATGCGGGCGGCGGCGGATTCCTCGTAGCTGCGTTTATGCGCTTTTTCGCGACGGTTCGCGCCGATATATTTGCGGAAATAATCCTTCAGCTCCATAGTTTCCCATGGTACGAAAGCTCTGTGTGCGGAGGAATTAATTTCCGGCATGGTAGACCTAGCACTACCGCAAAAGGAAAGTGGGCACGGTGTTGAAATCGCCTCCGTGCGAGTGAAATGAGTGCCATGACAGAGAACAACAGCCCCAGAAACGCACGACTTTGTATCCGCGACATCACCAAGTCCTACAATTCCGCTCCCGTTCTCACCGGCATTTCGCTGACCATTGAGCCCGGCGAAACGGTTGCAGTCATGGGACCGTCAGGTTCTGGTAAGTCCACGCTGCTGCACTGCATGTCCGGCGTTTTGCTACCGGACGACGGCGACGTCATCTTCGGTGACACAAAGATCAGTTCGCTTTCCGACGCCGACCGCTCCGCCCTCCGCCTGCACGACTTCGGCTTCGTTTTCCAAGATGGCCAGCTCCTTCCCGAGCTGACTGCCAGGGAAAACGTTGCTCTGCCAATGATTCTGCAGGGCAAGAAGCGCTCGAAGTCACTCGCGCTTGCCGACGATGTCCTCAACCGCCTGGGGCTCAAGGACCTCACGCGCCGTCGCCCAGGACAGATGTCCGGCGGTCAAGCACAACGTGTGGCAATTGCCCGCGCGATGGCCGGCGAGCCAGGTGTCATCTTCGCCGATGAGCCGACTGGCGCGCTGGACCAGTCCACAGGCCATGAGGTCATGCAGCAGCTCACCGCGTTGGTGGAGCAGACTGGCACGACATTGGTGATGGTCACGCACGATGTGAAGGTGGCCGACTGGTGTCGTCGACGTGTGGAGATCCGCGATGGCCTGATTCACGACGACCGCATGCTGGCAGGAGCGGAGGTTACAAAGTGAGCACCGTAACTGAAGCAACAAAACCCCAGAGAATTCCTACCGGCGCACTAGCGGACTTGAGCACGCGGCTGCAGCGCGCCGGGCGTGAATCCCATTCGGGAAACGGCTGGCTGTCCGCATTGTCCGTGGTGGCCATGACCGTGAGTACCTGGTTGGCGTTGGTCGTCGTCGGTGGCACGGCGATGTTTTACCGCCGTTGGCAGGCTGAGCCAAAGCTGCCGCCGAACCCAACACCCGAGGATTACATGAATCAAGGTCAGGGCGAGATGTACCTGCAGCTGGCACTCGTGGCCTGTGTTTTTGTGATTCCGGCAATGGTTTCGCTCGTGGCACAGTCGGCGGTGCTTGGCGCTGCAGGACGTGAGCAGCGATTGGCAACTCTGCGCTTGATTGGTCTGTCTAACGGGGCAGTTACGCGCATGGTGATTATCGAAACCCTCGTATTGGCAGCTGTAGGGCTTGTCGTGGGCACGTTGTTGTCGGTGGCCACTGCGCCATTCTGGGCGATAATCAAGTTCGACAATGACTACCTGGATACCTGGGACATGTTGCTGCCCTGGTGGGGCTACCCGCTGGTCTGGGTTGCCGTGGTGCTCCTCGCGCTCTATGCGGCTGTGGTTGGTTTGCGAAGGGTGATGATTTCACCACTCGGCGTTAGCCGCAAGGAAGTGCCCAAGTCGATGAAGGCTTGGCGCATGATTGTGGCCGTTGTTATCGGTGCGATCGTCCTATACGTGATTGCCAACTCCAATATCGCGGGTGGAACCGTCACTGCCACGCTTGGTGTCGCAGCGATGATGTACCTGATGGTCTGGGCAATTGGCCTGGTGGCGCCTTTCTTTATCCAGCTTGTTGCCCGCATCTCCAGCTTCTTCGGTACTTCAAGTGATTTTGTGGCGACGCGACGAGTCGCGACTAACGCTAAGGAATCGTGGCGTCGAGTAAGTTCCATGGCCTTCCTGTCTCTGCTGCTTGGCTACACAATGATGGTGCCTGGCGAAGACAAGATTGAAGAGGTTGCAGATGTCACATTCGCGCACGATATTGCAACCGGTGTGACTATCACTTTCGTAATCGGTTTCATTCTGTTGCTGGTGTCAACGCTTTTGACTCAGGCCTCAGCCGTCTATGAAGAGGCATCGCTGACAAAGGCGCTGGACTTCATCGGGACGCCAATCAGCTTCCACCGCACGGTCACTTTCAAGCAGACATTCTTTCCCATGCTTGCGACCAGCATCTTCGGCTTTGTTATGGGTGCGCTGTTGGGAGCCACCATGTTCGGCCCGATTGCGAACGAAATCACGTTTGGTCAACGCTCACTTGTTGTTGCGCTGGCGTACCTCGTGGGAGTTGTATCAGTTGGCGCTGTGACCTTGGCGGTTGATCCGCTTCGCCACAAGTTGCTGGGTCGACAGATTCGCCATAACGACTAGTCGCCATTAAAAGGGCAGTGGAGTGGCCGGGCAGTGGTGCTCGGTGCTCGGCCAGTTCCTTAGGGTTCAACTTGAGGATTAGAGCCTGTAACCAACTGTGGTTCATCTGATAACCAAGCATTCATCTCACAACCACGTAATTTCTACCTCTGACTTTTAGCCTGAGGGCATGCGTACCTACGTGCTTGATACCTCGGTCCTGCTGTCCGATCCCCACGCCACCAAGAAGTTCGATGAGCACCAAGTTGTGCTTCCGCTGGTCGTGGTGAGTGAGTTGGAGGCCAAGCGCCACCACCCAGAGCTGGGGTGGTTCGCCCGAGAAGCGCTCCGTTTCCTCGAAGAGCTGCGTTACCGCTACGGCCACCTGGACCGGCCTGTGCCCGCCAATGATCTTGGCGGGTTTATGCATATTGAGCTCAACCACTCCGATCCCTCCATCCTTCCCGCAGGCTTCCGCACCGCCGAAAACGATCACCGCATTCTCGCTTGCGCCCTTAATCTTCAGCACGATGGACATGATGTCGTGCTGGTCACCAAGGACATTCCGCTTCGCGTCAAGGCTGGTGCGGTCGGCTTGCCTGCCGACGATTACCGCGCCCAGGACGTCGTTCTGACTGGGTACTCGGGAATGGTGGAAGTAGACGTCGACCCGGAGGAAATTGATCGTCTCTTCGCCAATGGGTTCCTTGAGCTCGAGCAGATCCAGGATCAGCCGCTGCACTGCGGCGTGCAGCTCAGCGCTGGTAGCCAGTCTGCGCTGGCACGGGTGAGCGCCCCGGGCGTCGTCAAGCTTGTGCGGGGCGATACGGAGGCGTTTGGCCTGAAGGGGCGGTCGGCGGAGCAGCGTGTGGCGCTTGACCTGCTGTTGGATGACTCGGTGGGGATTGTGTCCCTCGGCGGCCGAGCCGGTACGGGTAAGTCGGCGCTTGCGCTGTGCGCGGGACTGGAGTCGGTGCTGGAGCGCGGACTGCATCGCCGGATTGTGGTGTTCCGTCCGCTCTACGCGGTAGGTGGTCAGAACCTTGGCTACCTGCCAGGTAGTGAGGACGAAAAGATGAACCCGTGGGCGCAGGCTGTTTACGACACCCTGGAGGGATTGGTTTCAGACAACGTGATGGATGAGATTGCCTCGCGCGACATGCTGGAGGTACTGCCACTGACACACATTCGCGGTCGTAGCCTGCATGACAGCTTCGTGATTGTCGATGAGGCACAGTCGCTGGAGCGCAACGTACTGCTGACGGTGCTGTCGCGTCTTGGTAGCAATTCCCGAGTCATCCTTACGCACGATGTGGCGCAGCGTGACAACCTGCGCGTCGGCCGCCATGACGGCGTGCAGGCGGTGATTGAAAAACTCAAGGGCAACGAGCTTTTTGCACACATCACGCTGAAGCGCTCGGAGCGCTCGAAGATTGCGGAGCTCGTTACGGGACTACTCGATTAAGAGTAAGCTTGTGAGGCAGATACGTAGGAGCTGTTCCTGCGGTTACTTTCACTCGGATCGTTCGGCACGTACCTGCCGATGAAAGGTTTGTATTCACATGGCTACTGTGACTTTTGCTGATGCCACTCGCATTTACCCTGGTGCGACGAAGCCTTCTGTGGACAAGTTCAACTTGGAAATTGCCGATGGCGAGTTCCTGGTTCTGGTGGGCCCCTCCGGTTGTGGTAAGTCCACAACACTGCGCATGCTTGCCGGTCTGGAAGAGGTCAATGAGGGCAAGATTTTCATTGGAGATCGTGATGTGACCAATGTCTCGCCCAAGGATCGCGATATTGCGATGGTCTTCCAGAACTACGCCCTGTACCCGCATATGACGGTGCGCGAGAACATGGGCTTCGCGCTCAAGATTGCTGGTGTGGACAAGGACGAGATTGACCGTCGTGTCGAAGAAGCTGCGAAGACCCTGGATCTAACTCAGTTCCTGGATCGTAAGCCTAAGGCTCTATCCGGTGGTCAGCGTCAGCGTGTGGCAATGGGGCGTGCGATTGTGCGCAAGCCGCAGGTGTTCCTGATGGACGAGCCGTTGTCGAACCTGGACGCGAAGCTGCGTGTTCAAACCCGTACTCAGATTGCGGCCATGCAGCGTCGGATGGGTGTGACCACCATGTATGTCACCCACGACCAGACTGAGGCGCTGACCATGGGCGACCGCATCGCGGTCATTAACTTCGGTGTTCTGCAGCAGGTCGGTACCCCGCGGGAACTCTACGAAACCCCGGCAAACGAATTCGTCGCGGGCTTCATTGGCTCGCCTGCGATGAACCTGGGCACGTTCAACGTCTCTAATGGTTACGCCACGTTGGGTGAGGCCAAGATTAAGCTGCCGGAAGCCACACTTGCTGCAATCGTGCCGGAGGATCAGAACCAGATTATCGTGGGCTTCCGTCCGGAGGCATTCGACCTGGTCGAGGGGCCGGGCGATGACGTCATTCCGGTGCAGGTTAACTTGGTCGAGGAATTGGGCTCCGATGCATTCATGTATGGCGATCTCGTCGGTGGCGGAGCATTGAGCTCCGGATCTTCCTCTAACCCGGACGAAGAGGAACACGGTCAGGTGGTTATTCGTACCGCCCCGCGCACCGCGCCGCAGTTGGGCTCGGTAGTTTACGGCAAGATTCGTCCGGGCATGCTGCACCTGTTCTCGAAGTCGACTGGTATGCGCCTTCCGGCCTAAACTCTTTCGTTTAGATGAAATGAGTAGCTGGTAGGGCAGTGGGACAGTAAGACAGTTTTAGGAGCCACCGTGTCGGAAACTATGAAAATAGCCGCGACAACGGTGGCTTCAAAGCTTTTGCGCCTTCCTTGGCATATACCTCTGGAACAGTGGCCAGACGATTTGTTGGCCGCCCTACCTCAGGGAATTTCGCGGCACATTGTTCGATTCGTCAACTTGGATGACCGCGTCATTGCAGTGAAAGAAATTGGTGAGTTCACTGCTCATCATGAGTATCGAATGCTGCGTGACCTGGTCAGGCTCGGTGCTCCATCGGTTCGCCCGCTCGCGGTCATTACTGGCCGCAAGGATCCAGATGGCGAACCGTTAACTGCGGCACTCGTCACAGAACATCTCGAGTATTCGCTGCCGTATCGTGCAGTTTTTTCTCAACAGGTCACCCGCGAAACTGTGGTCCGCCTGATTGACTCGCTGGTAGTCCTGCTAGTTCGGTTACATCTCCTTGGTTTTTACTGGGGCGACGTGTCGCTGTCGAACACGTTGTTTCGTCGTGACGCAGACGCTTTCTCCGCCTACCTTGTCGACGCGGAAACGGGAGATTTGCAAGGCACACTCTCAGATTCCCGCAGGCTTTACGACGTTGACGTTGCCCATACCAACATCATCGGAGAGCTCATGGATCTGCAGGCCGGCGGATTCCTCGATCCTGAGTTGGACGTAATTGCGGTGGGTAGGCGCATTATTGAGCGTTATGAGGACCTGTGGCAAGAGCTGACGGGGGAAGAATCTATTGGTGTTGAGGAGCCTTGGCTTGTCGATGAGCGGATTCGCAGGCTCAACGACCTCGGTTTCGATGTTGGCGAGCTGAAAGTCACCAGTGATGGTGGCCGCGTTGTGTTCCGACCACGAGTGGTTGACGCAGGGCATCACCATAGGCAGTTAATGCGACTGACGGGGTTGGATGTTCAAGAACGGCAAGCGAGGCGGATGCTCAATAGTATGCAGACCTTTCGGTTGGCGGAAGGTCTTGAAGGGGTTCCGCTAGAGCAGGTTGCGCACCGATGGCTGCGTGAAGTTTTCGAGGCCACAATCCTGGCTGTGCCCGAGGGGCTGCGTGGAAGGCTGCAGGATGCGCAGGTTTTCCACGAGGTCTTGGAGCATCGCTGGTACATGGCAGAAAAACGCCGTGCGGATGTGCCGCTTCAAGAAGCGGTGCAGAGCTACGTAGACCGAGTGTTGCCCGGGCATCGCGACGAGTCCGTATATCTTCCGGCGAGCGATGAGGTCGAGTAGCTCTCTAGAAGCAGACTGTCGAGCGTACGATTATTTCAAAAGTGACAAGTAAACGACTCGCCAGGATATTATAAAAATATACATTCACGCCAAACAGGGGTGCTTTTGGTGGTCGGGTGGTTGTCGGGTCTGCGTGTGATTGTCGCGGCCAGGTGCTTACTTTGGTGCCGGTAGGCGGCTCTGTTCAGCGAAAACAGCTCGAAAACAGCTCAAATTCTAGGTGTGCTTTCGAGAGCTTTTGCTATTTTTCTCCTTTGCATTTGTTCACAGCTGGCTGAAGGCCAACCTAAATTGGTTTTGGTCAAGTAAGATTTTGGTGAGACCGAATACCCGCGTGGGTGGCGTCGAAGTTCGCATGAAAGGCTACTTCTAGCCGCAGGGCGGGATAATCCAATTAGGCCACGGCTGCTGGCAAATATTCGTCCGAATTGCTCGGAGGATGCCATTGAAGTGGCCTTTCTTCTCAAGGGAGAAAATATAGTGAAGAACTTCAAGCGCCTTTCAGCTCTGTGTGCAGCAGGCCTGATGGCAACCGCTGGTTTGGTTGCGTGCTCGAGTGATGATGCGGTTGCAGATGGTGGTGTCTACTTCCTTAACTTCAAGCCGGAGCAGGATGCCGCATATCAGAAGATTGCGAAGGCATACACTGACAAGACTGGTGTCCAGGTCAAGGTCGTTACTGCTGCTTCGAATTCCTATGAGCAAACTCTGAAGGCCGAGATTGGTAAAAAGGACGCGCCAACACTGTTCCAAGTCAATGGTCCGGCGGGCCTGCGTACTTGGCAGGAATACATGGCAGACATGTCTGACACTGAGATCGCACAAAACCTCAACGAGGGCATCGAGCCGCTGAAGGGCGAGGACGGCAAGGTATACGGCGTCCCGTTTGCAGTCGAGGGGTTTGGCCTGATCTATAACGAAGAGATCATGGACAAGTACTTCGCGCTGCCCGATGCCAAGGCCAAGAGCATCGACGAGATTAAGGCCTTCGGAAAGCTGAAGGAAGTTGCTGAGGACATGCAGGCCAAGAAGGACAAGCTGGGGATTTCCGGCACCTTCGCTTCCACCTCGCTTGCATCCGGTGAGGATTGGCGCTGGCAGACACACTTGGCCAACGGACCGGTTCATTATGAATTCGAGGACCTTGGCACCAAGGAAACCGCTGATGTGAAGTTCAAGTACAACAAGGAGTTCAAGAACCTCTTTGATCTGTACCTGAATAACTCCACTGTCGAAAAGACTCTGGCCCCGTCGAAGGCTGTGTCCGACTCGATGGCGGAATTCGCCCAGGGCAAGGCCGCTATGGTTCAGAATGGCAACTGGGCATGGTCCCAGATCAACGATGTCTCCGGCAACGTGGTCAAGCAGGACAAGATTAAGTTCATGCCTATGTACATGGGCCTGAAGGACGAGGATAAGACCGGCATCTCGGTTGGTACTGAGAACTACCTGACGGTCAACTCCAAGGCTTCGGAGGCTTCCCAAAAGGCAACGAAGGACTTCGTCAATTGGCTGTTCAACACCGATGAGGGCAAGAAGTACGTCGTCGAGGATCTCGGATTCATCGCTCCGTTCCAGAACTTCACTGAAGCCGACACTCCGAATGACCCGCTGGCCAAGGAAGTGGCCGCAGCAATTGAGAACGAGGACCTGACCACCATCCCGTGGGACTTCCAGTACTTCCCGTCGCAGCAGTTCAAGGATGATTTTGGCGCAGCGCTGGCGCAGTACGCTTCCGGAAAGATGCCGTGGGACAAGGTTGTCGAGACTTTCGCCGACAGCTGGAATGCGGAATCTCCGAACAATTAAATACCAGCAAATCAATGGTGATCCATTCCATCGGTGAGTGTGAAGCGAAAGCTTCTCGCGCATGAACAACCGACGGAATGAGTTCATCCAATGGCAAGGCGGAGCTCGGGGCTCGGTGACCTGTTAAACCGGTCTCGAGGCACCGGGCTCCGCCTTTAGCTTTAGGAGCGGTGTTGTAGATGCAAGCAACATTGAAAAAGTATTTCCCAATTTTCGTGCTACCCACGCTGATTGCCTTTGCAATCGCGTTCCTGGTGCCGTTCGTTATCGGTTTCTTCCTATCATTTACTGACTTCACAACCATCACTAATGCGCAGTGGGTTGGTATCGAGAACTACCAGAAGGCCTTTAGTGAGCGCGAGGGCTTCGTCGCCTCCTTCGGATTCACTCTCATGGTGGTTGTTGTTTCCATCATTACTGTGAACTTGTTCGCGTTCTGGATCGCATGGATTCTGACGCGCAAGCTGAAGGGCACGAACTTCTTCCGCACAGTCTTCTTCATGCCGAACCTTATCGGTGGCATCGTGCTCGGTTATACCTGGCAGTCGATGATTAACGCCGTGCTGGCATCGTACGGTACGACGATTGTGTCCGACTGGAAGTTCGGTTACGCCGGTCTGATCATCCTCATCAACTGGCAGCTGGTCGGTTACATGATGATTATCTATATTGCCGGTCTGCAGAATGTCCCACCGGAGCTCATCGAAGCTGCGGAGATTGATGGCGCCGGACGCTGGGAGATTCTGCGGCACGTTACTATCCCGATGGTCATGCCATCGATTACCATTTGCCTCTTCTTGACTCTGTCGAACACTTTCAAACTCTTCGATCAAAACTTGGCCCTGACCAATGGTGCGCCGGGTTCAGAGACAGAAATGGTTGCTCTGAACATCGTCAACACCATGTTCAACCGAATTGGTGTGGAGGGCGTTGGTCAAGCCAAGGCAGTAATATTCGTCGTCGTGGTCGTAGCGATCGCGATGCTGCAGCTGCGTGCTACTCGCAGCAAGGAAGTGGAGGCATAAATGTCTGTCGACGCTGCAATGACCACTGAAACGGCCACCAAGCTCCCCAAGGCCAAGCCCGCTAAGCAGGACGAGGCCAAGGTGGGAGGCGTATCTAAGGTCATCATCTACGCGATTCTGGTGTTTTTGACCGTCGTGTTCTTGGGGCCAATCGCGTTCATTATCTTCAACTCGTTCAAGTCCAAGTTCGCAATTTCAGATAACCCCTTCCAGCTGCCACTAGGTGACATGTGGGTCGGGTTCGAAAACTACGCCGTCGGCCTGATGAAGGAGGGCTTCGGCTGGGCGATCGTGTGGTCCTTTGTCATCACGATCCTCTCGGTTATTGCGATTGTGTTCTTCTCTGCGATGACGGCTTACTACATCACGCGAGTGAAGACGTGGTGGACCTCGCTGCTGTATTACCTGTTTGTGTTCTCGATGGTCATCCCGTTCCAGATGGTGATGTTCCCGACCGTCAAGATCGCCGACATGCTGCATTTGAACAACCCAATCGGCATCGTGGTTCTCTACTTGGGCTTTGGCTCCGGCTTGTCGGTCTTCATGTTTGCCGGCTTCATCAAGTCCATCCCGATTGACATCGAGGAAGCCGCGATGATTGATGGCGCATCTCCGATGCAGAACTACTTCCGCATCGTTTTGCCCATGCTCAAGCCGACTGCAGTGACTGTCGCCATTCTGAACGCTATGTGGGTATGGAACGACTACCTGCTGCCGTACCTGGTCATTGGCCTGTCTACTAAGTACAAGACCATCCCGGTTGTCGTGCAGAGCTTCGTTGGCTCCAACGGTAACCGTGACCTTGGCGCGATGATGGCAATGCTGGTGCTCGCAATCATTCCGATTGTGATTTTCTACGTCGCCACCCAGAAGCACATTATCGAGGGTGTTGCTGCGGGTGCCGTTAAGGGATAGCTGCCTAAGCGTTAGCGCATAGGACGCCAAGCACCGCGTTTTACGAAAGCGAAAGCCTCAACCGCGTAGGTTGAGGCTTTCGTCTGTTAATCAGCCTTTATTAGGATATGAACCCGTGGATAGATTTTTCAGCACCGATACAAAGCTCTACGCAGCCTGGTCGCTGTTAGCAGACCTTGTAATCATCAACCTGCTGATGATCGTCGCATCCATCCCGATAGTCACTGCAGGCGCCGCAACTCGCGCTGGAGTAGTAGTCGCTCGCGACATGGTCCGTGACGAAGGCTCAAGGCCCGTACGGCGCTTCTTGCGCGCACTGTTGGACAATTGGCGCACACCAACCGTGTGGTGGCTATTCACCTTGGTTCTCGCCAGTGGCATTGGCTATGAGTTTTACGTTATCTCCCGCGCGGACCTCGGCACTGTCGGCCTGATCTTCGCCGCAGGAGTTACCTCCGGGGCGCTAATACTGCTGGGAATTACCGCGTGGGTCTACTCGCTGTGCTCGCTTTCCGACGGTCACTCGTCGCTCCGCCGAACCCTGGCAACGGCCACCAGCATGACCGTCAAAAACCTGCCGCGGACTGCGCTCGCAGTATTGGCGCTTCTCATCGTGCCCGCGGCCATATTCTTTTTCCCGGCGAAAATCTACGCGATTGCTACCTATGTCTTCCTCATCGGGTACGCGTTGAGTTGGTACTTGGTGATGCTGGCGCTTGAGCCCGTTCTGCCAGACAATGCTGGGTAGGTTCTCCCGCTGGCCCCACTGGCCCGGCTGGCACTGACTTAATCGGTGCCAGCTCGCACACCAGGCCGCTGACGACCCTTAGCCCGCGTACTCTTTCACAGGGGGAAAATCCTCCGCCTCGACCATCTCCAGCAGTTTTTCGCGACGTGCAAAAGCGGAGCATGCGCCGACCGCCTGTACAGCTGCTGCGCCTGCTGCGGTGGCCAGGGGGACGGCGTCGTAAAGCGAGGTGCCCTTAGCCAGTTCCGCGGTGAGCGTGCCGACGAACGCATCACCGGAGCCAGTGCCGTCGACAATCTTCTCCTCTGGCAGCTTGAGCGCGGGGTGCTCGTAGATTGTCGGCTCGTCGTCGAGACCGTCGGAGTGCTGTGCGAAGAGACAGCCGTGGTCGCCCCGGAGCATGACGACACTGGGGCAGTACTGCAGAAGCGCCTCGAGCTGTGCGCGGTAGTCGGTAGCGCGGATTCCTTCGGCGATGTCCAGGCGACGGATTGTTTCCCAGGCGCCCTTCATGTTGACGATCAGCGGATCTGCATGGTCAATCAGGGCAGGTGTAACGGTTACGACCGGATTGAGGTTCAGCACCAGTCGCGCGCTGTACATGGATGCGACGGACGCGATGGCCTCAGTTGCTTCCGGAAGGAGCTCGCCCTGCGCGAGCACGACATCCGCTGATGCGAACTCGTCGACGAAATCGGTGGGGTCGGTTAGCGCATCGGCACCGCGCTGGACAAAAATCACCGGGCGACCCTTGCGGTTCGTTGCGACGAAAGCGCTGCCGGTCGGCAAATCCCAGGACGTCTGAATGGAGTGGACATCTACGCCGTGTGCGTTGAGTTCCTCGACCACGAAATCCGCTGCGCGGTCCTCACCAACCGTACCGGCCATGATCGCACGGACGCCGTCATAAGCGATAGCAACGGCCTGGTTAGCGCCCTTGCCGCCCAGCATATTCGTGCCGTCATCAACGATGAGCGTGCCACCTTCTGCGGGGACACTATCGACCTGTACCAAGGTATCTAGGTGGATAGATCCACATACAACAACTGTTGGATTCTCATTCAGGTCAGGAATCGGCTGCATAAAAATAAAGGATAGTCGGGAATTCAAATCCGTGTTGGCGGCCCGAGTTTACAGCCGTCAGAGCCCGCGAATCGATGCCCTACAATCGATGGCTATGGCAAAACTGTACTTCCGCTACGGAACCATGAACAGCGGAAAATCCATCGAGGTCCTCCGCGTCGCCCACAACTACCGCGAGCGCGATATGCGGCCGTTGATCGCCAAGCCGGCCGTGGATACTTTGGCTGACGGCGACGTGCACTCCCGCATCGGAATCGCGGAACGCGCGCACCTCATCCACGATGGCGATGACCTCTCCTCGCTTGCCGACGGCTACGATTGTCTAATCATCGATGAGGCACAGTTTCTTACCCCTGACCAGGTCGATCAGTTGCTGGGAATTACCCTTCGCGGTACTCCGGTGCTCTGCTACGGTCTGCGTACCGACTTTCGCACGCATGCCTTCCCAGGCTCCCAGCGCTTGCTCGAAGTTGCCCACACCATTGAGGAAATCAAGACAATTTGCACCTGTGGGCAGAAGGCCATCTTTACTGCACGGTTGAATCCGGACGGCAGCATTATCCTCGACGGCGAAACCGTGGAAATTGAGGCACTCGAAGCGCCGAAGTACATCTCCCTATGCGCCAGCTGCTACAACCGGATGTCGGGTAAATGGGCGTGAGTAGAGCCCAGAGTTTTTAGTGCCCCCACCAGGGCTCGAACCTGGGACAAAAGGATTATGAGTCCTCTGCTCTAACCGACTGAGCTATAGGGGCAAGGATTGGGCATTGTGAAGTGACAATTAAGCACTATGAACCAGTGCCCAAAACCTCATAGCATCATAGCAATCTGCCACCGTGCGGTGATAAAAGCCCTATACCCAGCGGGTTCGGCTGCCATTGCGTGGGTTCAATGAAGCTAAGTGTTTCCGTGTCGACGAAGGTAATCCCCGTTCTCAACGAAGCTGATCTTTCCGCAAAGTTACGACTTTCGGTTGATGAATCAGCCCTAGGACACTTCTAGCATTAATCCTATGAGTACAAAACCTTCCTTGAGCAGCGCCGACGTCTCAGTCGACGCACAAACCGGTGCCACAGCGAAAGCGAAGGGCACCCCCGTCATGGCAATCGCCAACGAGGATCAGATTGCTGAGTTCGGGGCCTCGCCACAGCGGTGGTGGGGGTTGCTCGTGCTCGCGGTTGGCCTCGGCATGATTGTCCTGGACGGCACCATCGTTGGTGTTTCATTGCCGACCATCATTTCGGAGCTGGGCCTTGACATCGTGGGCGCGCAGTGGATTACCACGATCTACTCGGTCGTTTTCGCCGCACTACTCCTGACCTCTGGCCGCGCTGGCGACCGCTTCGGCCGTCGAACGCTTTTTCTCGTCGGTCTGGTCATCTTCACGGTCGGCTCCGTCGTGGCCGCACTTTCCACAGCCTTGGCGCCACTGGTCATTGCCCGCGTCATCCAAGGCATTGGTGGCGCGTGCATTCTGCCATCAACACTGTCCAGCGTGAACGCACTATTCCGTGATAAAGATCGTGCCACCGCATTCGGCATCTGGGGTGCGGTCATGTCTGGTGCTGCAGCAGTCGGCCCACTCCTGGGTGGCGTGCTTACGCAGTTTGCTGGTTGGGAAGCTATCTTCTGGGTCAACGTGCCCATCGCCGTCGTGCTTTTCGTCCTTGCGCTGCGCTGGGTGCCGAACACCGCAGGCGATACCAATGGCGCGGGTCGCTTCGATGTCCTTGGCCTGGTGTTGTCTGGAATTGGCTTTGGTGCCGTGGTCTTCGGCATCATTCAAGGCGCCAAGATAGGGTTTGCTTTTCCCTCCGCACCCGTCGTCACGCTCTTAGTTGGTGCGGTGGTGCTTGTCGCTTTCGTGCTGTGGGAAAACAGTCGTCGGAAGAACGCGGATCCTGCGCTGTTGGACGTGTCGATGTTCTCCTACGCCACGTTCAGCTGGGGGAATACCACGGCGATGCTTGTCGCGGTGGGTGAGTTCGCGCTGGTCTTCGTGCTGCCGCTCTACCTGGTGTCGGCGATTGGCTTATCGACGATCGCAACCGGCCTGGTCCTGGCAGCAATGGCTCTCGGTGCGTTCTTCGCAGGTGCCATGGCGCGTCATCTGGCAGCTCGGATTACCCCGGCCGGTGTGGTGATTGTGGGCCTTGGTCTCGAGGTCTTTGGTTCGCTGCAGTTGGCGGCCGAAGAGCGCGTTGACCTGCCGCTGTGGCTGGTTGTGTTTGCATTGATTGTCTACGGTCTGGGTCTTGGTCTGGCATCGGCGCAGCTGACCTCGTTGGTGCTTGGTGATATTCCGGTGCGGCTGTCGGGGCAGGCATCGGCAACGCAGTCGACGATTCGGCAGATTGGTTCGGCGCTCGGTGCTGCGCTCGGTGGTATGGCGCTGACGATTGGGCTGGATCGTGAGATCGCGAAGCTGTCGCCGGGCCTGGAGCAGATGGGGCAGGGGCTGAAGGATTCCGCTGGCTCGATGCTGATTGGTCTGCGTGCGCAGGGTGCTCCCGACGGTGTGTTGGTGCCGCTGACAAATGCGTTTGCACATGCCACGCAGTTTGCGCTGTATTCCGCTGTCGGCGCGTTGACTATTGGCTTCCTCTGCTCGCTGAAGGTACTGCAGTTGCGCAGGCAGGCTGAGAAATCGAATTAGCGATGTGGAATATTCGGGTGAGGGGCCGTGTTGGAAATTGGTGTCACAACATCAATCGTGGCAGTCTTATCGTTTGTCTCTTAACCGGACTTGCTAGATAGAAATGACCAACATGAAAATGCTCACAAAGCGGCGTTGGCTCGATTACGGCCGAATCTCCACTTCCTCCTGTCGCTAAACACTTCGGAGCTTCCGCCTCGCTGCGCCTGTCTCTTCGAGGCTGAGCTCAGCGGCCTCGGATCCCGTCGCGCGCATTTGTCAGACGGCATAAGGCGCGGCACAAGTGTTTTCAGAGAAAGAAATATCCAGGAGGAAAAGTGAATAAATTTAAATGGGCGACCGGCTTCGGTGCCCAAGTTGTCTATGGCCTGATTATTGGTCTCATTTTGGGCTTCATGGCCCGCAGTACTGGCGATGACTCCTCGTTGCGCACAGCGCTCGACGAGGTCGGCAGTACCTACGTCACGCTGTTGAAGCTGCTCATCCCACCGCTGGTGGTCACCGCAGTCGTAGTGTCGATTGCCAACCTGCGTCAGGTCGCAGGTGCAGCCAAGCTGGCTGTTTCGACGCTGATTTGGTTTGCCATTACATCCTTTGTATCGGTGGTTATCGCCATCGTGCTGGGCTTGGTCATCAAGCCAGGCGTTAACTCTGGCGTGGATGCCTCGGCAGCTCAGGAGCCGAGTTCCGTGGGCTCCTGGTGGGGATTCCTGCAGAGCATCGTCCCGCAGAACTTCCTCGGCCTTGGCGTGAAGATCAGCGAATCTGACGGTGCTGTATCCGGCTCGCTGAACTTCAACGTCCTGCAGCTGCTGGTCATCGCGATTGTCTTCGGTGTCGCCGCAGTGAAGGTTGGCCCGAAGGCTGAGCCATTCATCGAGTTTTCCGGCTCTCTTTTGACCATCGTGCAGAAGGTCCTGTGGTGGGTCATCCGTCTGGCACCAATTGGTACCGCAGCCCTCATCGGCCACGCCGTCGCTGAGTATGGCTGGGAAGCGCTCGGCAGCCTGGGCAAGTTCGCCATTGCCATCTACATTGGTCTGTTCCTGGTCATCGCAGTTGTGTACCCAGTTGTGCTGAAGATTCATGGCATTAGCCCAATCGACTTCTTCCGTCGCGTCTGGCCAGTGACCTCGCTCGGCTTCTTCACCCGTTCGTCTATGGGCGTCATGCCGGTCACTGAGCGCGTTGTCTCCCGTCGTCTGGCAGTACCGGATGAGTACGCCTCCTTCGCCGTACCGCTGGGCGCCACCACGAAGATGGATGGTTGCGCCGCCATTTACCCGGCTATCGCGGCTATCTTCGTCTCGCAGTTCTACGGTGTGCCGTTGGACTTCACGGACTACCTGCTCATCATCTTCGTCTCCGTCATCGGTTCGGCTGCAACTGCTGGCACCACCGGCGCTACCGTCATGCTGACCCTGACCCTGTCGACCCTTGGCCTGCCACTTGCCGGTGTCGGCCTCCTGCTGGCTGTCGAGCCGATCGTGGATATGGGCCGCACTGCGGTGAACGTTACCGGTCAGGCCGTGGTCCCGTTGGTCGTCGCAAAGCGTGCGGGAATCTGGGATAAGGACGAGTGGGACGCCAGCGCCAACGCCGACCTGTCGCCAGCCGACGAGTCGGACGACGAGTCTGCAGACGCGCCTGCTGAGAAGTCCGATTCCGCCGAAAAATCCGAGTCCGCCACGCTTGCGTAGTCTTGAGGACATGACTTCTTGGAAGCCCTCTGTTCTTGCGCAAGTTGATCAGTGGCCAGTTGACACGGTCGCGGCTGCCGTGCGTGCCGACGATGGCAGTTGGCATACCCACGGTGATAGCGGTCGCGTTTTTGAGCTCGCTAGCGTGACCAAGTTACTGGCCGCTGTGGGCATGCTTGTGGCCGTCGAGGAGGGCGCGGTGGAGCTCGACCAAGAGCTCACGCCACCCGGTCACGGCGCGACTGTGCGTCACCTTCTGGCGCACGCCGGCGGGGTGAGGTTTGCCAGCCGTGAGCTGGAAAAAGAACCAGGGGAGCGGCGCATTTACTCCTCCGCGGGCTTTGAAATCATCGCCGATGCCATCGCTGCGGAGGCAGACATGCCGTTTAGTGAATACCTGCGCCAGGCCGTGTTTGAGCCGCTGGGGATGTCAGATTCCGTGCTGGATGGCTCGGCAGGGCATGGCGCGCGTAGCAGTGTCGCTAATCTCATGGTCTTCGTCGATGAGATCTTCACCCCGACTTTCCTGCACCCAGGTACCGTCTCCGAAGCGTTGACCGTGCAGTTCCCGGGCCTGAATGGTGTCGTGCCGGGCTATGGAATGCAACGTCCGGCCGATTGGGGCCTGGGCTTTGAGATTTTCGGGCACCCCGATTCCAAGCAGGGGCTGTGGTTTGGCGCCTCGATGCCCAAGGATGTCGCAGGCCACTTCGGGCAGGCGGGCACGTTCCTGTGGCTTCATCGTCCAACCGGGCGGGCGGCAATCGCCTTGACCGACCGAGCTTTCGGCGAATGGGCCAAGCCGCTGTGGACTGACTTCAACGACGAACTATGGCGTGAACTGGAAGAACACGCTAAAGGTTAAGGGGATATGAGCTAAGTCGGCGTCGGCTGCGGCGCCGATTTTTCGTCTCAGCGCTAAATCACATCTGGGGGATTAAGGACAACTTGAGGGTTGCCAGCAGCCGTCTCGGAAATAACAATCATAAACACGTGCAACGCAAACCTCAGAAGTGTTGTTTTACCGCAGTGCTTTTTCTGCAGTGTGGCAAGTGTCGTTGGATGAGTTCGTAGGGGAAGACGAATCTCGTCTTACACCAATTGACCGCAACTTTTCCGAGGACCTTCGTCTATGCGCACCCAACTTTCAGGCGTCCTGTGGATTCACAGCATGCCAGGGCCGCTGCAACCACACATCACGTGGGCGCTGGCCCGACTCAGCATGCCCGATGGCACTAAGCCAGGCCGGGATATTTGGCGTGCGACCGACCAGGATGCCACTTTGTGCGCCGAGGTGCCTTTCACTGCAAGTGCTGACACCATCGCCACACTGGTGGACAACCTGGCTAGGTGGCCGCGCCTCTATTTCGAGCTGGCGCAAGACCCAGCCGTGGATGATGACGGCTACGCCATCGATGGCATGCGCTACTGTCATACCCCGCAGCTGGGGACTTTCGCCGGACAGACCGATGCCGCCGGAAACATCGTGGTCAACGAAGATGCGCTGCGTTCCATCATGGCACGCGGCGGCGACATCGAAGGAACCCTCGACGCGGCCATCGGCGGGCCGTGGGACCGCGTGCTAGAGCCGATGCGCATGATGACGGCAGGCTACGCCCCCGAAGAGTGCTTTACGACGTCCACCCCTGCCGGACCCGACAGTGCCAGCGGCAACTCGACCGCTGGCAACGCAGACCTCGGTGGGGTAGAGGCAGCTAACGTGCTGCAGCTCTACCCGCGCCGGGCGGCGATGTAGTCAACTACATCGCCAAGGGTCTTAAACGAGGAAATGTCCTCGTCCTCAATGCGGACTCCCAGCTCTTCCTCACAGCGGACAGCCAACTCTACGACGCTCAAGCGGTCAAAGCCGTAGTCGGTCAGCGAAGTGGAGAGCTCTAGGGACTCCACCTCGTCGTTAGCCATCTTTTTGACGATTGCCGCGACCTCGCCGTGAAGACCTGCGGGCAGGTCAGCGTCGGCGGAACCCTTCTTCGAGCCCGCGTTCGCTGCATTGGGTGAGGCATCGTCAGCGTCACCGGCGCCGGTGACCTGTGTGCCCAGTAGGGCGCTGAGCTGATCTCCAAGGCTAGAGGTCATTATTCAGCGTCCTGAGTGGTTGCGGTTGGATCGGTAATCTGCAGCTCTTCAGCTGCTTCCTGGGCGACACTCTTGTCGAGCTTGCCAGCGCGTGCCAGTGCGGCCAGGGCCGCAACAGCGACTGACTCGCCGTCGGAGTTGAAGTAGCGGCGAGCGGCCGGACGGGTATCCGAGAAGCCGTAGCCATCGGTGCCGAGGACGGTGTAGTCACCTGGAACCCACTTGCGAATCTGCTCCGGGACCGCACGCTGGAAGTCAGTCACTGCGATGAACGGCCCATCGGTGTCGGACAGCTGGCGGGTTACGAAGGCGGCTTCGACCTCTTCAGCCGGGTTGTGCAGACGCTCAGTGTCACGCTCGTGTCCATCGCGAGCCAGCTCATTCCACGAAGTCACCGAGTAAATCGAGGAAGCCACACCGTAGTCTTCCAGGATGTCCGCGGCGCGCAGCGCCTCCTGCATGCCAATGCCGGAAGCCAGCAGGTTGACATGCTTGTCGCCCTCAGCCTTGCGGAAGCGGTAGATACCGCCAAGCAGCCCTTCGACATCGAGGTCTTCCGGGACAGCCGGCTGCGAAGTCGGCTCATTGTAGATAGTCAGGTAGTAAATGACATCTTCGCCGCGCTCCGGACCATACATGCGGTCGATACCGTCGCAGACGATGTAAGCAATCTCGTAGCCGAATGCTGGGTCGTAGGAGACCACGGACGGGTTCGTAGCTGCCAGCAGCTGGGAGTGACCGTCCATGTGCTGCAGGCCTTCACCTGTCAGCGTCGTGCGACCGGCGGTAGCGCCGAGTAGGAAGCCGCGGGACATTTGGTCACCGGCAGCCCAGATGGAGTCAGCCGTGCGCTGGAAACCGAACATCGAGTAGAAGATGTAGAGCGGAATCATGGCCACGCCATGGGTGGCGTACGCCGAGCCGACAGCGGTAAACGACCCCACAGAGCCCGCCTCGGAAATGCCCTCGTGCAGAATCTGACCGTCCTTCGCTTCCTTGTAGGACAGCATCAGTTCATGGTCGACCGGAGTGTAGTTCTGGCCGTGCGGGTTGTAGATCTTCAGCGTCGGGAACCAGGAGTCCATGCCGAAGGTGCGGGCCTCATCAGGGATGATAGGCACGAAGCGGTCCTTGAGATCCTTATCGCGCATCAGGTCCCTGAAAACACGCACCGTCGCCATAGTGGTGGCAACCTTTTGCTTACCTGATCCCTTGAGGAGGTTTTTCAGGGTTTCCGGCTTTGGCGTTGTCAGTGGTTCGTAGCTAGTGCGACGCTCCGGCACGAAACCGCCGAGTTCCTTGCGGCGCTCCAGCATGTACTGCACTTCCTCGGACTCTGGGCCCGGGTTGTAGTACGGCGGCAGGTAGGGATCCTTCTCCAGCTCCTCGTCGGAGATCGGAATGCGCTGGTTATCGCGGAAAAGCTTCAGATCATCGAGCGTCAGCTTCTTCATCTGGTGGGTCGCGTTGCGGCCCTCGAAGTTATGGCCGAGGCCATAGCCCTTAACCGTGTGCGCCAGAATGACGGTCGGCTGGTCCTTGGTCTCCAAGGCCTTCTTGTAGGCAGCGTAAATCTTGCGGTAGTCGTGGCCACCGCGACGGAGGTTCCAAATCTCCTCGTCGGTCATGTCCTCGACCAGCTTGGCAGTGCGCGGGTCACGGCCGAAGAAGTGCTCGCGCACCCAAGCGCCGTCGTTAGCCTTCAGCGTCTGGTAATCGCCATCGCAGAACTTATTCATCAGGTCGACTAGTGCGCCGTCCTTGTCCTTAGCGAAGAGCTCGTCCCACTCGCGGCCCCAAACGACCTTGATGACATTCCAACCAGCGCCGCGGAAGAACGACTCCAGCTCCTGGATGATGCTGGTGTTGCCGCGCACCGGACCGTCGAGGCGTTGCAGGTTACAGTTAATGACGAATGTCAGGTTATCCAGGTTGTTCAGCGCCGCATGCTGAATGGCGCCACGAGATTCCGGCTCGTCCATTTCGCCGTCACCGAGGAAGGCCCAAACGTGCTGCTGTGAGGTGTCCTTGATGCCGCGGTCATGCAGGTAGCGGTTGAAGCGTGCCTGGTAGATGGCGTTGAGCGGACCAAGGCCCATGGACACCGTCGGGAACTCCCAGAATTCTGGCATGCCATGCGGGTGCGGGTAGGAGGGAAGGCCATTGCCCTCGCCGAGGGAGACTTCCTGACGGAAACCGTCGAGGTCCTCTTCGGTCAGACGCCCCTCTAGGAATGCGCGGGCGTACATACCCGGCGAAGCGTGGCCCTGGAAGAAGACGTGGTCACCGCCGCCTGGGTGGTCTTTGCCGCGGAAGAAGTGGTTAAAGCCGACCTCGTAAAGCGGTGCGGCGCCCGCATAGGTGGAGATATGTCCGCCCACGCCGATACCCGGACGCTGTGCGCGATGGACCATAATTGCCGCATTCCAGCGAATCCACTTGCGGTAGCGGCGCTCAATGTCCTCATCGCCTGGGAATTCTGGCTCCATCTCAGTTGGGATGGTGTTGACGAGGTCTGTCGAGGTCAGCGGCGGTAGAGCCACGCGCTTTGCCGTGGCACGTTCCAGCAGGCGCAGCATGAGGAAACGTGCGCGCTCCGGACCTGCCTCTTCTAACAGTCCGTCGAGAGACTCAAGCCACTCCTTGGTCTCTTCAGGATCTGCATCCGTGAGATAGGAGGCGACCCCATCACGGATAAGGGCAAAGTTTGACTCATCAGAGTGGGCTTGTGGCGTACCCGACGAGGTATCGGACATTGTGAGCTCCTTTCAGTCCCTGAAGGAAAGGCAAAGGTTATTTTTCTCCACTCTACGTCTGAATCGTTTGTTGTGCCCCTAGCCGTTTCTTGCACACGCTTTCACCGAACAATCCGGTCGGCTTTACGACGAACATTGCGAAGAACACTGCGAAAACTGCACCTTTTTGGGGAAATTCTTATTTTGCAGCTGTGAAAAATGTATTTGAGCGGTAAAATTTCTCCACATAGTTCGAAAAATCGAGCTGAATATTTTTTCTAGAGGAGGAAAAGGGAAGTGGTCAACGCCACAGGCGCTGCTCATGAATATGCGAGCAGGCTCGGCATCAAGGAAGGTCAGCTAGTCCAGGAGGTTGGCTGGGATACGGACTGTGACTCAGCAATCAGTGAGTCGGTCGAGAATTTCCTGGATGCAGACCTGCTCGACGAAGACACGGATGAGGTTGTCGACGTCGTATTGCTGTGGTGGCGTGAAGAAGACGGCGACTTGGTCGATGGTCTTGTGGATGCTTCCCGCCCTTTGGAGGATGAAGGCCGCGTTTGGTTGCTCACGCCGGGTGCTGGTCGGCCGGGTGCCATTGATCCTGGTGTGATTGACGAGTCCGCACAGCTGGCAGGTTTCTCCAACACCTCGGCGCTTCGTCTGGGGGATTGGCAGGGCAATTGCCTGGTGCAGCGCTCTAGCTAGCCGGCTTTCGCTGTCCCGTTTGAATCGGCTACTAGCCGAGCTATTGAAATAATCTGCATAAACGCTGTGTGTAGTGCGCAATTGGCAATCTATGTTTGCCGTGTGTTAAAGTTTCGCAGCAGCGCGGCGATAGCTCAGCGGTAGAGCTCTGGTTTTACACACCAGCGGTCGGGGGTTCGAAACCCTCTCGCCGCACAGACATAATCCGCCCGGATTCTTGTAATGGAGAATCCGGGTGGATTTTTGTTTGTGCTAAACTCCCGGTCTGTGCGTTTTACAAAATCGCTAGTAACCATCATTGTTGCCGGATCTCTACTTGCGGGCCCACAGGCCTACGCAATTGGAGGAGACGGTAAACCAGTAATCGACGCTGCCACCTGTAAGGCAATGGTCAAAGCCGCAAATGCAGGCGAGCCGGTGGAGGATCCATCGATTCTCCATCTCTCCGACAAGATGCCTTCCTACCTTGCCGACGGCACCCTGGACTACGTTGTTGCTCCAGACTTTCCGTACCGCGCGCAGCTGGACGCTGCTGCCCAAGAGTGGAATGAAAAGCTCGGTGGCAAGGTCGTGCTCCGGGAAGTGACCAAAGACAAAGCTGATTCGGATACCGTGAGCGTTCGCTACGTGCCTAAGCCGAACTCGCACGTTTTGGCTTCTGCATCGGAAATTAGTAAAGAAATGACGGTTTTCGTTACTTCCACACTCTATCCTGATGCAATTCGCAGCACGCTTGCACACGAGTTTGGGCACCTACTCGGTATCCGGCACACCTGTGATTACACCTTGATGGCTGCATCTTCGCACCGTCATCCGGCAGCACATGTCACTCCGCTCGATGTCGTAGCCGTTCTGCAGGGACAGTTCGATTAAATTGCGTATAAAAGCCAGAAGTCGACGCCTCTGGCGACGCGGTGCAGCCATCGCTGCGGGATATGCGCTTGACCGCATTTTCGCAGATCCCACCAATCACCATCCGGTGGCAATCTACGGGCAGGCCGTCAGCAAACTTGAGCGCCGAATTTATGCCGATTCCAAGGCGCGCGGTGTAGCTTTCACCACAATCGCAGTGGCCGCACCGGTAGTGCTTACCGCCGCAGTCAGTACAGTCGCCCCGACCCTCGCACTGACTGCCACCACGTGGGCATCGCTCGGCGGCACTACCCTCCGCCGCACGGGCGAACGTATGGCCGACCGACTTTCCGCCGGAGATATCGATGCTGCCCGAGAGCTTGTGCCGTGGCTGTGCTCGCGTGATCCAGAGGCGCTCGACGCTGATGGGATCGCCCGAGCCACCGTCGAATCGCTCGCCGAAAATACCTCCGACGCAGTCACCGGCACACTCATGTGGGGAGCCATTGCAGGAGCTCCTGGTGTGGTTGCTCATCGAGCGGTCAATACCCTTGACGCGATGGTCGGATACCGCAATGACCGCTATCGCCAGTTCGGGTGGGCCAGTGCACGGCTTGACGACGTCGCCGGGTTCCTCCCCGCCAGGCTCACAGCTGTCGCAACTGTGGTTGCGGGCCCGAATCGTCGTCAAGCATTGGCAGCGTGGCAACGAGATGCCAGCAACCATCCAAGTCCAAACGCGGGCGTTGTGGAGGCGAGTGCGGCCGGCGCGCTGGGGCTGCAGCTGGGTGGTAAGACGGTGTATCTCAGCGGTGTGGAGATGCGCCCAGTGCTGGGCGGTGGCCGGGCGCCTGCGGTGGCGGATGTTCGGCGTGCAGCTGAGCTGAGCAAGCGAGTGCAAAATATTGTTGCGCTCAGCTGTGCGGGAGCTGTGGTTGTGGCCGGATGCGTCCGGCACGCGAAGGCGCGAGCTGCGAGCTAGAAGCGTTCGTCGTATCGGTTGTCGCGGTAACCTGCGGCGCGGTGGCCAGTGTTGCCGTAGCGTTGCGCCATGCGCTGGCGGTGCAGCTCGGCGGCGCGATCCTCTTCGGACTTAGCCTGCGGAGGAGTGGGAGTGGTGGCATCGTCCGATTCGGGTGTTGCGTCCTCAGAGTCATCAGCGTCATCTACTGGTTCCGCGGCTTCGGCATCGCGGAGGTTCTTAGCCATCTCCTCTTGCTCCGCGCGGTCTCGTCTGCGCTCGACGATTTCAGCACGAATGAACCAGACGACGGCCAGCGGCACGAGAGCGCCGAAGAAAATCCACTGAATGCCGTAGGAGAGGTAGGGGCCGGACTCCAGAGTGGGCAGTGGAATGGCCTCGATGACGGCATCGGATTTGTCCGAGAGCTGAAGCCAATCGGGGTTGAGTTCGGTGTCGACTAGCTCGGACACTTCCTTGGTGTTGATTCCGTAGACCTGCGGCGGGGTGCCGGGGATTGGGGCGGTCTCGGCGGGAATCTCGTTTCGGCGGGTAAAGGCCGAGATAGTCAAGGTGCCCTTCGGGGCTGGCTCAACATTGGGGGTGCTGGAGTCTGTCGGGCGTACAAAGCCGCGGTTGACCAGGTAGTTTTCGCCATTGTTAGCGACGAAGACATCGAGTACCTGGACGGCGGGGGCTCCATTGACCGGGCGGTTACGCAATAGCACGCGGGTATCCGGTAGGAAGGACCCGGTGGCGGTAACGCGACGCCATTCGTTGCCCTCGACGAACCCTTTGCCCTTGGGCATTAGCTCATTGACATCTACGGGGTCGAGCTCGAATGAGTGCTCAAGCTGCTGATTGCGATGCTGCGTCGCGGTGTTCTTACCCAACTGCCACGGAGCCAGAACAGTAAATGCGAGATAGGAAAACGCAATGGCGACAATGGCAGTGAGAACCCATCCAGGGGTCAGAAACTGGCGCACATTCTTAAACACATTCATTGAGCTTACCCGGTGGTGTGGATGGCACTAGAGCGGCAGGTGATTGGCGGTGCGGAGATTGAGTGAACTTCGGGTAAAGTTATTTGAGCGTATTTGACGGGGAATCTACCCGGGGATAGATGGAAAGAGAGGTGTCGTGGTGGGCACGCAAACAGCGAAATCTTCGCCTTCACGCCGCTTCAGCACAGTCTCGCGCCAGTTCATCAAGTTCGGCCTGGTCGGCGGCACAGGTGTGGTTGTCAACCTGATTGTCGTGATTATTGCCCGCAAGTTGGGCCTCAGTCTGGGCACCAATGAGCACGACGTGTTTATGAACTTGTTCGGAACGCGGTGGAATATCCGTTACTCCCACGTCTATGCAACTCTGGCGTTTGTCGTGGCTAACATCTGGAACTTCCAGCTCAACCGGTCCTGGACCTTCCGAACTGACAATCGCCCGAACTGGTTTAGACAGTTCTTCCCGTTTTTATTTGCAGGTATCTCAGCACTGATTGTGAACCTGGTTGTCATCACGCTGCTGACTAACCCCACCTCGCCACTGGCACTGCCGGTGGATATTTTCGACGACTCCACCGGCTTTAGAAACCGCCTCTACTGGGCAAACCTCATCGGCGTCATCTTGGGTACGCCCGCTAACTTCATCTTGAATAAGATTTGGGCGTTTCGAAACCGGGGCAATGCCAGCAAAACAAAAGAAAAGGTTGTTTTGAAACCTTAACGCTCAGAGGCCAGCGCCAGAGTCTCACGCAACCATGCGATGATTCCCGGCGTCGCGGCCTCAATTTCGTTTCGAGTGCGGACGAATCCCTCCGGACCTCCGTAGTAAGGATCAGCCACGACGGCCCCCTTCGGGGATGCCGGGTCGAAGGAACGCATCAGGCGAATCTTCTCTTTTGGCACGCCAGCGTGGAGTAGACCATTGATGTGCGATTCATCCATGGCGATGAAAAGCGTTGCATCCATGTGCTCATCGCCCAGCTGTGCCGCGGTGTGGTTCGGATCGTAGCCAGCATTTTCCAGCTCGGCTTGCGCTCGCTCGTCGGCGGGTTCGCCGACATGCCAGCCGCCGATTCCGCAGGAGGCGAGCAGGACATCGTCGGCAAGCGCATTGGCTTCAACCGCGTCACGGACGATGATTTCAGCCATGGGGGAGCGGCAGATATTTCCGGAGCAGACAAACACGACGTACACGGACTCAGTACGATGCGACGAGTTCATAAGCATAATAGGCAAAACCAAACTTCTCGGAAAATAAAAATAGGATTGTCACTAATCGTTGACGAGTCTTAAAGATACAACATTTCCCGCACAACACGATTCAGGTCCCCAGGCGACGACGCCACCGCCGCTGCCGATGCCCACTCAGATTCCGAGCCGTAGCCCCATTTAACAGCGATGGCGGGGATGCCGAACTGTGCGGCGCCCTCAAAATCATGGATGCGATCGCCAACCATTACGACCGAACCGTGCGGACGCACTGCTTCATCGGTTTCAATGCCCAACTCCTTGAGCGTGTACTCAATGACCTCGGTCTTTGTCTGTCGTGAGCCGTCGTCGCTGGCGGCGCCGATGAAGTCAAAGGCGTCGAGAAGCCCGAAATTGTCCAAGGTTTTACGGGCGAAGTAGTCGCCCTTGGAAGTCGCAGTGGCTAGTTGGACACCAGCTGCCCGCCAATCGCGCAGGAGCTCCGGCCAGCCGGGGAACATCTCGGCACGCTGCCAAGCACCGGCGTGTTGATGCTCCATGTACACAGCGAAGGCTCGGTCGACTTGTTCGTCGGAAAGCCCGAGGGATGCGAGTGTCTCCACCATTGGCGGGCCTGGGATCGTGTTGATAAAGCTCTCGGGCGGAAGTGGGTGGTCAATTGCCTCCAACGCAAGGCGGAATCCATGTGCGATTGCGGGGAGAGAATCGGCGATGGTGCCGTCGACATCAATAAGGACAGTGGGACGATGGCCAGTGGACATATTGTTCATCCTAAAAGGTCATTAGGCTGGATGGCATGTTAGACGACCCGCTGCGCTATCACGGCGATCAGGCCGCCCATGGCGCTGACCTGGACTTTGCCGTCAATGTTCACGGCACCACACCGCAGTGGCTGCAGGACTCGCTTGCCACGTCCCTTGGAGAACTTGCCGCGTATCCGTCTGCGCAGCTCGATGCCGACGTCCGCGCCGCCATCGCCGCCAATCACAATCGCAGCGCCGACGAGGTTCTGCTTCTTCACGGCGTCGCCGAGGGCTTTTCGCTCTTGCCGCACCTGGGCTTGCCCGCCACCATCGTCCAGCCGCAGTTCACCGAACCTGAAGCCGCGTTCCGCGCCGCGGGAGTCGGGGTGGATTCGCTGGTACTACCGTCGCCGTACACGCTCACGCCTACGCTTGCCGACGTCCACGAGAACGCCTCCTCCCCGCATTCCCAGCAGCTTGACGGTCGGATGGTCATCATCGGCAATCCGACTAACCCCACCGGTGTTGCTCATTCAGCGGATGACCTGCGGGGGCTCGCCAGCCGTTGTGGGATCTTGGTCGTGGATGAGGCATTTATGGACATCGCCGATGGTGAGATTATTCGGCGGTGCTCGCTAGCTGATTGCAGGCCGGGGGAAGCGAACAGTATCCCCGATAATGTCATCGTTTTCCGCAGCATGACTAAGACCTGGGCAATCGCAGGCCTGCGCTGTGGTTACGCGCTGGGAACCCCTGAGCTCCTGGCGCAGTTGGGGCGACTGCGTCCGCACTGGCCACTGGGCACGCTGCAACTTACCGCTATGGCGGCAATCGCGCGTCGCGAGGCAGAGCTGTTGCCACAAATCCGCGCTGAGATTGGTCAGCAGCGCGAGGCTATGACACAGCTGTTAGTAGCCGCCGGCTGGCAGGTGTTGGATTCCAAGGCTCCCTTTGTGCTGGCACGCCCGGGGGTTGCCCTGAGCACGCATGATGGTCCGGGCGCTGCGGAGGTTGACGTCGTCAAGCACGAGCGCCTGAGACAGCGGCTCGCTGCGCGCGGAGTAGCCGTGCGGCGTTGCGACACCTTCGCCGGTTTGGACGGTTCGTGGTGGCGGCTGGCTGTGCGGGACGAGACGAGTGTGCGGCGGCTTATTGCGGAAGTATCGGATTTGCTGTCGCAGAACTGATGGGTCGGGGCAGAGTTCACTACGCTGGAAGAGAAGCTGGAGAGAAATGCATGTTGAAGGGATGGATGTATGACGGACTCTGCGCAGACCCGTGCCGAGGGCAATAACACGGTGGTGACCGTTGCCGACGTGCGTGCGGCGATGGACGCGGCCTACCCGCCAGCACTGGCGGAGAGCTGGGATAAAGTTGGCCTGATCTGCGGTGACCCGCAGGATGAGGTGCGTCGCATCGCGTTGGCGCTGGACTGCACTGACGAGGTTGCAGATCGCGCGATTGCCTCCGGTGCTCAGATGCTCGTTGTGCACCATCCGCTGCTTCTGCGTGGTGTGAATTCCGTGGCGGCGGATACACCGAAGGGTCGGATTATTCATAAGCTGATTCGGGCAGGTGTGGCTCTCTTTGCAGCGCACACCAACGCTGACAGCGCCCGACCGGGTGTCAACGACCAGTTGGCCACGGTTCTCGGAGTTGAACCGGGTGCGCCGCTAGCTCCGCAGCCGGCTCCCGGCTTGGATACCTGGACAGTGAAGGTTCCGGCAGATCACGTCGATAAGGTCGCGCAAGCCATGTTTGAGGCGGGCGCGGGCACTATCGGCGACTACGACAGCTGTGCGTTTCGCATTAACGGCCGCGGCCAGTTCCGCCCGCTGAGCGGGGCGAATCCCTTCATCGGTGCCGAGGGGCAGATTGAGTATGTCGAGGAAGTACGCCTGGAGATGGTCGCGCCACGGTCCGTGCGCGCGGCGATTGTCAAGGCTCTCGTTGCAGCGCATCCGTATGAGGAGCCTGCCTTCGACATCGTGGACAATCAGGCCACCGGCTTGGATCCGCAGCAGGCTGTGGGCATTGGGCGAGTGGGCACGCTGGATACGCCGATGCCATTTAAGGAATTCGTCGCCCGTGTGGCTGAGCGCCTGCCCGCAACGGCATGGGGCGTGCGAGGCGCAGGCGATCCGGAGCGGATGATTCGCACGGTTGCCGTCGCATCTGGTTCAGGTGACTCTTTCCTGGACACTGTGGCAAAGATGGGCGTCGATGCGTTCGTTACCTCTGACCTGCGGCATCATCCTGTCGATGAGACACTGCGAACCGCGGACTTCTGCGTGGTGGACACGGCTCACTGGGCCAGCGAGTTCCCCTGGTGCTACCAGGCCGCAGAGATCCTGGCCGAGAGGCTCGGGGTCGCGACCGAGGTCCTTGAGGTGCGCACCGATCCCTGGACAGTGGCAGAATCGTCGACACAGGCAAGGAAGTGAAGACCATGAGGCTTAGTCCACAAATCCAAGTTGCGATGTTGGAAAAGGCGGAAAACCAAACTCTGTTGGATGGGCTCACCGCCCGCCAGAACGTTCTGCCCGAGCGTGCCGAGTTGCAGGAGCTGCGCAAAAAGCACAGCCGTCAGGCCAGTGAGGCAGCGCGCTCCAAGCTCAGCGCCTCCGATATCGGCCGCGATATTGCCAAGCTGGAATCGGACATCAACAAGCTGAAAGCCCGCGAAAAGGCTGATCGTCTGTCGCTCGGTGCCGCAGAAGACGCATCCACGCGCCGTGACCTCGAGCATGACCTGCGCTCCACCAAGCGCCGCCGCGAACGCGCTGAACAGGAACTCCAGCAGTACGAGCGCATGCAGGAGGCCTATCAGGTCGACGCTGAGCACGAATACGACGCCGACGAGGCGCACGATGACATCGTCGCCGCCAAGCAAAGGCTTAACGACGCCGAGGTTGACCTCATTGCGCGCATTTCCATCGCAGAGACCCGAATCGAAGAGGCTGACAAACTCATTGATGGTTCGGCAGCCAAGCTTTACCGTCGTCTAGCGCTTGCTAATGGGATCCCCGTTGCCCGCTTAAACGGACGCACCTGCGGTTCCTGCTTCATGGAGCTCGATGTAGGAACCGTGCATGAATTCACCACGCTTGCGCCGGAAGAAGTGACGTTTTGTCCTGAATGTGGCGCGATGATTGTGCGTGCGGAAACGCTGGGAGCGGTGAAAGGCGCGTAAATGAGCCAGGCTGCAGACAAGCGCGATAGCGCGCCGGGCTGGACGGGTGCGACTACGGATCCCACGCGGTTGGTGCTGCTGCGCCATGGGCAGTCGCCAATGTCGATTCGCCGGGAGTACTCGGGAAGTCGTTCGAACCCCGACCTGACAGAGGTGGGCAGACAGCAAGCGGAAGCGGCAGCACGTCACCTGGCGACGTTGGTCGATAGCGGCAACATGAGTTTCTCGGCGATTGTGGCCTCTCCACAGCGTCGTGCACAGCAGACAGCAGAGGCGGCAGCCAAAGCGCTCGGGCTGGACATCCACGTTGAAGAGGATCTGCGCGAGACCGACTTTGGGCAGTGGGAGGGCATGACTTTCTCCGAGGCTCACAACGCCACCCCTGAGCTGCACAGTTCCTGGCTTGCGGATCCGGCCGTGGCGCCACCGGAGGGGGAGGATTTCCGCACGGTCGATAGCCGAGTGAGCGCCGCGCGTGAGCGCATCGCTCAACAATTCGGTGCCTCGGATGTGCTGGTAGTCAGCCATGTCACACCAATCAAGTCGCTGCTGCGCCAGGGGCTCGGCTGCGGCTTTGAAATCTTCACTCGCCTGCACTTGGACCTGGCCAGCCTCTCCATCGCGGAGTTCTACGCAGATGGGCCGACATCAGTGCGGCTGATTAACGACACCAGCTACCTGCGTGGTTAGCAGCCGAGCACGGCGGGTTATTTGAATTGCGGTTGTGGCGGGTACACTAACCATTCGAGCGAGCCGGCCGGGTGATCGCGGCAGTTAACGGAACCGGACGCCTCTTTTACAGAGTGTGTCCAGGCCGCTGTCGAGGAAAGTCCGGACTCCACTGGGCATGGTGGTTGCTAACAGCAACCCAGGGTGACCTGCGGGAATAGTGCCACAGAAAATAGACCGCCGGGCGCACAGCCGATGTCTTTGACGTAAAGCTGTGGAGATCCGGTGAGGGTGAAAAGGTGCGGTAAGAGCGCACCAGCGGGGCAAGTGATTGCACCGGCTAGGTAAACCCCACCAGGAGCAAGGCAAAATCGCGCATGCTTCGTCGTGCGCGTGCGCGAGTGTTTGAGGGCTGCCCGTCCGATACTCGCGGGTGTGCTGCTTCAGGCTGTCAGCAATGGCAGACCGAGATGGATGATCGCCACCCGGCGCTTTCCGAAAGGAGCGCCGAGGGACAGAATCCGGCTCATAGGCCGACTCGTTCACACAAGCTTTTTACTCGACCACCGCGCCGGCCGCAGTGTTCTCCACACGGATGGTCTCGGAACCGCCGTCGTTAAGCGCGGAGGCAATCCGATCGGCATCGTCGACGTGGGACCACATCACCAGCGACGCACCCGGGCACGGCGCACAACGGGCAATCTTCTCGCAGTCAATGGTGTCGGTCAGCTCGGCAATCTGCCCCAGCACAGAGCTTGCCGACGGCGCGGAGCCACGCTCACTGACATCGCGCGAAACCCCTGCGATGGCTGCTTGAATATCGCTGTGACGGATGTGGCCGATGACTGCGCGGGCACGGTCAGAGGATGCGTCGGCTTCGTCAAGCCACTGAATGGCACGGCCGATGGTGGGGATGTCTTCGTCGTCCGGGTGCACCTCGTGACGAGCACGCACCCAGTCCGCGACCCGCTCCTGTGAGTCGGGGAGGCTAGCGAGAGTCGGCACGCCAAAAGCGGCGCAGGCTTGCTGGAAGAACTCGTAGCGCTCCTCGTCGGGCGAACCGCCGGTGACATCGGGGGAGTAAGCGACAGTCAGCGCCAACGACTGCGGGAACGCCGTCTGCGTGACTGCCTCATCGGAGTGGTTGATGCACAGTAGGCTGTCCGGGCGGCTGCGCAGCGCCGTGGTGTAGGGGTACAGCGGCCACGACTGTCCCTTAATCTGCACCATGGTCTCGTGGATAGCGGTGGCAATACGCGTGCGGGTGGGCACATCATCGCGGTCGCCAAAACGCGCATTGAGAGCCAGCGCGAGAGCACACTGAATTGCCGGAATCTCTCCAAAACCGCGACCTGGCGCGATGGTGGAGGCAATGGTGACCTTCAGGCCGTTGCTGTTGCGCGGAACGAGATGCAGCGAGTGTTGCAATGCGACAATGGCAGCCGCGACAGCGGTCGGCACCTGAGAAAAAGCGGCGGGGACGCTATCCGGGAAATCCATCTTGGTAGTTTCGCGCTTGTACACGACAATGAGCTGCTGCTCGTCGATTTCCTCGATACCGACCGCAGCATAGGCCGGAATGGCGGTGGCTAGGAGCATGCCGCCGGAGGACGCGCAGTCCTCACCCAACAGGTTGATGGAACCCGGGGCGTATGCAACTGAAGCATTGGAACCGACGGCATCGAAGACGTCGTTTACGACAGCGGGTGCGGCGGGCATGGGTGAAACCTCTCCAGAGATCGGACTCATAGTGCTGGTGTGCAGTGTTCGCGTTCAACGCTTGTGTTCTAAGGTGAACAATTCCGTCGATAATACCCGGGTCGGGGGACAGTGACAAACCTATATACTGGGATTTTATGTCGCCGCAGCGCACATGGCAGGCAAATGGTTGCCTCTCTGCAAGTTTGCTTATGTGTGGAGTTGGCGGTGGCAGAACCGCTTGATAACTCGACATGTTCTCGATGTGGAAGAGGAGAAAAATCGTGAGCGACAACAGCAGTAAGTGGTACTACCAGCCGTCGACGGGCACGGTGTTTCAGGGGAAGAAAACCGGTTGGGACGACCGAATGGGCCCCTACGATTCCGAAGAGGAAGCCCGCGCTGCCATGGAAAAAGTCGCCGAGCGCAACAAGGCGGCCGACGACTGGGATGAAGAAGATGACGACTGGGGCGTAGCTGAGAAATAAGGCTTTGCCTTTAGGCCTTCTTGCCCTTCTTAATCTTCTTTTCCATCTTGCGGAAGGCCTTGAAAACCTTTGCCACGGCATCGTCGTACTCAGTCAGGGCCTTCAGACCGTCGTAGTACTCCATCTGGTAAAGCACGCCGTAGCCGAAGGTGTCCCTGCCCGCACGGGAGGCACGCTTAGCGCGAGCCAGCACGAAGTCGCGCGCAGTACAGGTGTCCTGGAAGTCACCGAGAACTGACTGCAGGTTCTTGCAGGCAGCGTAGAGCTTCTCGGTCGGCAGGTCCGCGTTCTGAGCAGCTTCCGCGCTGTAGCGGAGCTTCTTCGCAGCCTTGCGGACATCGTGGTAACGCTCGTCCAGATCTGCCTCTGGCAGGTCAGCATCCTCGCGGCCATCGAGTACCAGGTTGTGGCGACGACGGAACTTCGAAAACGCGCTGCGCAGGTGATCGAGCAGCACCGCAGTGGTGTCGAGTTCCTTCGGTGCCGCTACCTTCTCCGGTGCGGCCTTGTCTGAGGTCGTGGAAGCTGCTGCATCGGCGGCTGCAGTATCAGCCTCAGCCGCGACCTCGGAACCAGCTGCCGACGTATCCTCGGAGTCTGCGGCCTCCGCGCCGTCGACAAGCGAATCATCCTTCTTCTTAGACTTCTTTTCCCCAGCCTCGGCCTCGTCCGCATTTGCGGCAATTGGCGGATTGGCGAGGAACTCATCGAGATCGTCGAGAAGTTGCAGGTACTCGCCGGAATTCAGCGCGAGAATAACGCGGTGATGGGCGCGCTCGTAGTCCTTCTGGACATCCTCGACAAGGTTCGCGCGCAGCTCCTCGCCCAAAGCGGCGCTTTCGCGATTGGCCAGCAGTTCTTCCCAGCGCATAGCGACGACCTCAGCGTCACGAGCCACGCCGAGAACACCCGCCAGCTGCTTGAGGTTGCTCTCCAGCTCAGCGACCTTATCGCCCACAACAATGCCGTGGAAGGTCTGCATGTGACTGCGTAGCTCGCGAGTGGCGACGCGCATCTGATGCACCGAGTCGAACTCATCGCGGCGTACCTTCGGGTCGTACTCGACCATCTTGGCCACGTTAGCGGCCAGCGCATCGACCACAGTGCGCCCCGGAGTGCCCTTCGGCAGCTTCGCTGGAACCGGCGGCAGGGGAGCGGAGTCGATGGAGTCACCCAACGCCGTCGCCAACTTCGATGGGCTTTCCGACGGCACGGCGCCAGCCACCTCAGCGACCTTGGACATCGCTGCCATTACGGCCTTACCGTCCGGGTGATTTGCCCAATCCCCGAGCAGCTCAATCTCCCACTCACGCCAGGTAGTGGTTTCGCCGCCATCGAGGAAGGAAGTCGCCGTGACGTGATCATCCGCAAACTCCGCCATGGGCGTGCCATCGAGGGCAAACACCGTGGTGACGTGGCGCTCATTGTCTACCTGCGCGATTGGTTGCAGCGGGTGATTGCGCACAATTGCGCGCACGGGAGCAAGCAACTCGGTAGGCACGATGTAGTCAGCATCGCGGCCTTCACCGTTAACAGAGCCCTCTTCCAGGCCGACGCCATATTCGAGGCGACCGCCGGTACCCGGCGCCTTCAGATGCCACCCCTCATCGGGGCCGCCCGTTCGGCGACGCAGAGTGTGCTTGGACCGGGTCAGACGCAGGTCCGCCGTGTCCAGGTAAATCGCGGAGAGATTTCGCACCTCAGTGGTGGTGGAGCCAACCTGTGGAACGAAATCGAACGATGGGGCTACCACTTCTGGGGTAGCTGAGAACTTAGATTCCACCTCCAACGCCGCAGTTGGAGTTTTGGACTTAGAACCAGACTTAGATGCCATAACCACTAATTCTACCCCCGAATCGAAGAGCTAACCCGAAAAGTTCTGCGCCTCAGTAGGGAACTCGCGGGAGTGCACCTGGTCGACATACTGCTTCGCTCCCTTGGTCAGCATCTCGCCGACCTCTTCGAACACCGAACTAAACGACGGCCTGCGGCCATCGGCCGGAACTGCAAAGGCATCCTGCCAGACGAGAACCTGGCCATCGCACTGGTTACCAGCGCCAATGCCACAGGTTGGGATGGATAGCTCGCGGGTAATCTCGGTGGCCAGATCCGCAGGCACCATCTCAAGGACCACGGCCGCGGCACCAGCATCGGCTACCGCATGGGCGTCGGCACGCAGCTGGTCCGCCCCCGCACCGCGCCCCTGGACCTTGAAACCGGACAGCGCGTTGACGGACTGCGGGGTGAAACCGATGTGCGCCATGACCGGAATGCCGGCGTTGACCAGCGCACGGATGCGCGGGGCGATACGCACGCCACCTTCGATCTTGATCATGTGTGCGCCGGTTTCGCGCATCATCTTCGCGGCGGACAGCACGGCCTGCTCATCGGAGGCCTCGTAAGTGCCGAAGGGTAAATCGGCAACCACAAGTGCGTTGCCAGCGCCCCGGACGACACCGCGAGCAAGCGGGATCATTTCTTCCAGCGAGATCTCGGTGGTGGTGTCGTAGCCGTAGACAACGTTTGCTGCAGAGTCGCCGACCAACAGCAGCTCGACACCGGCGGCGGAAAAAGCGCGCGCGGTGGAGTAGTCGTAGCAAGTCAGCATTGCCCAGGGGCGAGACTCAGCCTTCCATTCGGCCAGATTATTCAGACGAATCTTTTTTCCGCTCATGTCAATAGAGCATGCCATAGTCACCCGCAATTCGAGGCCACGAGGGCAGCGGTTATGACACGGGCGCGGCAGTTGGCTAGCCACGCCGGATGGTCAAAATGTGTACCGCGAATCCGGGCACCTGGGTAACGTTGGAAAGTATGAACAGTCAGCAGGAATTCGTCCTCCGCGCAATCGAAGAGCAAGATATCCGTTATATCCGCCTCTGGTTTACCGATATTTTGGGGTATCTGAAATCCGTTGCCGTCGCACCGGCTGAGCTCGAGGGTTCTTTCGAAGAGGGCATCGGTTTCGATGGCTCCGCGGTAGAGGGCTTTTCCCGCGTCTCCGAGGCTGACACCATTGCGCAGCCGGATCCCTCGACGTTCCAGGTCATGCCGCGCCTACATAAAGAAGACACAATCACGTCCGCGCGCATGTTCTGCGACATTGTCATGCCCGACGGGCAGCCGTCGTGGGCAGATCCACGCCAGGTGCTGCGCCGCCAGATTAAGGCGCTTGCCGACGAGGGCTTCCACGCGTTCATCCACCCGGAGATTGAGTTTTTCCTCGTAGAGAGTCTGGCTACTGATGGAAAGCCGCCGGTGCCAACGGACAATGGCGGTTACTTTGACCAGGCGGTCTACGACCGCGCACCGCGCTTTCGCCAAGAAGCGATCACGGTGTTGGAAGACATGGGAATCCCTGTGGAGTTCTCCCATCACGAAAACGCGCCGGGCCAGCAGGAAATCGATCTGCGCTACGCTGACCCGCTGACTATGGCGGATAACGTGATGTCTTTCCGCTACATCATTAAGCAGATTGCAATGAAAAATGGTGTGCAGGCGACATTCATGCCGAAACCTTTCCAGGATTTGCCGGGCAATGGCATGCACACTCATATTTCCCTCTTTGAAGGGGACACTAATGCATTCCACGACCCGGATGATGAAAACCAGCTCTCCGACACCGCAAAGGGTTTCATTGCCGGCATTCTGACTCACGCCAGCGAAATTTCCGCTGTGACCAATCAGTGGGTCAACTCCTACAAGCGCACGGCATTTGGCGATGAGGCTCCGACGTCCGCGACATGGGGCATGGCCAACCGCTCGGCTCTCGTGCGTGTGCCCATGTACTCACCGGGTAAGGCACATTCGCGCCGGGTGGAAATTCGTTCCTTGGACTCGGCCTGTAACCCGTATCTTGCTTACTCGGTGATTTTGGCCGCTGGTTTGAAGGGAATTAAGGAGGGTTACCAGCTTCCGGAGCAGGCAGAGGACAACATCTCCGAGTTGACCAAGCGGGAACGACGTGCGATGGGCTACCGCGATTTGCCGACATCCCTGGAGGTGGCGCTGCAGGAGATGGAACGCTCCGATCTGGTGGCCGATGCTCTCGGTGACCATGTCTACGAGTTCTTCCTGCTCAATAAGTGGCGCGAGTGGCGCGAGTTCCAGCGTCAGGTGACGCAGTGGGAGCTGCGCACAACTCTGGATTACTAGTTTCCCCGTACCGCCCCCCCTTCCTTTTTCGTCTTTAATTTGTTTTTTTGGGTGACCAGTTTCAATGGTGATGAATCGACCTCGCACATCTCGCCAATCAGTGCCGCGGCCCGCAGCGCTGGGCTTGCGTAACGACGATCGGACGCGGGCTGACCTGGAAGATTTGGGGTGGTACAACGAGGAGTCCCTACATCTGTTGTGGGGTCTTGCCGGAGCCAGCGACCCCAAGCTGGCGCTTATGGCGCTAGTGCGGCTGAAAGGCGCTCTCGACGAGCTGGAGCAGCAGGGAAAGCTGGAGAACTGGGCCACCTGGTCCGGTCTCGATGAAGCCATGCGCGAGCAGGTGCCGCTACGTACGCGTATGTTTGCGCTGCTCGGCGGCTCGAGTGCACTGGGCGATCACCTGGTTGCACACCCAGAAAAGTGGGTTCTGCTCCAAGCTGAGTTTCCAACTGAGGCAGACATGTTCCGCGAGATGCTCTCCAGCGTCGGGGCTGTGCCCGAGGTCATCGAACTCACTGATGAGGCCAGTCTGGAAAAGCAGGAGGATCCCGAGTATCGCAACCCCGTCGTTGCGCCCGCCACGCTTGAAGGCCCCGGTTTGTACCGTGCGAAGCTAACCGGCCGTGAGGCCGAAGTTGCGATGCAGTGCGCCTACCGCGACTTGATCATGCGTATTGCGTGCTACGACTTGGCTGGCACGTACCCACGGGGTCCTCGCCGTCCGGGACAGCCACAAGTCCCATTCCGTCAGGTCTCGGAGGCGCTTAGCGATTTGGCGGATGCGGCGTTGACGGCTGCGCTCTCTGTCGCGGTGCAACAGGTCTTTCCTTCGTCGCCGGTCTCAACACGCCTGGCCGTAATCGCCATGGGTAAGTGCGGTGCGGAAGAGCTGAACTACATCTCCGATGTGGATGTCATATTCGTCGCAGAGCCGGCGGATGCCCGAGCCACCCGTTTGGCCAGCGAATTTATCCGGATTTCTTGTCACTGCTTCTTTGAGGTCGACGCGAATCTCCGCCCGGAGGGCAAGTCGGGTGCACTCGTACGCACCGTGGATTCCCACGTCGCCTACTACAAACGTTGGGCCGAAACCTGGGAGTTCCAGGCGTTACTGAAGGCGCGTCCGATGACGGGCGATGTCGAGCTGGGCCGTGAATACATCGATGCTCTGGCCCCGATGGTGTGGACCGCCTCTCAGCGGGAATCCTTCGTCGATGATGTTCAGCGCATGCGCGCCCGCGTGGTCCAAAACGTCCCCGAAGAGCTTCGCTACCGAGAGCTCAAACTCGGTCGCGGTGGTCTGCGGGATGTCGAGTTCGCGGTGCAGCTGCTGCAGCTGGTTCACGGTCGCTATGACGATAGCCTCCGCGTGCTGCCAACTGTGATGGCACTCGACGCACTTGTCGAGGCTGGCTATATCGGTCGCGAAGACGGTGCCGCGCTGATTAACGCCTACGAGTTCGTCCGTCTGCTGGAGCACCGCCTGCAGCTGCAAAAGATGCGGCGGACGCATTTGTTGCCTGCCGACGACGACACCGAAGCTCTTCAGTGGCTCGGTCGCGCCTCTGGCATCGTCGGTGAGGGCGGCACCGATGCCAGCAAACCGCTGGCCAAGCAGGTTCGACTGGCCAGCTCACAGATCCGCTCCCTGCACAACAAGCTTTTCTACCGTCCACTGCTGAACTCCGTGGTGGAGCAGGACATTGGAACCCTGCAGCTATCGGCCGATGCGGCAAAGCGCCAGCTGGCCGCGCTGGGCTATCAGTACCCGGATCGCGCCTACGAGCATCTTTCTGCGCTGGCGGCGGGCACCTCGCGCAAGTCGCGTATTCAGGCGATGCTGCTACCGACGCTGATGGAGTGGCTATCGTCGACGCCAGACCCCGACGCGGGTCTGCTCAATTATCGCAAGCTCTCTGAGAAGCTCCACGACGAAACGTGGTTCCTGCGTACGCTGCGCGATGAGGGCGTCGTCGGCCAACGGCTGATGCGTGTGCTCGGTTCTTCGCCGTACGCGTCTGATCTGATTATGAGTGCGCCGGACGTAATTAAACGGTTCGGCGACGGTGCATCTGGGCCGAAGCTTCTGAATACCGACTCCGATGCAGTCGGGCGTGCGCTGGTCGCAGCGGCTGCCCGACACAACAGTCCAGCTAAGGCCATTGGTGTGGCACGTGCGTTGCGCCGTGCAGAGCTCGCGCGAATTGCCTCCGCGGATCTTTTCGGACTGATGGATGTGCAAGAGGTCTGTCACTCTCTGTCGATGGTGTGGGACAACGTGCTCGAAGCTGCCCTGGCCGCCGAAATCCGTGCGTGGTCGCTGGAGCATCCTGACTCGGAGGTCCCGGGCGTTATCTCCGTAATCGGTATGGGGCGACTCGGCGGTGCTGAACTGGGCTACGGCTCCGATGCCGACGTGATGTTCATCTGTGAACCCCGCAAGGACGCCGATGGAGCGCCGCTTGTCGACGATTCCGAGGCGGTCAAGTGGGCAACCAGGATTTGTGACTCGTTGCGTCGTCGGCTGGCAAAGCCAAGCCAGGACCCGCCATTGGAGGTCGACGTGGACCTGCGCCCAGAAGGACGCTCGGGCCCGATTGTCAGGACCCTGGATTCCTATGTGACCTACTACGAGCGCTGGGGTGAAACCTGGGAGATTCAGGCACTGCTACGGGCTACCTGGATTGCCGGCGACAAAGACCTGGGCACCCGCTTCCTTAAGGCCATCGATCCGCTGAGGTACCCACAGGGCGGAGCTGATGCTAAGATGGTCCGCGATGTCCGTCGTATGAAGGCGCGTGTTGATTCCGAGCGGCTGCCTCGCGGAGCTGATCGGCGTACCCACACCAAACTCGGTTCCGGTGCACTGACCGATATTGAATGGACTGTGCAGCTGCTAACCATGCTGCATGCCCACGAGGTGCCGGAGTTGCACAACACTTCGACGTTGGAGTGTCTGGAAGTGCTGAAAGACCGCGGAATTCTAGATGCGGAAGATACCGACGCACTTCGGGATGCCTGGCTGATGGCGACGAATGCTCGCAATGCGCTGGTGCTCACGCGTGGTAAACGCACGGATCAGCTGCCACAGCCGGGGCGTCAGCTGACTCAGGTCGCAGGTGCGGCGGGGTGGGAAGCATCGGATTCCAACGGTTTTATTGAGCACTATTTGCGTCTGACTCGTCACTCCAGCCGTGTCGTCAATCGCGTGTTTTGGGGTGAGGAGAACCCCGACCACGAGTAGGCCGGGCAGAGGTCTGCCGCACCTCGCTGCGAGGCTCAATATGTGGCAGCGGGGTGCAGCCTTTGTCTTAGCACGGCGACCGGGCATAATGGTGGGCTATGGAACGCAACGTCGATTACTCGGTACGCCCTAGGTATGAGGATTTCATTCTCAACCTCGATGGCACTGACCTGCGTTTTTTATTGAGCCGCACGTGCCCAGCCGCTGATACCTCAGCTGCTGGGCAAGAGGCGGTGGAATTGCTGATGTCACAGGATTCAGCGCATACGGCGCTGTCTTTTTGTGATCCCGATGTTCTCGATGTGGCGCACTTGGTTCATATTCTGGAGGATTCCGCATCGCTGGATACCCTCACAGAAGTGGCCTATTGGGCATCGGATGCGGACGTGATGGCGCACGATACGCCGAAGGGCGTTGACCGCAAGCGTCGTCGCGTCGGCAAGCAGCAGCTTGAGCATGTGCTACGCCGTGGCCAGCGCCAGGGGCTCGTGTGGGAGGAACCGGCGGGCGTGTGGCATGTGCCGCCACATATTTCGGAGGTGTTCCCGGCGGAACCGAGCCTCAGCTTCCGCGTCGCCGACTTGGTGGCGAATATGCCAGCGGATGTGCTGAGTCGCCGTATGGAGCGCATGGGGCTGGAGCCGGATAACGCGCCGGGAGAGGGCACATCGCGAGCTCTGAACGCCAGCGATTTAACGGTGCGAAATTTGCAGGCTCGCCAGGTGGAGCACATTGCAGGCTTCCTCTGCGATCCGGTGAAGGTGCGGGCTCTGGTGATGACAGCTCCGGTGGATATTCGCAATGAGCTGCGCTGGATGGCAACCGACGAGAAGTACTTGCCCTCCTATATGTGGTCTGAACTACGTGCCGACGCGGTGCGCTGGGCCGAAGAGCGTCTGCTGCTGACTGTGCTAGAAGAACCGGCGATGCCGACATTTGAGCAAGAATCGGAAGCACGCAACGAATCGACAGTGGTTGCCCGCCTGGTGGGTGCAGTCGCGCTGGCGCTCAAGGGCGACATGTGGTCGATTCGTAAGCCGCATCCGACGGAGTCTTTCCCGGCAACGCTGGAGTCAAAGGAATTGACCGAAGCTTCGGTGGCTGCGGTGGCGTTTGCTTCGGCGTTTATGGATGCTGCGGGCAGCGGCGACGGGCGCCTGAAGGATCCGTTGCACATGTATGAGGAATCGAGCCTGCTGTGGATTCAGGACTTCGCAGCGTCAATAGGGGCGAGTGCTTTCGCAGCACCCTGGATTGTGGAGATGCTGGTCAACGCGGGATTGATTCACGCTGACAGCGGGCATCCGACGCCGCGCGCACTGCAGTACTGGTACAACGCCGATGCTTCGACCCGATGGGCGTATCTCGCGGCGGGCTTCCTCGTTGGTCGCGGTCCGTGGCACGGCGAGTTTCCGTGGGTGACCATGGGGGTCGATGATCTGTCGCATGCCACCCTTGCCTACGGCTACCCGTATGCCGCGCGTGAAGTAGTGTCACTGGCCGCGCAGCTGGAGGAAGATCAGAAGTTCTATGGCTGCTGCGTCGAAGGGCATATGGCTTGGAATGTCGACAACCTCTGCGCTCGCAATGGCGCCGATGGGGAAGCGATGGTCGGTTGGCTGCTGGAGCAGGCCGGCATCTTGGGCATTCTCTATCATGGGCACGCCTCCTGGCAAGCCATGGCCATCATGTATGCCTTGCACGACATCTGGCTGACTGATCAGCACGTCGGTGCTCAGCGCATGGCCGAACTCATCGCTGAGTATGCCGCTGGCCAGGTGCCGACGGCGGAGGCAGTCCAGATTGCCCGCCTGTTCAAGGATGCCGCACCTAACGAGCGCCTGGCTGCCACATTGGATGGCGTCGCCAGCAACCAGGTTGCCCTCGCGTTGGACTTCATCGGCGACCGCGAAACCTGCGCGGAAACTTCTCGCTGGATTGTTTCCGAGGAGAGCCTGCGTCGCGCTTGCCTCGCGGTTGACGGCGACGTCGATGTCCTGTTTTCCCAGCTGGGGCCACTGGTCAATAGTTCTATGAAGCTGGTCATCTACGCCGAGCTAGTCCGCATTACCAAGACCGAGAAGCTGCAGGAAATGTATGAGCGTGAGGCCGTAGCATCAACGCCTTCGCTTGACGACGTCCCGGAGAACGCAGCCTCCGAAACTGACACCGGTGAGCGCGCTTCCCATGGTGCTCAGACCGATGGCAGCGAACGCACGGCGGATAGCGGCCGCGCAGACTCCTCTGGGCGATCGGAGGACTCGGATGACTCGGAGGGACTGGAAGGACCAGAGCAGCTTTCGCTGTTCTAGCCGCTCCGTCTCTCGACTTCCTGTAGTTCCTACTCCGTAGGTTCCAGCTCAAAACGGCTCTGCTGGGCGACAAAGCGTGCCGCCGCACGCTTTGCCACCAGCAGGCCAACGAAACCAATCACCCACACACCGACGACAGCCAACCAGCCAATGCGGAAGGTCTCCCAGGTGTAATTTCCATCGGGAGCTGCAATATCCAGCAGGAAGCCGACACCTTGTGCAGCGAGCATGGTGGCCACAAAACCGCCCATATTCGCCAACCCAGTGCCGGTGGCGAGTACCTTGCGATCGACCTCTTCGCGCACTGAGTCAAAGCCGAAGTTGGACATTGCACCAAGACCGGCCATTAGGATGTTGACTACGATAATTGCCCAGTACGCTGGTGGGTTGCTCGGTGCCAGGAACACAAGCCAGACGGCCATGTTGATAAACGCGATTGCGACAACAACCTTGATACGGTCGCGGCCGGTGCGTGCCGAGACCATGCCCATCAACGGCCCGGCGATAATTACTGACAGCGTGTTAACGACCAGCACCACACTGGCCTCGGAGGGCTTAAGACCCATACCTAGCATCATCAGAGGCATGCCCCACAGCAATGTGAAGATGCACTGATGCATCAAACCAGTCCAGTGAGTGAAGAAACCCTGCCAGCACACCGGGTGAGTGGTCACAATCTTCAGAGTCTGGCCGATAGTTAGTTTCTCATCGGCTGCGGCAGAGGCTCCGCCATCGGCAGCCGTTTTCGCGGCCTTCTCGGCGGCGCGGCGTTTACGAAGTGACATCTTGGCTGTGGAGGAGTTCTCCGGGACGTCGGCAAGCGCGATCATGCCTACGATAGCGATGAGAAGACCCGCGGTGCTCAGCGACAAGAACGCGGGCACCCACCCCGCGGCGTGCAGAATCGCGAGGAACGGGACCGCAGAGATGAACTGGCCGAGCTGGCCAAGACCAGCCGTGAGCTGCGTGAACAGCGGAGTGACGCGCAGTGGGAACCACGCGGGAAGCAGCCGCATAGCACCGAGGAATGCGGTGGCATCGCCGGCGCCGATGAACACACGAGCAATGACAGCCAGCGGATACGATGTCGTGAACGCAATGATGACCTGGCCCAGTGCCATGATCAGTGCGCCCACGACCATCGTTTTCTTGGCGCCGACGCGGTCAATGATGATGCCCGTCGGAATCTGCGCCAGGGCGTAGACGCCAACCTGCACGGCGGTGAACAGCGCGAGTTGGGAGGCGTTGATATGGAAGCGATCGAGCGCCTCGACGCCAGCGACACCCATGGAGGTGCGGCCGACGATGGCAACGATGTAGGTAATCAGCGCCGCCAGCCAGACGGCAATCGCGCGACCAGTGACATGCTCGCGCGGGTCCTTTGCCACTGCGGTGGCGGGCTGATCTGTTGATGAAATCTGATCTTTACCGTTACGCTGCTTTACCACTCGCCATATTGTAGACCCCATCAACCAACCGGCCTGAAGAGGGGTCGCACCGGGGCCTAGATGGCCCCGATCATGCCTGCGGCAAACTACCTTTGTGCCTTAGCCAGAACTTCCTTCACGAAGTCCGCGACCACCAGCCGTGAGACCTTGAAATCAATTACGGCAACGGAAGCCTCATCGGAGTTGGAAACGTCATGGAAGTAGGCGTCGAGTTGGGCAAAGTCCTCAGGTTCGCCGACACTGAAACCGTGAGCGCCATAGGCACGTCCGACTGCGGCGAAGTCGTAGTCGGCAATCTCCATGGACGAGGTGTCCAACCCGACATCGCCAAACTGGTGCAGCTCCGCGCCATAGGCAGCATCGTTAATGAACACCACGCAACCGCCACGACCACGCCGCAGCTGCTCAATCGCCGCAGGTAAATCCGCAATACCCATCGTGCCGCCACCGTCACCGGCGACTAGCACGCAATAGTCCTTGGGGCGTGCCGCCGCGAGGCCGACAAGTGACCCCATGCCCAAACCAATTGACTGAATCGCCGTGCCCACAATCACTTGCTGCTGCGGACCAGGCACATCAAGATATTTCGGAACCCACCCCAGGAAATGGCCACCGTCAGTACACACAGCGCGCTGATTGGGCAGGATACGATTCAGATACTGCAGGCACGCCCGCGGATCCAACCGGCCATCCGCGCACGTCAGCGACTCGACCTCCGCTGTCGTCGGCAGTGTCTTCAACTCCGCACGCCATGTGCTTGACGACGACCCCCGGGACTTCTCCAGCTGCTCTGCCAGTACGGGCAGAAGTTCCTCCAACTTAGCCAATAGCGGTGTCACCGACGGCTGAGCAGCGGGATGGGGCTCGTCGACAACCTGGATAATCTTCGCGTCCGGTGCAAACATGTTGCCGCCACGGTTTTGGAAAGCGTTGAAGCTTGCTCCCAGGAACAGCACCACATCGGCCTGTCGAGCTAGCTCCACCTGCCACGCGTGCGCAAAACCGCCCACGGTGCCAATCTGCCACGGACTGGAAAGCACATGACGAGCCATCGCTGAGTGCATAAACAGTGCCCCCACGCTGTCCCCGATGCGGCGGACTAGCTCTGCGGTATCAGAGAGCAGCACACCTCTACCAGCAATAATGAGTGGGCGACGGGCAGTTTGCAGTTCCTCGGCCAGCGACGCGACAGTTGACTCCAACCATTCTGGTCGGCCGGTGTGCAGATGCTCCTGATTAGTCGACTGTGTTTCAGACGCAGATGCCGTAATCGGTGCTTCTTGGATGTCATAGGGGAGCAGCAGCACGACAGGCTGCCGAGAACTCAGTGCGTGCTGGACCGCAAAGTTTGCGTCGTCAAGCGCGGACTCGGGAGTAACGGTGCGATGACAGACGTCGAGGGCGTCGAGGAGCGCCGCCTGATTAAGGTCAAAGGGACGTGGGCGTTCCGGGTGCGTGCCGACGACAAAAATCAGCGGAATACGGGCTACTCGGGCCTCGGCCAGAGTGGTTAGCGCATTGGTGAATCCTGCGCCGCAAGTAGCGGTCGCGATAGCAAGCCCTCCGCCTGCACGGTGGAAGGCATCGGCGGCCCCGACAGCAGCCGATTCGTGTCGGACGGAGGAGTAGCCGAATCCCGATTCAGTAAGGGCTGACGTGAAGTGGGAGTTCGCGTTGCCGATGAGACCGAAGCAGTGGTCGCAGTGCTGGGCCAGTGTGTCGGCCAGCGCCCGCGAGACCGTGGTTGTCTTTTGGGAACCTTCCTGCGGGGAAGATGCGGGCGCGTGGGGCATAGGACGGCTATTAACTCGAGTGAAACTCATGTGAACAATTGTGAGGTAATCACGGGGGTAATAACAGCCCTATAGCCCAAGATAATGCCGTTTGCCCTTAAAAAAGAGGGCACTATTCCACATCGCTGCTGCGCGGATGGGGGTGACGTTGGGCTATGCCCGGTTTTAAGCCACGTTGTCGTCGATGAACTTCTTCACCACATCGACATCATTCGGCAGCTCGGTAACGCGGCGCGGGGCATTCATGATGTCCGCGAAACGCTCCGGGCAATCCGGCTCGCGTCCGGTGGCCTCCAGGATGGTCTCGGAGAACTTTACCGGCAGGGCGGTCTCCAGGCAGACGATTGGGGTGGATACCTGGTCTACCAGGCCGCGGGCGACGTGAATACCGTCAGCGGTGTGCGGATCGACCATGACCTCTAGGCGCTCCCAGCAGTCCTTGATGGTCTCGACGCGGTCAGCGTGAGTCGAGCGACCGGAGAGGAAACCGTACTGGGCAGAAGCCTCTGGGAAGATTGGATCAGCAGTAAGCGAGAAGCCGCCCTCCTTGACCTTGACACCAAAGAGGTCTGCAGTGCGCTCAGCATCGCGCCCCAGCAGATCGAAGATGAAACGCTCAAAGTTAGACGCGCGGGAGATATCCATCGATGGGGAAGAGGTAGCCTGCGTCTCCGCAGCGCTGCGCACGCGGTAGGCACCCGTGCGGAAGAACTCATCCAAGACATCGTTTTCATTGGTAGCCACAATCAGGCGGTCAATTGGCACACCCATCTGGCGCGCAATATGGCCGGCGCAAATATCACCGAAGTTGCCGGTCGGCACACTGAAGCTGACCTTCTGCGCGTTGTTCGCCTCAGCACCGTTGCCGCCAGTGACACGAATCCACGAGGAGACGTAGTACACGATCTGAGCCATCAGGCGAGCCCAGTTAATCGAGTTGACTGCACCAATGTGGCGGCTGGCCTTGTACTCCAAGTCACCGGAGACGGCCTTAACGATGTCCTGGCAATCGTCGAAGACACCGTCGAGGGCGACGTTGTGAATGTTGGCATCCTGCAGACCAAACATCTGAGCCTGCTGGAACGCGGTCATTCGACCAGCCGGAGTTAGCATGAACACGCTGATTCCCTCACGGCCGCGCATTGCATACTCGGCCGAGGAACCCGTGTCACCAGAGGTGGCGCCGAGGATGTTCAGGGTCTCGCCACGACGAGCCAGCTCATACTCGAAGAACTCACCGAGCAGCTGCATCGCCATATCCTTGAATGCCGCTGTGGGGCCCATGGACAAGTGACCGATGTAGAGCTGATCTTCCAGCTTCGTCACCGGCACAATATCCGGATCGGAGAACTTCGGGTAGGTGTACGCCCGTGCACAGATACCGCGCAAATCCTCCAGTGGAATGTCGTCCACAAAAAGGCTGACGACCTCTGCAGCCAAGGCTGCGTAACCGTCGTCGACAAGCACGGAGCGCCAACGCGTCAAAGTGGCATCGTCAACCTGTGGGTACTCGACCGGCAGGTAGAGGCCACCGTCGTTAGCGAGACCTCCCAGGAGAATGCCTGAGAACTTGTGCGGCGTGCGCTCTGGGTCGCGAGTCGAAATGAAGTCCAAGGCGGGCCCCTTACATGTATGCCAACACCCGCCGCATCGGCCCATAAGAAGGCCTTTTGAAAGATTGCGACGGGGTTGACCGGTGGATGTTTTCTTTAATTTTTACATATGCACCGAAGCCAGTTAGGCCTCGGTTGTGGAAGATGCGGAATTGGCCTCTTCAGCGTCGAAGCTGAGCTCTTCGGAACGGTCGATGACATCATCCTTGGCAAAGCGGTTAACAATCATGGCAATTGCACCGTCTCCAGTGACATTACATGCGGTACCGAAGGAGTCGATGGCGATGTAGGCGGCAATCATCAAAGCGACCTGCTCCTGATCGAAGCCCAGCATGGACTGCAGCACTCCGACCGCGGCCATAATTGCGCCACCTGGAACGCCCGGAGCCGCGATCATGGTGATACCCAAAGTGAGAATGAAGCCGATGGCCATGCCCGGCGAAAGCGGCTTGTCCGCCATGAACATCACGGCAAATGCGAACAGCGTGATTTTCATCATCGAACCGGCCAGGTGGATGGTTGCGCACAGTGGCACGGTAAAGCCAGCGACCTTCTCCGAGACACCATTCTTCAGCGCGGCCTTGTACGTCACCGGAATGGTAGCGGCCGAGGAGGAGGTGCCGAGTGCGGTGACGTAAGCCGGCAGCATGTTCTTCAGGGACGTCCACGGGCTACGGCCAGCGATGGCGCCAGCGATGGAGAACTGGATTGCCAACAGGAGCACGGTGCCGATGACTGCCAGAAGCAGCACCTTGAAGAACATCGACAGCGTCGTGGTCAGGTTGCCGTTCATGCCCATAGACAGGAACATGCCGAAGATGTAAATCGGCAGCAGCGGGATGATAAACGCCGAGATGATCTTCATAATCACGTCGCGCAGCTGCGTCGCACCGCGGTAGAGCGAGTCCGACTTCACGGTGGTCATCGCCACACCGACCGTGAAAGCCAGCAACAGGGCGGTCATGACGTCAAACGGCGGTGGCATCTCCACATTGAAGAAGCTCTCCAGCGCGCCCTCATCAATATCCACCGATGCGCCGGCTTGGTCAGCGCCGAGCAGCCAAGGGTAGAGCCCCTGGGTGGCGGCGTAGGCCAATAGACCCGAGAACACCGTCGAGCCGTAGGCGATAGCAGTGGTAATACCCAGCCACTTTCCGGCGCCGCGGCCCAGGCTGGCAATCGCCGGCGTGATGAGGGCAAAAATCAGCACCGGGATAAAGAAGCCCAGGAAGTTACCAAAGAGGCCATTGAAAGTGACAAAAATTCGAGCCAGCCATTCCGGGAAGAAAAAGCTGCAGACAATGCCCAGAATAATCGCGACAATAACGCGGAATAGGAGCGTTTGCGTAAAACGCATTCGGGTACTCATAGTCAATCCTTGTTCGGATGGAATTTACTTCTCTAGCGTGCGGTATTTACGTTATGCAACGCAAATAACCGGGTGTGGTTTTACGCCTTTTCGGCTACCTCTTCTGCAACGGTCTCGTCGGCAAGCACACTCGCCGGGCGATTTGCGCGCTGCTTTCGCGTGACGACGTCAATTGCGTATCCGATCACCGTCGCTGCCAGAGTCGGCAGGAACCATCCGAACTCGATGGTCTGACCAGGTACGAGACTGAGGAAGTCCGCCAAAGCAGAACCACCGACACCCAAACCGGAGAGTACTGAGATACCCGACCAGATGGTGGCAACCCAGACGCCCAGGCGGTAGGTGTAATGCAGCTTGAAGGAGTAGGAAATGACCGGGTCGAGAAGAGTCAGTGCAATCAGAGTGATAGCCGGCGGGTAAATAAAGGTGATGATTGGCGCGGCAATCGCCAGTACCTGAGACAGCCCCTGTGTTGCCATTACGAAGGACATGACCGTGAAGATAATCGCCCATGCCTTGTAACTGATGCCCGGAAGTAGCAGGTTGAAGAACTCGCTGGTGGCGGCAATCAGGCCGACAGCCGTGGTCATACATGCGAGCAGAACGATGAGGCCGAAGATGATTTGTCCGACCTGGCCCATGGCCAGCTTGGAAGCCTCTGCGAGAATGCCCGAGCCGTTATCGAAGGAGGCGGCATTCGGCAGCACCTGGCCGACATAGCCCAGACCCAAGTAGATGATGGCCAGCAAAATGCCGGCGAACAGGCCTGAGATCATTGTGCCGCGAACCATACGCTTGCCCTCTGGGACACCGCTGACGCGGAGGGCAGAAATGACAATGATGCCGAATGCCAGGCCGGCGATGGAGTCCATTGTGAGGTAGCCCTCGACCAGGCCGGAGGCAAATGGGGTAGAGGAGTACTTCTCAATTGGCGCAGCCGGAGCGGCATCGAATTTGAATGCCGACATTCCAACCAATACAACCAAGAGAATTAGCAGAGCCGGGGTGAGGATCTTGCCCAGTTTGGACACAATTTCATTCGGATTCCACGCAAGTGCTAAGGCGATACCGAAGAAAACAAAGTAGAAGGCCGCAGCGACGGCCAGTGAATCACTGCCGAAAATCGGCTGGACACCGGTTTCGTACGACACGGCACCGGTACGCGGCAGAGCGTAGAAAGCACCGATGGAAAGGTATGCGATTACCGGGAAGCCCAAGGAAAAGATGCGGCCTGCGCGAAACGCTAGGTCACGCAGGTTGTTGCCTGAAATGGCGATGGCGATGATGGCCAGAACTGGCAACGCCACACCGGTGAGCAGGAAGCCGGTGATTGAGGGGCCAAAATTGGTACCGGAATCCACTCCGAGCTTCGGCGGGAAGATGAGGTTGCCCGCGCCGAAGAACATCGAAAACAGCATGAGAGCTGTAACAACGATAATGGAAGCGAAAGACTTCAGGGACTCCACTCCGCTCGACTTGGTCATGAGAATTGTGTTCTTTCTAAATTAGTGTCGCCCGTAAGGTCAAGGGCGATGCTGCAAGCTGCTGTGGCGACGCCGTTGTTGCCTGTGCTGCGGTGGCGCAAACGCCCGTTACAGCAGCGCAATTGCAGTTCGTGTGCCCATGTAGATGAAAGGCCACGATGTCGAAAACTGACACTCTTAATGTGAAATTGTGAATTTTCACGGGCTGGGTGGAGCCTGATGCGTGAATTAAGTTGCGGCTTGTATGAGCCGTCTTTATTTGAATTATTAAGGGGCTTCGACGGCGTTGGTGGTGCCGACGAAGGCACTCTATTTATCCTAATGGGGCGTTCGAGAGAGGGAAAATCAAGAAATTTCCCAGAAAGTTTGCTGCCTGTGATGGGGCAGCGAACAAAAGAGAAAGAGCCTGGCGCACACGTTTACGCTGACAGCGTGTGTACGCCAGGCTTAGTACTAATTCCGTCTGCTCTACAGCAGATCCTTCACTTTCGGATCCACCAGCGCGGTCACTGCGGCCTTCGCATCGGCTGCAGTTTCGGCATCGACAGCGTATGCTGCCATCTGCTGGCAGGTAGCGCGGTCGTGGAGGCGGAGAGCGGCGCGGACGGCCGGCACCTTCTTGGAAGCCATGGACAGCGAGCTCACGCCGAGTCCCACCAGGACCAGTGCCAGCAGCGGGTCACCGCCGGCTTCACCGCAGACACTAATGGGCTTGCCGGTAGCATTGCCGCCCTTGCATGCGGACTTAATCATTTGCAGCACAGCCGGCTGCCATGGCGATAGGAGATCCGCCAGAGCCCCCTGCATACGGTCGGCCGCCATAGTGTACTGCGACAAGTCGTTAGTACCAATGGAGGCAAAGTCCACAATGGACAGCAGCTGCTTCGCGCGAATTGCTGCTGCGGGGACCTCAATCATGATGCCGACCTTCGGCAGGCCACGCTCCCGTGCCTTGTCTGCAAACCACTTTGTTTCTTCGACCGTTGCGATCATCGGAGCCATAACCCGCAGGTCAGCCTTACGGCCGGTGGCGTCAAACGCAGCGGCGAGTGCATCCAGCTGCGTATCCAGCAAATCTTCCCGAGCCTGCGACAGGCGCAGTCCGCGGCGACCCAGCGCCGGGTTTTCTTCCTCGCCTAGGTCGGCAAAGCTCAGCGGCTTATCCGCACCCGCATCCAGCGTGCGCACAACCACGCGTCGCTCACCGAATGCCTTCAGCACACGAGTGTAGGTTTCCGTTTGTTCCTCCAAACTCGGAGCCTTGTCGCGGTCGAGGAAAAGGAACTCAGTACGGAACAGGCCGGTGCCCTCATTGTCCTGCGCTGCTGCAGACTCACCATCCTCCGCCGTACCAATGTTGGCCAGCAGATTCACGGGGTACCCATCAGCGGTCTTGCCTGCGCCCACAGACTGCGCCAGGGCTGCTTCCCGGCGTCGAGCGCGCTCTTCCAACGCGGCGACCTCATCGGCGGTCGGATTCGCAATTACCTCACCGGCGCCGCCGTCAATGGCGACGAAGGTACCGGCCTCGAGTTCCATGACGCCCTTCGCCTTAACGACGGCTGGAATGCCCAGCTGTGCTGCGAGGATAGCCGTGTGACTGGTCGGCCCGCCACCGGCGGTGGCAATGCCTACGACCAACCCGGGGTCAAGACCCACGGTTTCGGCGGGCGCGAGATCGTCGGCAAGCAGAATAGTTGGGGTGGAGACATCCGGGACGCCCGGTTTTGGCAGGCCACGCAGCTCGCAAATTGTGCGGTCGCGAACATCGTAGAGGTCGGTGACACGTTCAGCCATGTAGCCACCGAGACTGGTTAGGAGCTGCGCGTAGTCTTCAACGGCATCGTGAACGGCCTGGGTGATGCCGGAGCCCGCCTTGAGTTTCTTCACCACGGCCTTGGCGAGCGCCCTGTCGGAAGCCAGTTGCGCAGTGGCCTCCAGAATCGGGCGTGCCTGCGGGCTGGAGTGCTCAGCCTGCTTCTTCAGCGACTCTGCGACGTTGGCCATCGCCGCGCGGACGCGCTCACCATCGGCGACGGGATCGGTCGACGACGGCTCTTGAGTATCAACTCCCGGGGCGGGGAGTACCTTTACTACTTCAGCGCTGGCCGTACCGGTCGAGACACCGATGCCATAGATGACAGTGTGCTGCTCGTTCATTGCTTCCGATCTCCTTTTCGGGACCTCTGCGGGGATACTCGTCGGTCGTGGTGTGCCGTGGTGTTATCCAGGAGCGTTCTAGCTGGGCTTACTCGGCATCAAGGTCGCGCTCGAGCATGGCTGCAAGCTCGTCCAGAGCTGCAGCTGCGGAGTCGTCCTCGCAGCTCAGCGTGACTTCGTCGCCGTGCTTAGCGCCGAGGGTCATGACCTCCAGGATCGAGGCGGCATCGGCCTCTTCGTCGTCAAGGGAAATGACAATGTCGTAGTCGTACTCAGCAGCAGCCTGAGTGAACAGGGAAGCCGGGCGAGCGTGCAGGCCTACGGAGGAACCGATGGTAGCGGTACGAGTAATCATGGTTGAATCCTTTCGGGTCGAATATGTGAAATTTTCTGACTCAGGCACAGTGCCTGTACATCCCACCGCGGGTGCGCCGCCCGCTGGTGCTTGCTTAGCATCAACGTCGCGAACGCTCCGGGAAACCCTGGAGGCGGTGGGAGATACAGCCGCTGCCTGCACAATGCGTGCAATGTGCAGGGTGAGGTAGGAAACTTCGTCTTCCGTCAACCCCGACCCCAGACGCAGTTCAATGACTGCGGAGATACGCTGTGCGCAGCGAAACGCCTCTGGGGCGGAGTCACGGATGGCCTGGCCAATAGCGGAGGAGTGATCTTTCAACTGCTCATGCTTGGCAATCCGGACGAACAGGTAGCGCAGGTGTGTGATGAAGCGCCCCACATTGACAGTCTCTGGCTCCAGCGTGATGCCAAAATCACTTTCAATGATTGTGAGCAGCTGCTGCAGGACGCCCGTCATGGTGTAGGTGAAGCTCAAATCACCCGTGGCAAACCCGGCGTTGACCAGGTGCAACGTAATAGCCACTGCTTCGGAACGGGGCAATGGTGCTATACGACGGTCATTGAGAGCGCGATTGATATGCGACAAAATCGCCTGCGCCTGCGCGTATTCTTCACTATAAAGTTGGCTGACTTCCGCGAGCAGCGGGTAATCTGCTCGCTGCCCGTTAGCTGCCCTCATGATGGCGAAACCAATGTGATCGGCTAACGCCACAAGGAGGGAAGCGTTCTTCGTCATTGATTCCGGCAGGCCGGCTGCGGTTACCGCATCGGTCACAAGAGTCATGTGAGCCAGCGGAATTTCTGTGAGCATCGTGGCAATATGGTCCGGATCACGGCCTTCCGCTGGGACAAAGATGCGAACAACTTTGCTCGAATCAACCGGCTGCCCCGGGCGGGCCTTGAAGCCAATGCCGCGGCCGGTGATGATTTTCTCGCCGGTCGCGTCCTTGGCCAGAACCACGTTGTTATTGAATACTCTCAGGATTTCCATGTCGGTAACCGTGAACTCCTCCATAAGTTGAGGGATTTCAGGCCGGTATGCCTTCTAGAAATCAATTATGGCTGAACTTCGATGACCGTGTCGCCGGCTTGGACGGAGATGCCGGTGACCGGGGAAACCTTGGTCAGCTTCTTGGTATTGGTGATGGTCATCAGTGTCGTGGTTGGGTAGCCAGCTTCCTTGACCTTGTCGAAATCGACCTCGGCAAGAACATCGCCGGCCTCGACGTGCTGCTTCTTGGAAACCTGGACATCGAAGCCTTCACCGGCCATCTTGACCGTGTCGATACCGACGTGGACGAGTACCTCTACACCGTCATCGGTCTTAATACCGAAGGCGTGACCGGTCTTTGCCACAGTCATCAACGTGCCCGATACGGGTGCGACCACGGTAGAACTGGTCGGCTTGATACCGACACCGTCACCGAGAGCACCGGAGGCAAAGACCGCGTCGCCGGCCTCAGCAAGGCTGACAACCTCACCGGCAACCGGGGCCTGCACCTGTACAGGCTTGGTATCAACGGCAGTTGCGACACCACCGGCGCCAGCTGCCGCAGCAGCCGGTGCGGCAGCCTCGGCGTTGGTACCAGCGTCACCGGAAGCCTCAGCTGGAGCCGAATCGGAGCCACTGGTGGCAGCGTGTGGGGTGGCGTCGCTGGGTTCGTCGTCAAGCTCTGCGGCGCGTGCGGCCTCGGCCTCAGCCTTCTCTTCCGGCGTGCGGTAGTCGGTGAGAATGATGGCGAACATGGCGACGAAGAATGCCACGGCGACGGAAATCAGGTAGACCCACATCGGTTTGAACACGACAGTGGTGATGAGGGAGGTGAAGACGAAGGCGTTGGTTGTCACACCACCGAACGGAGCCGACAGGATGGCGATAGTCAGACCGCCGGCGAAACAGCCGAGCAGCATGCGCGGGTAAATCCGCTTGAAGCGCAGGTGAATACCGTAGAGGGACGGCTCGGAGATACCACCGAAGAGACCGGCAGCGAGTGCACCCGTTGCAGTTTGGCGCATCTGAGTGTCGTGGTCGCGCATGGAAAGAACCAGCACACCGGCAGTTGCTCCGAAGCAGGCGAAGTTCCAGGCACCCATCGGGCCTTGGATGAAGTCGTAGCCGAGAGTCTGGATATTGACCAGCATCAGCGCATTCAGTGGCCAGTGCAGACCCAGTGGCACCAGGAACGGGTAGAGCATCGGGATGAGAATTGCGAACACAAACGGTGCGTTCGAGTTCATCCATGCCAGGCCGGAGCCGATGCCGTTACCCAGCCAGATTCCCAGTGGGCCGATGAGGAAAGCGGTCAGCGGAATCATAATCAACATGGAGATAAACGGCACGAAGACCATCTGCACATTCTCCGGGAAGATCTTCTTCAAACCGTGGTAGACCACTGCCAGGATGGCGACCATGATCAGCGGTACAAAGACCTGTCCGCCGTAGTCATTGAGCTGCATTGGCAGGCCGAAGATGTTGGCGGTGAAAGTTTCGGTACCGAGTTCCTCGTTGACTGTCTTGATGGTGTCCGAGAAGCGATCGGTATCCTGCAGACTCATAAACTCCGGCGTCATTAGGGCAGCCATGATGGCTGCGCCCAGCCATGGATCTACCCGCAGCTTCTTCGCTGCGTTGTAGGCGACCATGATTGGCAGGAAGTAGAAGACGCTGCGCCACATGGCATCGACGAAAATCCAGGTGGCGGACTTATCCTCAGCGCGGAAGTCGACGATGTTCAGGCCGTCGAGTACAGCCGCAATCGCGATAATCAGCGATGCACCCAACAGCACGCCCAGGATTGGGCGGAAGGAATCCGAGAGGTACTCGAAGAAATTGTCCAGCCAGGAGTACTTGCCGCGTGCCTTCGAGCGAGCTTCTGCCTTAACGTCTGCGTCGGACTTAGTGGCGACTGCGCCGGCACCCTTCATTTCCGGTAGGTGCTTAATGGCCGTGTACATCGATTCGACGCCACCGCCACAGATGACCTGGTAGCGGTTATCGCCCTGGTGAACGACACCGAGTACGCCCGGCACCTTGTCAATCTTGTCCTCGTTGATCTTGGAGACATCACCGAGTTCAAAACGCAGACGCGTCGCACAGTGCGTCATGCTTGTGATGTTTCCGGGTCCACCGAGGTTTTCAACTATTGCCCTCGCGCTGGAATCTTTTGACGACCCCATCGTGACCTTCCTTCACAGTAAGCAGGGCCGTTAAACGCAAAAAGACCCGAGGCGCCACAAACTGTGGGCCTCAGGTCTTGCCTCAAAAGAGTAACAACCCTGGGTTGATATCTATTAACTTCGACCCTACTCCGCTTTACATAGTTTTGACAAGGTAGTAATTCAAGCTCAAATTTCACATTTGGGGATAGCCTGGATTGCCTGTGGACAACCGAATGCAACTTCCTTCGCGCTCAACACGGAAGTCGTAAGGTGGCAGCTATGAGGATTGGAGTTTTAGGTGTAGGAGCTGTGGGCGGCTGGTTTGGCGGTCGCCTCGTGCAAGCGGGTTATGATGTTGTCTTTCTCGCCCGCGGCGAGACCCTGACACGTCTTCGTGAGGTGGGGCTCACGCTTATCGACGAGCACGGGGAACGCAGCATTATCCCCGTCAAAGCAGCCGACAATTGGGGTGAACTCACTGCCGATGGCGTCGACGTCGATGTTGTGATTGCAGCAACCAAGGCGCTGCCGGGCAACGATCCTTTCCCACAAGTTCCGGCTGGAGCCGCGGTTGTGACCACCCATAACTCGGTGGAAATCCCTTATTTGGCAGCGGGGCGGTTCGGTGAGGACAAGGTGTTCCCGGGTGTTATCCGCGGTTTCTTTATCCACACTGGCCCGGCGGAAGTTACCTTCCGCCCAGGACCGATGAGCCTGAACATCGGCACATTCGATGGCTCCACTAATGACCTGGTCGGGGCAGTTATCGAGGCAATGCACACGGCTGGGCTCGGTGGCGAACAGCTCCCGGATATCTGGGTCGATATCTGGGCAAAAGCGATGTTCGTGGCTAACCTCGGTGCACTAGGCGCCCTGGCTGATAGCCCGATTGGTTACTTGCGTTCGGAAATGCGCGACAGCTTGACGCGGATGTTTGAAGAAACTGAAGCAGTTGGTCGAGCCTGCGGTGTCGCGCTGACAGAGGACATCGTGTCGCGGACCTTGGCCTTTACTGATGCTCAGGGGTACGACAACACCTCGTCGATGCAGCGTGACTACACCGAAGGCCTTGCCAATGAGCTCGATGCTCAGATTGGCGCAATCCGCCGGATGGGGCAGAAGGTGTCAGTGGAAACACCGACACTCAATCTGGTGTATGGCGCTCTGGTTGGGCGTCAACAGAACCACAAGGATTAACAGCTGCGGCGCGCAGTTAAATCAAACCGGAATTGGGGGATTGGAAAGACTGATGAAAATTGGATCGGACTACACGGAAAACAATGGGCTCATCATCGGTGAGGATGGATTGGCTCGACCGGCATGGGCTGCTCACAGCGAACTGCTGAGAGACTATTACGATACCGAGTGGGGGATGCCGGTGCGTGAAGAGCAAGGACTATTCGAACGGCTCAGCCTGGAAGTATTTCAGGCGGGACTGTCGTGGGAGACAGTTCTGAAGAAGCGGCCCGCGTTTCGGGAAGCCTTCGCGAACTTCGACCCCGATGCGGTTGCTGATTTCGATGACGAAGACGTCGAAAGACTGATGAGTGATGAACAGATCATTCGGAATCGCAGGAAGATTACCGCGGTAATCAATAACGCCGCCGCGACTATTGCCTTGCGTGAAAACGGCGGCTTAGCCGAGCTGATGTGGTCGTTTAAGCCGGAGAAGTCTCCGGAGCCACGTTCAATCGAAGAGGTTCCCAGCTTCTCCGAAGAGTCCAAGGCGCTTGCCAAGGCATTGAAGAAAGCCGGTTTTAAGTTCGTAGGCCCCACCACGGTCTTTGCATCAATGGCTGCCGTAGGGATTGTCGATATCAACATTGTTGGCGCACATCGACGTGGGGCCTCTGGCGTTTTTGACTAGGTGAGTGGGGGAAACTAGGTGAGTGGGGAATGTGACTAGCTAAGGGGAAAGAAAAAGAGCGTGCCGTCAGGCACGCTCATAATCTACCGGTCGGCGTAGAACTACTTGTTCTCGTAGGAGTCGGTGTAGTTCTGGCCGTCCTCAGAGGTCCACTTCATGGTGTCCTTAGTGAACGGCTGCTCCCAGCCGTTTTCAATCTCGGACTCCGGAGCGGTCGGCAGACCAATCTCGTTTTCCAGTGCACCGTTGGCGACCCAAGTCTCGCGAATCTTACCAATCAGTGGCTGTGCACCATTGGTCTCCGGGGACTCAACGAAGGTGACATTCTCGTATTCAGCGGCAACTGCGTCGCCGACCTTCTTAGCGGACTTGAACTCGCCAGCTTCAGTACCGTACGGGGAGGTGAAGGAAGAAGCTGCCTCGGTGATGGACTCAGGCAGGTCAGCTTCTGCCACATCCTCGCCAGCAGCGTCGCCCAGACCCAGACCGTTCATAGCCTCGTTAGCCTTGTCCTTAGCACCGTCAGCAGCGTCGCCAGCCTTATCCTTGGCGCCGTCAGCAGCGTCGCCAGCCTTATCAGTGGCGTCGGTTGCTACCTGGCCAGCCTGATCCTTGGCGTTGTTAGCAGCATCCTGTGCATCATCGGAAGAACATGCAGCCAGGCCGCCGAGAAGAGCGGCGGAGCCGACGATTGCGGTAGCGATACGGGTCATCTTCTTGTTCTGCATTTCAAACCACTTTCTTGAGAGCTAACTAAGTTACCTATTCAATTATTGGCATCTTCCACTATTTGCCCGAATTAAATTCAAAGAGAAAATGACAATTCTTTTGAATATCAGGCATCGGAAGAGGGCGTGGCTTCAAAGCCGTACAGAAAGAACATTAGGTAATTCTGAGACTTGCGCAAGTCAAATGACGTGAATCTGTGCACTTTGTTCACTATTTGTTACCGATTTTGCGTGACTGCGAAATTGGAATAGTGCTGGTGAGGACGTTCCGGGTAACGGATAGGTATCAATCTTATTAAGCTTGACATTTATTGCTTATTTTCTTTCCCTGCGGGATTGGAGCCGCGGGCCTCGTCGTCAAGCGTGTACTCACCATCTGGTAGGACGAACCAGGCCAAGAGGTAAAGAGCGAGGAATCCAGCGCCAATCTTCCAGCCAAGCATCGATCCAACGCAGGGAAGGATGATGTAGACCATTCGTGTGAAAGTGATATCCCAACCTTGGCTTTCCGCAATTCCTGCGAGGACGCCACCGAGGAGGCGGTCATTACGCGAGCGGTAAATTTTCTTGGTGGATTTTTCGGGAGCGGCATCGCTCATTAGATAAATACTCCAAGGTATGGATATTTAAGTACTTCCGGTTGATTGCGCTTATGCGTAAGTTTCCTTCGGCATGATAATCCATGCTGCAATGTAGAGAAGAAACTGCGGGCCCGGCATCAGGAAAGACGCGACAAATATAACGCGCAGCAAAGTCGCATCCCAGTTGAAGTACTCAGCGAACCCACCGAGCACACCGGCAACCATTTTGTTATTGGTGGAACGGGTCAGTGACTTGTTGTTCATACCTTTCAAGGGTAGCCCTGATCCGTTTAGTTCGCAGTGGTGCTGGCTCTACTAAATGTGCCGACTAAAACAGCATGCCCCAGCTAAAAGCACCGCTACCCCAAGATGGTTAGGTGGGGTAGCGGTGTGGGCGTCGTCAAGCGAGTTTTTGCTGCGCGCGGGCACATTTGAACAACTCCCTGACCTGCACGAACGTAAACCCCCAGGTCAGAGTTTCCCACGAAACCTCCCCGCCAATTCCCACGGCGGAGGGGCACTTACCCAACGCGTCTTGATATGTCGGCCGAACTCCGCTCATCAGCTTTTTTGACGGCACTTTGGGGTAGCGCAATCGCTGACCGGGGGGGGGCGAGCATCTACCCGAAGTGCTATACATTGTCATTCCTCGTTCTGAATTTCCGTGTCGAGATCAAATCGAAAATACGGTAAATCTTCATTTCCTCTTTGAGCTAAAAAGAAGTCTTGATAAGAGGCGCGCGCTTCTTCAAGTAGCTGTTCGTACGTTTTTACAGTGATATTATCTTTGAGTAGCGACTCGATATCTGTGAGACTTAATCCGACAGTTTTGTTGTCAGCTCGAATGGAGTTTCCTGGGGCGATGAAAATAGCAGGAATATCGCCGAAATCCCTCCCCCTTTGTTTCTCTAAAGGCAGCTTCGAAAACAAGCCTTTGCGATAGTGGTCAATTTGGTCGGAGACCTGGCCTTTGGTGATATTTCGCGGCGCTGAATGTCCAGTTCCATCGTGTCGTTTGAGTTCCACTATCACTGGCAGCTCTTTTTCCGCAACTTCGACATAAATATCAATGAACCCGCGTTTGTCCCTTCCTTGAGATGTATCTTGAAGGCTCGCAAAATGCTGGCGCATTATTTTGAGTTGATCATCTGATTTTCCAGTTCGATTCCAAAAGGGATTGAGCAGCCATGGGTTTTCAAACAAACAGATTTCAAATGCGCTTTCAAACTCTTTTTTCTTGTTGACTAACTCCTGTAGCTGATTGATAGCATTTAACCGCTTAGCGGCTGCATCAGCCATTTGCCAGCGATCTTGCCTGGCGACATTGCCCAGGTACTTGGTCACTAGGGAGAGTAACTGATGTTGGTCTGTCACAGATTCTGGAAGATAGTGTGAGATTTCCCGAAGTTCGAGGCTTTCTACCAAAGTGGTGATGCTGTTCAAGAACGATATCTTCTCCTCATCCTTCATCCAGTCATCATTTTCGAAGTCTTCAAAAGTTCCCATCAATCGCAACAACTTGTTATTGAACTGCTTTTGCTTTGGTGAAAGCTTCTTCTCCCAATTGACATACTTTTCGTCTTCCTTGACGCGCTCGGGCAGGCGCTTTCGGACTTCCTCGTGCTTAATAGCGTCCCATTGTTGGATAGCTCTGTTTTGCATGGCTTCCGCGAGTTCTATTAGCAAAGCCACGTTCCCGTCTGATTGATCGAGGCCTTGTCGAGACGATGTTATCGGGTCTTCGGGCTGTAAATTGAGGTAGTCGGCGGTGATTTCGCCTGTCACGTAGCGTCCACCCATTTGGGCTGATTTGTTTGATTTGAGTAAATCCTCGTCTGCGATCTTTCCGTTAATGTAAACAAGTACGCCCCCAAGGCTAAGCTCGGTCAATCGGTTGGGTTTGTCGACCACACCTAACCATGCTTTAACTTTCTTTTCGGCCAGTTCATTTAGGTTTTCAGGGGTGAGAGATCCAGCAGTCTTTTGAGGGGTGTACTCTTGAATATCTCTGGCCTTGGGAAACATTTCCTCAATATCTTCGCGCGTATGACCGACGTAATTAACCGCTTGGATATGCGTATAAAGCAATTCGGAAGGAGAGAGATCTACCTCGTCTCCATTAACCGTGATTTGCACATTTGAATGACTAATGGAAAATCTTCTGGTCAACTGCACTTTCAGATTATCAATAGTTGACTTAGTAATATTCCTTCTTAGGTTCTGGATTACTACTATAAAGCCGGAGTTTATGCCCGGGGTGGAGATCTCTTCTGGTAAGGCATCTAGGAGTGTGGCTTCTGTTTCGTAGGATTTTTCATTCGCCGTGCTCACCATTTGCGCATAAGATAGGTCGAAAGTGATCCATTTTGGATCGTTTTGGGTCTTGGTGTAGACGGTATAGGTGTCTCCAAGACTAAAAGATGCGAGTTTTCCAATCCCCTTCTTTCCCATTGGGTTGCGTTCAGGTTTTCCGTTTGGAATTGCTACTGGTTCTTTTGGATGGCCAATACGAGCATATTGCTTCTTAACGGCAGGAAAAGACATCCCAATGCCATCATCTGCTACAACAATGCGCCGGGCTTTTGAATCAAGTTCGATCCAAATGTGGTCAGCGTAGGCGTCGTAGGAGTTCGCAACTAGTTCCGCAAGGGCCGACGGAGAACTTGTGTAGAGCTTTCTGCCCAGATGTGTTGCCGCAGTATTAGCTGTGTGAAATTCGATTGGTCCGAGGTTATCCATAGTCAAAGAATAGCCCAATCAGATGTTCAAATGGGCTTTTATGCTTTCTCCAATCACTTCACCTAGCCGTGGCGGGACAGCATTCCCTATTTGAGTAGCGATTGGTTGAACATGGTATTCGCTTCCGGTGTCTTTGGGTACGAAAATGTATTCTTCGGGGAAGGTCTGCAAAAGGGCTCCTTCTCTCAAGCTCAGCGCTCGATCTTGTGAAGGGTGTCCGAATCGCCCCGAACCATAGCCAATGAACTGAGTCGTGATAGTTGACGAAAGCTGATCCCATTGCAGTCGCCCGTACACTGATTTGAATGATTGCCCTGACGGCTTTAAGTAGGCCTCCGGCAGTAGATTCTTAGGCCAATCTTTCCACGTTCCACCAGGTTTAGAAGCGCGAATGCGTTTCAAATTTAGTTCAGTTAGGGAACGTGAGCGATGGAGATTATCTGTTGGGTGAGTCTCGCCAGCTTCCAACTTTGGAAGTCGACCGATTCTATCCCGGACAGTAATAAAGTTGTCTTTGTCATGGGTAGGGGGCAACAGTGAAATTTGCCCGAGTCTGGACGCTAACAACAGCAGTCGCTTCCTAGACTGGGGTACGCCGTAGTGTGCAGCGTTCACCACTTTCCAGTCGATGTGGTAACCGAGTTCTGTAAGAAGGTCGACAAATTGTCCAAATACGGGTTCCTTGGCTAGGTTAGGTACATTTTCCATCGAGATGATTTCAGGCATGACATCTTTGATGTGAATACCGAAGTAGCTAAGAAGCTCCATTTTTGAGCTTCTCGCTGGAGAGTTTCGAGGCTGCCGATTATATGTTGAGAACGGTTGGCAAGGTGCGCATCCCATAAGGATTCGAACGTCGGTGTCTTTAGGGTACAGGGATGATATTTCTCCAGGCTGGATCAGCGCAACGTCTTGAGGGATAAACCTTGTGCCGGGGTTGTTTTCTTCGTACGCCAGCTTACTTTTGGCATCATTGTCATATCCTGCAATTACTTCGATGCCGGTCGAACTGGTTCCGTAAGTTAACCCACCTACGCCACAAAAAAGATCAACGCTGCGGAGTTTCATTGCGTGGTTCCTAACGAAATTGCTTTTGTTCTCTGAACTGGGAGGTCGAGTGCGCTTAGCCAACCGAACTGGTGCTCTTATACGTACAAGACGTCAAGCCAATGTACCGCTGAGTATTCCATCTCGTTCTTTTACTAGTCACATCCTATGTGCTTCCTCTGAAAAACAGTTAAAGAATCTGCTCATCGTTCCAGTTTTTCAATCCAGGCAAACTCATCCTTTATAGCCTGGTAGTTATGGAACACTTCGCTCTCTCCGTCTTCCGTCCGCTTGCTAGCGACATTGTACACCTGGAGATTTTCTTCGACGGCGACCTACTTGACCCCATGAACGAGGCTGCCGACATGGAGCCGGTCGTTACGTTCGATTCCGTCACGCTCTTCGCTCCGCCGGGCCGTACCGCCTTCCGTAACGAGGCTACCCGTTGCGAGTCCTCTACGGCTATCCGGGACGTGGATGCTTCGGCGGTTATCCTCAACATCAACCGTCAGCCACTCACGCAAGATACCCCTGCCTACATGTATGTCTCTGAAGTCGCTGACACAATGCCGGGCATCATACCCAAGTAATTGCTTCCGGTCTGTCTCGCGGATCAAAAGTGAAGACCTTTGGGGGAGGTTATCGCGTGCTTTCGATAATGGCTAGGGCGCGGTCGCGGGCGCTTTGCCTTACGGTACGATTGTTAAGCGCACTTCGGAGGTAACGCTCAAATGCTGATTCTAGGTCGGATTCTTCGGCTTCCGACAGGGCGGTGCGGGCAAAATCGTGGTAGTCCATGTAGTCGTATATGACGTTGACCCCGAGAATTGAATCCGAAGTAGGCAAGTCGGGGTCTATTCCATGGCCGACAAAAACTACCTTGATCGTCCATTTGTCGGCATCGTCAATAGCAAGCCAAGAATCATCAAGCCTTTGTTGAACGATTCTCACAAGTGACTTGTGGTGGGCCGCGACATAAGGCGCGGTCAACACGCCCCCGTGTGCTTCGATAGCAATGGCTATGCGAGCATCAATGTTGGCGAACTCAATGTCTCCGAGTTTCTTCCTGCTTATGTTCGAGGCGTTGACGCTATCGCCAATTCCCCTTGGCTTCCAGCCGGGCTTGGCGTAATGGACCATGCCAAGTGCGTCGACCACACGTTGCTCAATGACACCCGAAGTATATGTTTCGTTGTCGCAGATGTAGTGGGTCAAGGCAAGGTAGTCATCGAGATAAAGCGAGGTGGGAAGTTCGGTCGAGTCAACTTGCGCCAAACTGATGATTCGGGCAATCCACGCACGGATAACGCGGCAGACTTCCCGGCGTGCTTGGTAAGGGAGGGATTCGATGGTTTCGAGCAAGCTGACGAGGGAGTGAGCTTCGGTCGCTTTGCGGTTCATCGCCCAACTATGGTCGAGTTTCGCTACCGCTTTAGCATTGTTGAGAATCGGGTTTCCAGTAGCTGCCGCGTATTTTCCGCAAATGGTTTCGGTAAAGAGCGTTGAACGGGGGCTGAACTCGTACAAGTAGGTGGGCGGGTGATCGAAAAACTCTTGCGACAATACACACCAGTGCAGCATCTGGATATACGGCCATTTAGGGTCACTCGTGGTATCTGATGTGACACCTTTGGCTAGGTGCAAGAGGTCAAGAGCGCAGCTTTCTCCCATGCTTGGCGCCCATTGTGAAATTAACTCACCTGCAATAACGCAGCTTTCGTCTTCATTCGAGTCGGCGAAAAGTACCGACGAACGGGCAGTGTCCTGGCCCCACAATTCTTCGCCAGCCCTACCTTTGTCGAGACTGGGGTCCAACCCCTTTGATTGGGCTACGGCATGAATGGCGTTGTAATGGACGAGGAGCGCTTTTTCAGTCGTGGCGAAAACCTGTGAGATATGGGCCCCGGAGAACTTCTTGATTGCTACAAAGTCGAGAATCAGGCGTGCGCGAGATAGCAAAAGCACCGAAGACGAATGGTCAAGAGGGGTCCAATCTCGTCCGCCATTGCGCAGCCGCGCATAAGCTTTGAGGTATTCATCGCTGGTAAGGGAGAACCTGTCGTTGCCAACTCCTAAGCCAGCGGCAAGTGCTTTCTTAAGCACCGGGGGCGCAGTGGAGGTCAATGCCCATTCTTCGATGGAGTCACTGAGAATGATGGCAGCATCTTCTGCGTGTTGTATCTTTTCGGTTCCCGAAATCGCTTGGAAAATCGCTGTGCAGGCCTCGTCGAGTTTTTCATCCGGTATGGGGAGTTGAAGACTGGCTACCGCGCGGTAAAACGCGTAATCAGTTATGGTCATCAGCCAGACTCCACAGGCTCTTTGATTCAGCACCCGACTCGTGCCACAGCTGGGCAAGGACTGCTCCAGCTTCGTCTGCCGTTGTGCCCAAAGTTACAAGCCATCGCAAGGCGGTGTGCGCGCTAATTCGACGCGCACCGGCTTCAATTTTTGATACTGATGTCTGGTCAATTCCCAGCTCTTCGGCAAGAGCGGTCTGGGACATCCCTAGCCTCTTTCGCCTCTGACACAACTCCTGCGCGAGCATGGTGTCGAATTCGAGGGAGGGGATTTCAGGCATAGCGGTAGGGTAGATGAGCTAAAAGCGCCAGCGCATGATAGCGTGCTGGGTTATGACAAATACACCTAGCGCTCACCCCTCAAATGGGCTAGACGGGCCGACATTCGTTTCGCTCTACTCTGGTGCCGGAGGGCTAGATTTGGGAGTCGCTAGAGCAGGTTTTCGCCCAGTGTTCGCCAACGACATTGACCCGGATGCCGTTGCCACGCACGCGATGCTATCTCAGGTAAAAGACCCTGAATGGGGGGAAACCGCAGCCCGATTCAAAGGCCACACCGCCATTTCCGCTGATGTTCGGTCACTCAGTGGCCAATTCTACCCAGGGATGGCTGACCTGGTCGTCGGCGGTCCACCATGCCAAGGCTTCTCTGTTGCTGGCCTCATGAACCCCGATGACCCACGATCAAAGCATGTTTTTGACTTTCTGGGTATCGTTTCGACGATCAAACCACGAGCCTTCATCATGGAAAACGTTGCAGCTCTTGCACGAAATCGGCGGTGGGCAGACATCATCGAAGCCCTCAAAGAAAAAGCGGGCGAGTGCTACAAAGTTGACCTAGTTGTGCTTAACGCGTCTCACTGGGGGGTGCCACAGTCCCGAGAAAGAATGTTCTTGATTGGAACTCCAGTTGATGGGGTGGAACTCAATTGGCCGAAACCTCCAACGGAAGAAAATCCGCCGTCCGCGCGTGCTGCCTTGCTGACGCTCCCTCCGGCAGGAGAACCCGGAAATGACAGCCTATGCACGGCGAAGATCACTCTCGCCAAGAAACCAGTGTTGCGAAAATCTCCTTTTGCCGGGATGCTCTTCAATGGCCAGGGGCGTGTCATCAATCTGGACAAGCCATCGCAGACACTGCCCGCCTCAATGGGAGGCAATCGCACTCCGATTGTCGATCTCGACCAGCTAGACGGAGGGAAAGCTTGGGTCGAAAACTACCATCGTCGGCTTTTCTACGAAAACCAAGAGCCGCTTTCTGACGTACCCGACACTGCGAGGATGCGTCGCCTCACCGTTGAGGAAGCTGCGGTCTTGCAGACTTTCCCTCGGGATGTTCCGTGGCAGGGAAGGCAGTCAGCGCGTTTCCGTCAAATTGGCAATGCAGTTCCGCCGTTGCTTGGTTTCGCAGTAGCCAGCGTTGTGCGTGAAGCGATTGAGGTCTAGGTGCTTACGCCGGCCCCACCCACAGCCTTTGCTGCACAGCCGTCTCGAACCTCGCCACGGTGCGCGAATCGGGCCACACTGCGCCCTGGAGAATCTTCGTCAGTGTCGCCTTGACGACCTCGGCGCGCCTGCATAGTTCTGCTTGGGAGAATCCCGCGGTGAGGTTCGTTTCAACAACCGCGGCGAGGTTCGCAACGAAGGTCTGCACGGGTGCGTCGGCGCCGCCGCAGGTGGGGCCGTTCGGCCAGGCGGGGTAGTGCGCGTTGGGGGGGGAGGGGCGTGAGGTGCGCCCGCGCCCTGGGGTGGCGGGCCGTGGTCATAGCTTCCACTGTAGCGGCTGGAGTCGTCAGGGTGGGAATTAAACAGTGCAGGTTAGGGAGATGTAGTCCGGTATACCGGACGGAAACGCGATAGCGGAATGAGCTGGTAAGTCGTAGAGGGGCGCCTGGGTGTCAGGGGCCGAAGAACCGTAAGAGTTTTTGCGGAATCTTATGGGTTTGCCATCCCGTGGTTTCGGCTTGGGGTATGGACATGTTTTCTCGGCCACAACGGGTACCTCACCGCCACCTCCAGTCGCGCCACAGTCAATGCACTCGGCCACGCATTACCGCGCGTCAAATCAGAAATGGTCGACGCACTCACGCCAGTGTCTTCGGCGAACTCTTTGAGCGTGTAGTTGCGGTAGCGACGAAAGACATTGGCAGCCAGGTCCTCAATGACTTGGTGGGCCGACTCCAGCTTGGGCAATCGACTGTCCGGCCAGCCGGGGTACAGCTCCTTCGCGGCCTTACCTGCGTAGGCGTCGTTGTCGGTCATGCTTTCACGCTAAATGCTGACGAGAGTCAGTTCTCGTCGCCACGCCCGAAGGCGGTGGCGTAAATGACTCAGGTTCACGAAACCAGCACCTACATGTAGCTGCTTGCTCACGCGAAGCGCTATTGCCCCGTCGCGGAGCTAAACGGCAAGTGCTGGTGCATGTACGCCGGTTGCTGGTCTTGGGAGTTGACGTGGCTCACCGTACCGGCGGACGGGACGGTATTCGTAATGCGCGAGAGCTGGCGAGCATTGGTGCGCTGCTTGCACGTTATGTAGCTGAGTCGGCGGCCGCCACGGGAGCTGATCTAAGCCGAGCACATGCTGGGGTTGACGGCCTGTTTTGCCGCGAGTTGGTGTGGTGGTGGGTAGCTTCAGTGTCGGGTGTTCCGGCGGGAACGAAACGAACCTACGAGTCGCGGCTGGCTGCTGTGAGTCGCTGGCTGGGGCATGAGCATTGGGGGTACGCCCGCTGCACACCGCCGACACGCCAGCTGGCAGTGCTGTCACGCCCCACCACGTACTTGTCACCGCAGCAACGTAACACGGTTTTCCGGTGGTCAACCACCATTTCGGCGACAGCACGGAAGCGGAACGTTGTGGCAACCATTGCGCTGTCATTTGGGCTGGAGTTGCCCATGTCCATCATTCGCACCATTGAGGGCAGCGTCATAGATCCTCATGGTGCATGGGTACGGGTGGGCGACGAGACGAGGACTGCCCGCGTTGAGGTTTCGACAGGCGCTCACTAGCCTGTCGCAGTTGCCCGGTTGCTTGGTGAAGACCAACGTACCGTTTGCGTGTGTCGAGTTCCCCTCCTGGGTGAACGTGTCGTCGACAGTGTTTCGCGAAACGTGGGCCGTGGCGCAGCTTCAAGACGAGGTGGGCTTCCCCCCCCAGGTGGCGGCGGTTGTTGGGCGCTATGTAGCAGTCTGGGCGCTAGAGGCGTCGACGAGTTACGGGGGCACGTGCGACCTGGCGCTTCGCTATGACGTGAGCACTGTCGAGCGGGCTGCTTTGCGTCCACGGCTGCGCCTTGTTGTAGGAGGTAAGTCATGACTCGGCGCCCCTGGAAGTGGCGGCCCATGTCATTGGGCCTGGTCAGTGGCCCTGCGGGCCTGGTGCGTTTATTTCAAAAAACACCGTTTCTGGTTTCGTGCCAGACCTTTTCCTACTGCACCACCACCTCTGCCGCCTCGTCCACCATTGAGCGTGCAGTTGGCACCAGACGAGACACCTGGCAGACGAAAGTTTTGTCATGCCTGACTTTGCCCGCATTGTCCGGGACTACCGACCACGCGTACTTTCGGCTGCGCAGTGGCAGATCGTCGCACCCTTTGTCCGCCCACTTGCTCTTGCCTACCTCGCCCCAGCGGTCGTGTCTGCGGAGTCGCTACGCAACGACACGCTCGCACTCGCTTGGACGGCCATCATTGCCGTCGAACACCTGGGGCGCAGCTCACCGTTGAAGGTGTGCTGTCCCCGGCAACCATTGAGTACGCCATTGGTGTCAGCCCTTGGCCGAGTCGTGTCAAGGGCGCACGCCGCCCCGTAATCGTAGCTCTGGGGCGAAAACTCAACCCCGAGTGGCCGTTCGGGGACGCTACCGTCGCCTATGGCTACGAAGCCCCCGACGCACCCTACACGGTGAAAGAGTAGAGCCAGCTCGTCCAGTGGTCGTACTCGCTAGGTACCGACTACCAACGCGCGGGCGCACGCACCTACCTTGCACTGGGGCTAGGGGCGGGACTGCGCTCGAAAGAAATGTCCACACTTACCCGAAGCGACGTGACGATTGACGCTGCCGGTGTTCTTGTCACCGCCCGTGGCTACCGAGGTGCCGGGACGAGAACCGTGCCGGTACGTGCTGAATGGGAGCAGGTTGTTGGTACCCAAGTGCGCGCGCTGCCGACCTGCAATTCATTGGTGCTGTTTCCGCAACGCGCCCACGCCACCACCGAGTCTGTGGCCGCCATTTCGACACGTATTGGCAAGCCCGAACACGTCCGCTTGGACTCCCGTCGACTGCGCACGACGTGGGCCGTTGGCCGTTTCGTGAATTTGTGCCTGAGGCTGTTGTCGCACTCGCTGCGGGCGTAGCCTCCCTCCAGCACTTCACATCCTGGCTGCGGGAAGTGGACACCGAAGGGCCGCAGGCGCGAGAGCTTCTACGTGGCAAGCACAGCGCGGTTAACCCGGACGGCACCGAGACCACGACTCGCCGGCCCGCGCTGCGCCTGGTCACTAACAACTAGCGAACACGAAACCGACACTGACCAACACGAAGAAAGGAGGTGAGCCACATGAGCACCACGAAACACAAGAAGAGGTTGAAAGCTCATTACCCTGCCAGACAAGGGAAAAGTCAGCCTTGACCTCATTGACATTACTGCGCGCATTGTGGACACCTCCGATGTGCTCGAACAGTGCGAGGAATGGTACGCGGGAGACAAGCAAGCAAAAGGACCTGGCAGGCGCCCGTCTCACATTTCCGTGCGGGCAGCGCTCATTCTCGCGCTGTTGCCGGTGTTCATGCAGCTACCCATGAACCTCTCGGTCACCGCCGATAATCTCGCCAGACGCCTCGACAAGAAAGACTGGGACGCTATTGGCCTGCGCACCGAGGACTTTCGTCGTGGCACCTACAAGCAGTGGTCCCACCGCTACCGCAATACGCTGCAGTGGCGGGTGATTTCCTGCTTCAATCTGTACCCGGAAACCCCGATGCGGGAGCGATTGAAAAAAGAGGTCTCGTACGCCATTAAGGCTACGCGCGACCCGGAGTTCATTAAACAGCGTAATATGCGCGGGTCCGTGTTCGGCTCCCTACTGGCCGTAGCGTCCGCTCGGCTCCTCGGTGACGATGTGTTCGAGACGTACCTTGGTGACCTGGTTCTCGACGCGACCGTCATTGACATTTTGACCTATGGCACCACCAAAAAGAGCAAAATCATGCCGACACAACCGGGCGTGGGCCGGTGCCGCCGCGGACGTGACCATAACGGCGACGCGCCGGGCGTAACGGTGACTGAAAAGCGTGTCTTCGGCCTCGACGCAACGCTTGTTGTGGCCACCGGCGGTCGGTTTGGCGAAGATATTCCGGCTCCCCTTGTTGGCGTAGCTCTCGATAAGCCTGGCCGTCGTGTAGGGTTCAACGGTCGGCTCGCTATTGCAGTGTTCCGAAAATCCGGCCTGCCACGACGCTACCTCGTCGGTGACCGCATTTACTCCCCCCGGTGCTGCGGTGGACAACTACCAACGCCCAACGCGCTTGGACGCTTGGGGCCATATTGGAGACCTCCCAGACAGAGAAGAAGCCCTCGGAATTACTGCTGACGTGGAGGGTATTACCCAAGTCGCAGGCGGCCCTATTGCCCGTGCATTGCAGCGTTCAAGGCCCCACTTCACCCTAAGGCTGACCACGAGAACAAAGACATGACCGACGCTGAGCGCGAGTCGAAGCACGCTCGGCGAAATGCCTTACAACTTCCGATTAAAGAAACACGCGCTGACGGCTCCCAACGCTTCCATTGCCCAGCACTGTCCGGCAAGGTGCTCTGCCCACTTCGGGCCGGCAACAAACAATCGCACGAAGCAGTAGCCAAGAAAACCGCGTTGGGTCAGCCACCCATGCCACTGCCACAGCACGTCCTGGACAAGGTGAATACCTCCGGCAAGATTTGCTCCCAAGCCTCGGTACTGGTGAGTATCCACGAGCATGACCGCTTCCACAAGTACGCCCAGCAAGGACCACCGGCCTACACCGGGGAGTGGGAACAGCTCTACTGCAAAGCCCGCAACCTCGTTGAAGCACGTAACCACAGCATGAAGAGCATGGTCGCTATCGGCAAGGGTGAACGCACTAAGCGGTACATGCGAGGCATAGCTGCGTTCCTGTTCTTTATTGGTCTGGCTGTTGCTGGAACTAACGCTTTGCTTGCAATAAATTACCTGCGCAGGCAAATAGACGAGGGGCCTGGTCCAAGGCCACCTCGGGGCGGGCGCTCGCGTAAAGGCCGGGCACGCGAGGACATGCTGAGCATTGCGGGGCGCGAAGGCCCGTTTCAGATTGGCGAAGCCGCATAAGAGGTCACGAGGCCTCCTGGAACTTACCAGGAGGCCGTGGCCTAGAAGCCGTGGTCGGGCACCAGATTTTGCAGAAGGAGCGGGTGAAAACAGGGTAAATCGAGTTGAAAACCGCCTAAATTGGGTATGAAAATAGCGAACCACTCGACAATTCTGCCGAAAAGCCGAGGGGTTCGCTTCTGCCTAGCAGTTATACAAATAAACGCAGGTCAGTTGTGCAAATATGCCGTGCGTACTAGCAGTCGTAGTAGAGCTCGAACTCCTGCGTCGTCGGGCGCAGACGTGCCGGCATAATCTCCTGCTCGAACTTGTAGCGGATATGCGCGTCGATGAGATCCTGTGTGAAGACATCGCCGGCGAGCAGGAACTCGTGGTCCTCCTCCAGCGCCTTCAGCGCACCCTCCAGCGAATGCGGGACGGTAGGGACGTCCTTGAGTTCCTCTGGTGGCAGTTCGTAGAGGTCCTTGTCAATCGGCTTGCCAGGCTCGATACGGTTCTTGATGCCGTCGAGACCAGCCATCATTGCGGCGGTGAAAGCCAAGTACGGGTTGCCCGACGGGTCCGGAGCGCGGAACTCGATGCGCTTGGCCTTCGGGTTTGCGCCGGTAATCGGGATTCGGATGGCGGCCGAGCGGTTCTCCTGGCTGTAGACCAAGTTGACGGGAGCCTCGAATCCCGGAACCAGGCGGTGGTAGCTGTTCATCGTCGGGTTGGTGAAAGCCAGGACTGCACCGGCGTGCTTCAGGATGCCGCCAATGTAGTAGCGCGCCATGTCGGACAGGCCACCGTAGCCGTTCTCATCGTGGAATAGTGGCTTGCCATCCTTCCACAGTGACTGGTGGATGTGCATACCAGAGCCGCCATCGCCGGCCAACGGCTTCGGCATGAAGGTAGCGGACTTCTGGTTGAACTTGGCGGTGTTCTTCACCACGTACTTGAAAGTCTGCATGTCATCGGCGGCGTGCAGCAGAGTATTGAAACGATAGTTAATCTCCTGCTGACCGCCCGAACCCATCTCGTGGTGGGAGCGCTCAACATGGAAGCCAACATCCTGCAGGTGCTCGCCGATTTCGTCACGAAGATCCTGCATGTGGTCATACGGAGCAGTAGGGAAGTAGCCGCCCTTGGTACGCACCTTGTGGCCGAGGTTGCGCGATCCGTCCGGGTTTACCTTCACCCCGGAGTTCCACCAGCCCTCAACCGAATCCACCTCGTGGAATGACTTGTTTGAACTGGAGTCGTAGCGGACGGAGTCGAAGATGTAGAACTCTGCCTCAGCGCCAAAATTACAGGTATCGGCGAAGCCCAGTTCGTTCAGGTAGTTCTCGGCCTTACGGGCAATATTGCGCGGGTCGCGGCTAAATGGCTCGCGGGTGTGCGGGTCATGGACGAAGAACTTCATGTTCAGCGTCTTCGACTTACGGAACGGGTCGATGAAAGCCGTGTCCAGGTCGGGCAGCAGCATCATGTCGGAGTTATCCACCGAGGTGTAACCCGCAATGGACGATCCGTCGAAGGCGAGGCCCTCGTAGGCTGAGTCCTCATCAAACTCGGATACCGGAACGGTTAGGTGCTGTTCGATGCCGGGAACGTCGGTGAACTGGACGTCTACCCAGCGAATGTCATTGTCCCGGATGTATCGTTGGATTCCTTCCGGAGTTGTCTGGTCACTGCTGGGTTTGAACTTACCCATTGGTAAAACTCGCCTACTTCGCGTCTAGCTTGTTGAGCTTACTAATCGTGGTGTTGAAATTACTGGTCACTACTACTTCAGCAGCGGAACATCCCACAGGTTCAGCTTGGTGCCGATGCCCTTTGCCAGGGCGTTGTCGTAGACATCGGTGGCCCAGGCGACGTCCTCGACTGGCATGCCTCCGATGGAGTAGCAGAAGATTTCCTCGTCGTTCTGGCGACCCGGGGCCTTACCGGAAGCGATATCGCCAATGTTGACAAGCTTCTCGGCGGGAAGAGTGCCCTCTTCCTTCATGTCCCACCAGCGGTTACCCGGAATACCGAGCAAGCGCTCATAGGTCACGTCTGGGCCGTTCTCGTTGAACCACTCTTCGTACAGGCCGGTGTAGTCAACGACGAGGTTGCAGTCGTCGGAACGCACGAAGTCGTCGTCGAGGCGTGCAGCGGCTGGCATGAGCAGCAGCGCGCCGGGCTTCAGATACTCCTTCTTGAAGTACGGGAAACCGGACGGGCCATCGGAGGAAGTCGAGGTGCCGGCGATGAGGATGTCGGAGTCGCGGATGGCCTCTTCTTCGGTCTCGACGATACGGACCTCTTCCAGCTGCGGGAACTCGTTCTTAATCCAATCCACAGCCTTCTGGGTCGAAGCCTGGGAGCGGCCCTTGACCTTAACCTTCTTAATGCTCGGACGCTGCGACATAGCGGAGCCGAGAATGGTGCGGCTCATAACACCCGGGCCAATGATGCCAACGACCTCGGCGTCTTCGACGGCCAGGTGCTTGACGCCGACACCCGGAACAGCGCCAGTGCGGTAGGCCGACAGGAGGTTTGCCGACATGACAGCCTTCGGGGCACCCGTAATTGCATCGTTGAGAATGAACAGGTGGATCGAACGTGGCAGGTCGTTCTGGCGGTTATCGGCATTGGAGCCGTACCACTTCACACCTGCGCCGTTGAAGCGACCACCGAGGTAAGCGGGCATTGCCATGAAACGACGGTCAGGGCCATTTGCCGGCATACCCTCATGGATTGGGTTATCCGGGAAGTTGATCTGGGCACCGTGGGAGTTAGCGGAAGCGCCGGCCATCCGGTAGTCGCCGTCGGCCAGCAGAATCAGGGTTTCTTCCATGGTCTCAACACACTTGGCGAAATCCGTGACACCAGCTTCAACCATGTCAGGTTCGCTGAGGTAGAGAAAATCAATGCGAGTTGAGTTTTCTGGGTTGGCAGCGTTTTCGTTAGTCAAGAATGCTCAAATCCTTCTTAATGTTCATCGGCCACCCTATGCGGCGGCTGGGCTTAAGTTATTCCAGATGCATGCTCTCCAGAATCAATCAAATCGCCTCGGCGTGGGCTCTCGAGTCGCCATTTCCGAGGGGTATGGCGTACCACCATACGGAAAAACCACAGCGTAGGGGCGTTTACGCAGTTTTCAGCACGACATTCCCGCTTTACGACGGTCACAGCGACAGAGCCCAACTTCCGTCAATAAGTTGCCCGTAATAACTACTTCGACATGCACAATTGATACTTTTTGAGAACGATTACAGATGAGTGAATTATCCTCCCACGCATCAATGTTTATGAACTTTGTCACATGTCATTAAGTTGCGACACATTTCTGGTTCAACGGGCGTGATTGCCTGGCATCCTACCTTCGCAGCATGCCCCATCCGCTCTTGGTGTCCGCCCCCTTGCGGTGTCCCTCGCATCCGTCCCTCGTGTTGTCCCTAGCGCCACCCTCGCACGTATGGCCAATTTTCTGGCACCTATCGATGATTTTCCTTCACTTGTCGACGGCTGTCCGGCACTTATGCGCACGGTATCCTCCCCACCCTGTCACTTGTCGATGCGCTGTTCACTTATGGCCACGCTATAGCGCATCGACAAGTGAATATTGCATCGATAAGACTGGGGCGGAGAGCGTGCAACTCTACTCGTGCAGGAGTCGCGGCCCTTTTGTGGTGGTGTATGGCCCTGTTCAGGGGAGTGGCCCGGAACCGCGCACAAATTCGTGCTCACATACGCGCGCGTATGCGGGCCCAGGCACCCGCAGTCAGCATGGCCGCAACGAAAAACCGCCTGGCCACATTTACTGTGGTCAGGCGGTATCTACCAAGCTTGTTGGGCGGCCACTAGGAGCAATGGGGGCTGCTTGCTGTGGCCGTCGTGAAGCGAAAACTTTAGCAGTCGTAGTACATTTCGTATTCCTGCGGAGTGGGGCGCAGGCGAACCGGCTCGATCTCGTTTTCGTACTTGTAGTCGATGTAGGTCTGGATGAGGTCCTCGGTGAAGACATCGCCCTCGAGCAGGAACTCGTGGTCGTTGCGCAGGGCCTCGAGTGCGGCCTCGAGAGAGGTCGGAGCCTGCGGGATGTCGGCGGCTTCCTCCGGCGGGAGCTCGTAGAGATCCTTGTCGACCGGAGCGTGCGGCTCGATGCGGTTCTTCACGCCGTCCAGTCCGGCCATCATCATGGCAGCGAAGCCAAGGTACGGGTTGCCCGACGGGTCCGGGGCGCGGAACTCGATGCGCTTTGCCTTCGGGTTGGAGCCGGTGATCGGAATGCGAACAGCGGCAGAGCGATTGCGCTGCGAGTAGACCAGGTTAATCGGAGCCTCGAAGCCCTTGACCAGGCGGTGGTAGGAGTTCAGGGTCGGGTTGGTGAAGGCCAGTACCGCACCTGCGTGGTGCAGGATGCCGCCGATGTACCAGCGAGCGATGTCCGACAGGCCTGCGTAGCCGGCCTCATCGTGGAACAGCGGCTTGCCGTCCTTCCACAGCGACTGGTGAGCGTGCATGCCCGAGCCGTTGTCGCCAGCCAGCGGCTTCGGCATAAAGGTGACGGACTTGCCCTCTTCCCAGGCGGTGTTCTTGATGATGTACTTGAAGGTCTGCAGGTCGTCTGCAGCGTGCAACATCGTGTTGAACTTGTAGTTGATCTCCTGCTGGCCACCAGTGCCGACCTCGTGGTGGGCGCGCTCCAGGTCGAAGCCGGCGTCAGCGAGCTTCAGGCACATCTTGTCGCGCAGGTCCTGGTAGTGGTCGTACGGAGCGGTAGGGAAGTAGCCGCCCTTCAGACGGGTCTTGTAACCCAGGTTTGCAGAGCCGTCCGGGTTCTGGTCCTTGCCGCGGTTCCACCAGCCTTCGATGGAATCAACTTCGTAGAAGCCGCGGTTGGTGTCGGTCTCGAACTTGACGTTGTCGAAGATGTAAAACTCCGCCTCAGCGCCGAAGAAGCAGGTGTCGGCGATGCCGGTAGAGATGAGGTATTCCTCCGCCTTCTTCGCGACGTTACGCGGGTCGCGGGAGAACGGCTCGAGGGTAAACGGATCGTGGACGAAGAACTTGACGTTCAGAGTCTTTGCCTTGCGGAACGGGTCAATGCGCGCGGTGCTCAGGTCGGGCAGCAGTGCCATGTCGGACTCGTCGATGGAAGTGAAACCACGAATCGAGGAACCGTCGAATGCCAGGCCTTCGGCCATCGCGTCCTCGTCAAATGCGGATGCCGGGATGGTGAAGTGCTGCTCGATGCCGGGAACATCCGTGAAGCGGACGTCTACGAACTCGACGCCCTCTTCCTTGATATACGCGACTACTTCCTCGGGAGTTTTGAAGGACATGTGCGGTCTCCTTAGTTGGCCTTGTTTAGTACGCAGCAGGGAATTCTTGCACGCTGTTTCGTGCACCTGCCGCGCTGTCAAGGACTGGCCGGTTGACGCCTTCAAGCTTAACGAACCACGCATTCATTCTGGAATTAGAACCACGAATTTCTGGCATGGCGCGTGAGGAATTCGCCAATACGGAATGGGTTACGCAAATAGGGAGTAAGTTATCTGTTTGTGGAAACACGGCAATATCCTGCGCATTCGCGTCACACACGCTTTACGACGCGCCTTTAGCTCCCATGCTGATAAGAAAATGGAAAAGGCGACGCAACATCGCCCCCGGATTACCCCCGCACGCGCTGAATGGCTGTCCCAGCCCGTGATTTGATAGCCGGATTGCTGCATTAGACTATGAACCCATGGAAGAAAAGCACAGTTGGCTAGATGGCCCTCAGATTCCGGGAGAGTTCGATAATCCGGACAAGCTCTCGGACTATCCCGGCCAGGCATTGGGTCTTGCCCCCGATGGCCCAGGATCGCAAGCGACGTTGATGCGTCGCGTCGGCGGCATTCTCATTGACTGGATTATTTCCTTGATGATTGCCGGCGCTTTTTCGATGTTCTTCGGCCCGAGCGAGGCGCAGATTGACCAGTTCGGGGATTCGTTTATCGCCTGGCAGTCATTCCTTGCGACCTATTCGCCAGTTGTCTTCCTCATTATTGGCACGGTGTCGGTTTGGCTGTTCGCCCGCACTCCGGGCCAGTGGATGATGAAGATGGGTGTCGCTCGCGTGGACAAGCCCAGCGAGCGAGTTGGCTTTGTTCGTGCCTTCTTCCGCAGCTTGCTTACTCTTTTCTTGCTGCCGCCAGCAATCACCGACTCGGATATGCGCGGCATGCACGACCGTGCCACTGGCACGGCCGTCATTTTGGGTTAGCGCTATAGCACCAACACGACCAGGACCTGGGCGAGAATAATCTTCATGATCATGGCCATTGGATACACCGTTGTGTATCCCATTGCCGGCAACTCGTTCTTGGCCTGGTCGTTGACGTATGAGAGCACTGCCGGGTGAGTCTGCAAGCCCGAGAGGATACCCGCAGTTTGGCCGAATGGAATCTTCAGCACACGGTGACCGACAATGAGGGTCAACAGTGCGGAGCTAAACGCGATGATGGCGGCAAGCCCCAGAACTGTCAGTGATGCCGGGTCAGACAACGCAGCCTGGAATCCCTTACCGGCAGTGGTGCCGATACCAGCCAGGAACAGTGCTAGACCCATGGTGCGGAACGCCAGGTTGGCCGAGTAGGGGATAGGCCAAACCAACGGGCCAGTGCGACCGACAGCACCCAGAATCAGCGCCACAACCAGTGGACCACCAGCGGACCCCAGGGCGAGCGAGCTGCCGCCCGGAAGCGGAATCTTGATGAGACCCACCAAGACACCCAGCGTAAGCCCAAGGGTGAGGGGCAAGAGGTTGACGTCGGAAAGCTTCTTGTAAGAGTCGCCGAAGAACTTTGTTGCGTCCTTGATTTTCTCTGGCGGTGCAACTACGCGGACGCGATCACCAAGCTCTAGGCGCATGTTTGGCTCTGCGACGATGTCGTGGTCGCCGCGGCGAATACGCGTAATGATCATGCCGTCCATGCGAGTCTGAAGTTCCGCAATGGGGACACCGACCACGTCAGATGCAGAGACGAAGATGCGACGGAAGTCCAGGCGACCGTCGTGTGTCGGATCGCCTGGCATAAGCTCGCCAAGGTACTCGGCGGCACGAGCAATTTCTTCCTCTGTACCGACGACGGAAATAATATCGCCGACGGAGACAGTGTCACCCGGTGATGGAATGTAGAGGTGGCCCTTGTACTCAATGCGTGAAACCGTAATGTCCAAACCGAACTTCGACGGAAGGTCAGTGATGGAAGGCAGGTCGTCCTTGAGAATCTTGATGTCCCGAGTATGCAGCGGAAGCGCGGCAACACCTGCGTCAATAGCTTCCTGGTCGTGATCGACGCGGAAGACCTTCGACATAATACCGATAGAAGCAATCACTGCCAGCACGCCGATTGGGTAGGCCAGGGAGTAACCAATCACCGGCATATCGTGCGCAGCGGCCAGCTCGCCCTTATCCGAAATGAGGCTAGGAAGAGCATCGACGATTGCTGCCATAGCCGGGGTGTTGGTCAGGGCGCCTGTGAAGGCGCCTGCGCCTTCCACCGGATCGATAGGCAAAAACTTGATCAGCAGGAAAGACTCGATGGTGACAACTGCGAGCACACCAATGCCGAACAGGTTGTGCTTGATGCCGCGCGAGCGTAACGAGCTGAAGAACTCGGGGCCCGCCTCCAGCCCGATGGTGTAGACGAATAATGCCAGGCCCACGATGTAAATCAACGGGGAGATTTGAATTTCCGGCTCAATAGTCGCGAGGATAAGGCCGACGAAAAGGACGGCAGCCACGCCAAGCTTGAAGCCGAAGATCTTGATCTGGCCAATTGCCAGGCCAAGAAACAAAATCACTAGAAGCGCTAAGAGTTCATTTTCAGCCAAGAGTTGCACATATCCCATGGTGGCACAACTAGCAGTAATCTTCATTAAGCATTGTTTCCAGCAAGGATACGACCTTTGCTGACAGCGTGATAAGTGAGAGCAATCACTTCAACAAGACATCAATAACTGTGTGTGAAGACATGGCTTTAGGCATCGTTTTAAAGCTTTAAAGCACAAAAAAAGGGGGCCCGAAAGCCCCTTTTTTCTGCTTCAACCTAGATTGCCCCTCGGTGGGTTGCCCGAGCAACCGACCCTGGTGAAACCTAGCTAAAACCTCTAGTGCTTCTTGCCGCGATTGGCGGCACGGCGCGCACGACGGTTCATGCCGGCCTGTGGGTTAGCGCCCTTCGGCATTGGACCCTTGGGCATGTTCGCGCGCGCATCGCGAATACGGTCCATCGACTGGATGCGCTCATTCAGAGCGTTAGCCTGATCCTTATTCAGGTTGCGCGGCAAACGCATGAGTTCGCGCTGCAGCTTCTTCGGCGGGACCTGGCCCTCGTCGCTACCAGCAATCATGTCGTAAATCGGAGCTTCGCCCGCAATGCGTGCCAGCGACTTCTTTTCACGAGCAATCATCTGCTTGACGCGGTTCGGATCACCTTCACCGACCAGCACAACACCGGCGTTACCAATAACACGGTGAACAGCATCCATGTGCTGATTAGCGACAACACCGGTCTTGACGTGCCAGACATAGCCAACGCCCTGACGCATATTGTCCAGCGTCCACGCCGCAGCGCCGGCCTGGCCTTCCGCCTCTGTGTAGAAGGACGCCTCAAGACGCTTAGAGAAGATGTACATCGCGACCATAAAGCCGATCGAGATACCAATAATCGTCAGAACCCAGGGCCAGACTCCACCAATGAGCAGACCAAGCAGTAACAGCAGGATAATTGGACCGAAGAAGCCCAGCGCCATGTAAGGCACGAGCTTGTTGTCCCGCGAGCGCTGCAGCTTAAACGCCTGCCACATCTGGCTACGAGTCTGCTTACGCTGAGCGCGCTTGGCGGCGCGGTTCGCCTTCTTCATTTCTTTCGCATCATTGGTCGCCATAATCACCAACTTTAGGGCATGCGATGTAGTTTTAGGCAATAGACCGCGCCGTAGCGCCGTTTCGCTTTACGACGGCGCTGCGGCCGTCAGCCTCTAGGAAGCCGGAATAGCCGAAGTGACTGGCGTATCCTCCGATGCGCCATAGCGGTCGAGCAGAGTCGAGGCTTCCTGAAGCGCGAGGTTGTTGTCGTTGTCGTCGGCAAGCGCGGACAGATGCGCCGGCAGTTCCTGACCGCGGTGCGCCAGTGCGCGGGCGTAGAGCCGTCCAGCGCGGTAGGAAGAGCGGACCAGCGGGCCGGACATGACGCCGGCAAAGCCCATCTCTTCAGCGGTCTTGGAGAGCTTGACGAACTCCTCCGGCTTAACCCAACGTTCAATTGGATGGTGCAGTGGAGTGGGGCGGAGGTATTGAGTAATCGTCAGAATATCGCAGCCGGCATCGTGCAAATCCTGCATAGCGGAGATGATCTCGTCATAGGTTTCGCCCATGCCCAGGATGAGGTTGGACTTGGTAACCAGTCCAGCTTCGCGAGCGCGAGTGATGAGTTCCAAGGAACGCTCGTAGCGGAATGCGGGGCGGATGCGCTTGAAGATACGAGGCACCGTCTCCACGTTGTGGGCGAAAACCTCAGGCTTGGCATCGAAGACCTGCTGTGCTGCAGATTCGTCGCCACGGAAGTCATCGACAAGGAGCTCGACTCCGGTATTCGGGTTGAGTTCGTGGATCTGGCGGCAGGTCTCAGCGTAGAGCCAGGATGCACCGTCGGGCAGATCGTCGCGGGCGACACCGGTGATAGTGGCGTAACGAAGACCCATCTCGCGGACGGATTCCGCAACACGACGCGGCTCATCCTTATCCAATGGGTCGGGCTTGGCTGAGTTAATCTGGCAGAAGTCGCAGCGGCGGGTGCACTTATCGCCGCCGATGAGGAAGGTGGCCTCGCGGTCTTCCCAACATTCGTGAATGTTCGGGCAGCCAGCCTCCTGACAGACCGTGTGCAAAGAGGCACCCGAGACACGGTTTTTCATGTCCTTGTAGCTGGGGCCCGGACGAACCTGGTTGCGAATCCACCGGGGCTTGTTCTCGATAGGGGTCTCGGCATTTCGTGCCTCGACGCGCAGTAACTTACGTCCTTCTGGCTTAACAGTCACAGTTTCATCCTACTCTTTTGTTGATGAGTACTCGAATATGCCGGTGGTGGAGTTGTGCTTCACCCGGTGTGGCAGGTCCTTCGTGGGGTCGGGCGCGGAGCCGAAGGAATGGTCGGCAACGGTCAAACGGCCTTCCAAAGCATCTTGCAAATCTGCCAGAAGCGGCTCTGTCATCTCTGACACGCTAACATCTCGGTCAAGCTCCCGGGATAGGGTGGTCACTCCAGCATCGGAGATGCCACACGGGATGATGTAGTTGTAGAACTCCATAGAGTTGTCGCAGTTCAGACTGAGTCCGTGCATGGTTACACCATGGGTCACGCGGATTCCCAGTGCCGCAATCTTTCGGTCGCTCAGTCCGTTTGATGCGGGAACCCATACCCCCGAGCGGCCATCGATGCGGCCAGCAGCCGCGATGCCAGCTCGGCGAACGGTTTGAATGAGGGCTTCTTCCAGTCTGCGGACGTAGTCCACCACATCGACCGGCTGAGCGAGCTTGATGATGGGATACATCACAAGCTGGCCCGGGCCGTGCCAGGTGATGCGGCCACCGCGGTCGACATCGACGACCGGCAACCCATTGGTAGGACGGTCCTCCGGCTGGGTGCGCTTTCCTGCTGTGTAAAGACTCGGGTGCTCAAGCACGAGAACCTGATCTGGAATTAGGTCTTTCGCACGCTTGGCAGCAAGGTCTGCCTGTAGGTGCCAGGTCTCTTCGTAGTCGACAAGGCCGAGATGTTGAATCTCGATGTCGGAGCTTGATTCCCGAATGGATTTATCTGCGCGAGTAAAAGGTTTTCTTGGGGCAGTCATGGTGGCCTATAGGATACGCCGAAATTCTGTGAGCCTCAGAATCCTTGTTACTTGGATAGCGCCAGACTTACTTGGATAGCACCAGACGTAAAAATACCCCGGTGGTCACTAGAAAGTGACCGCCGGGGTAAAAGTGGCGTGCTTTTGTGGGCTTAGCCGAAGACGACGCGGAGGATGGAAACGGTAATTGCCGAGATACCTGCAGCGGCCGGAAGGGTAATAACCCAGGCCAAACCAATCGGCTTCATCAGGTTCCAGTTAGCGGCACGGTTAACGATACCGACACCGAGAACGGCACCAATCAGAATGTGGGTGGAAGAAACCGGCAGACCCAGCAGGGAAGCAATCATAACGACCACAGCAGCGGAAAGCTCTGCGGCAAAACCCGATGCTGGGTGGATCTCAGTCAGGCCGGAACCGACGGTCTTGATAACGAAGCGGCCGATAAACCACAGACCGGAGATGAGAGCGACACCCATGGTGGTCATGACTGCCAGCGGAACACCAGACTCGGAAGAGATCTCGTTGGTACGGAGAACATCCAGAATTGCCACGAACGGGCCAAGCGCGTTAGCGATGTCGTTCGAGCCGTGGGAGAAAGCGAACGCAGCAGCGGTGAAGACCTGCATCCAGCTGAACAGCAGGAAGGTGGAACGATCCAAATCCTGACGCTTCAAAGTACGCGCGAAGATGTAAACGGCAAGCCACACTGCGGTGGCGATCATGCCCATAATCAGAAAGTTGTCCAGGCTGGAAAGCCCTAGGTGAAGGTTCTTCAGACCCTTGAACAGCATCATCGCGGAGATGACGATAGAGCCCAGGGCTGCTAGACCCGGAACCCAAGCTTCCAGCGCACGGTGAGCGCGGACATCATCAACCTTGGATTCGATGTGGACGAGCTTGCGGAAGTACTCAGACTCCAGGTCATCCGGAGTCCAGTCGTTGTCACGCATCGTCGTCGCGTCGCGAAGCATCGCGTTGGTGTACGAGATCTGATCGTGCTCAGGGAGCTTTTCGAAGTCGTCGCGGTGCTGCGCCTTGAGGTCCGCCTTTTCCTGGTGGATGGCCTGCAGCTGCTTGGAAGCCTTGTCGTTGTAGACGAGAATCGAGTTCTTAATGCCGCCGAACAGGAGGAACGCGACCAAACCGCCGAGGAGCGGAGAGAGGACCCAGGAAACGGCGATCTGACCAATCTGATTCCACTGGACCATGCTCCAGCCACCCTTGCCGGTGATGAAACCGACCGTCAGTGCGGCACCGACGATACCGCCGACGATGGAGTGGGTAGTGGAGACTGGCCAACCCATGCGGGTGGCAACGAGGAGCCACACTGCCGCGCCGAGAAGCGCGGACATCATGATGAAGGCGAACTCCATCGGGTCCAAACCGTGGATTGCGTTCAGGTCCACAATGCCGGAACGGACGGTGTCAGTAACCTCGCCACCAGCGAGGACGGCGCCCGAAACCTCAAAGACTGAAGCGACAACAAGCGCCTGCTTCATGCTCAGGGTGCCGGCACCGACTGAAGTACCGAAGGAGTTAGCAACGTCGTTACCGCCGATGTTGAACGCCATGAAGACGGCGAACGCGATGGTAATCAGAAGGATTGCCGTATTTGCCTGCGGGCCCACAAAGTCATAAGCCCAGAAGACAAAAATTACGATGTTGATTGCGAGAAGCCCGCCGAAGAAGAGGTGCCACCACTTATCTGAGGAGCTCGATTGCTCAGATGATGTGGTCCCGGTCGACGAACTAGTATTCGCTGGAGCCGAGGACATGCTCCACCTTTCTAAGTTACGTACAGAGAGCAAAAATAGGCACGCCAAAGAAGCCTGCTGTCTAATGATTTCTTAGATTGGTAAAGGCTAATTGCTAACTAGGTGACGGCGAGGTTAACAAATAATGAATTTAATTATCGCTATCTTCAGCTCTCGTCGGTGTAGCTGAAAGCGATAGCCGGAACTGTGTGCGGGGGTGTGTGGTGTTCTCGCATTTCGGCAGGACAAAAAGTATGCGCATTTGCTACTTGCAGCTTTGCTTTCGGTTCGACCCTCCCGCTGTCTGCTAATGGCTTAACGGCGCAATAACAGCACGTTAATTCTTTGTGCCGATGGAGCCTTTGCTAGCTATGTGTGGCTACGTGAAATCTGAGCACTAGCCAAGAATAGGGGGCCTGCGCATTTGAAGGAATCGCTGATTAGGTTCAACTGCGGGACGAATGCGGCAAAAGAAATACCCGCGTCAGCCGCAAAGTGCGACTAACGCGGGCAGGGAAGAGGTAGAACCTCCTGCTAGCAAGCCAGCTAGCTTCCCGCGGCGCTACTACCCCAGGACGGGAGCAAGCTGCTTAGAGCTGCAAATCCGATTCGAAGTTAGCAACCTCGAGGCGATCAACAACGGTCGTCATGAAGCGACCTGCATCAGCGCCGTCGATCAGGCGGTGATCGTAGGTAATTGGCAGGAAGACCATGGCGCGAATACCAATGGCATCTGCCTCATTCTCGGTGACGACTACTGCGCGCTTCTTAATCGCGCCGGTGCCGACCATTGCGGCCTGCGGCGGAACCAGAATCGGAGTGTCGGTCAGAGCGCCCTCGGAGCCGATGTTGGTAATGGTGAAGGTGCCGCCGGACAGGTCGTTCGGGGTCAGCTTGTTGTTGCGAGCGCGGTCTGCGATGTCCGCAATAGCAGCAGCCAGCTCCGGCAGGGACATATCCTGAGCGTTGTGGATGACCGGGGAGAGCAAACCACGCTCGGTATCGACAGCGATACCCAGGTTGACCTGCTCGTGGTAGGTAATCTCCTTGGTCTCTTCGTTCCAGGAAGCGTTGACGTTCGGGTGGCTGACCAGAGCCTCAACGATTGCCTTTGCAAAGAATGGCAGGAAGGTCAGCTTTGCGCCGTGCTTCTTCTCGAACTCAGCCTTCTTAGTAGCGCGCAAATCCCAGATGGCAGTCATATCGGCCTCGTGGACCTGGGTCAGCTGTGCGGAAGTCTGCAGAGACTCGAGGGTCTTGGCAGCGGTAATCTCGCGGATGCGGTTGACACGCTGGGTGGTGCCGCGCAGCTCAGCGAGCTCAGGGCGAACGCCCTTGGTGGACCAGTTGGAGCCGGACTCAGCAGTAGTCTCCTGGCCGCCCTCGGCAGCGCGCAGAACATCCTGCTTACGAATGCGGCCGCCGATTCCAGAGCCCTCGACCTTAGTCAGGTCAACGCCGTGCTTGTCAGCCAGCTTGCGGACCAGCGGGGTGACGTAAGGAACGTCCTTGTTAGCGGAAGGCTTGGATTCAGCCTTCGGAGCCTCAGCCTTCGGAGTCTCCTTCTTCGGCTCTTCCTTCTTTGGCTCCGGCTTGGACTCTGCCTTTGGAGCTTCCTTCTTTGGCTCCGGCTTGGATTCAGCCTTTGGAGCTTCCTTCTTCGGTGCAGCCTTCTTTGGCTGGCCACTGCCAACGCGAGCGATGACCTCGCCGACGTCAACGGTGTCGTCTTCGTCGTAGAGGACCTCGAGCAGGGTGCCTGCGACTGGGGAAGGAATTTCGGTGTCGACCTTGTCGGTGGAAACCTCGAGCAACGGTTCGTCGACCTCGACGGTGTCGCCGACCTTCTTCAGCCAGGTGGTGATGGTGCCTTCGGTGACGGATTCGCCGAGCTCCGGCATCTCAACGTCAGTAGCGTCGCCAGCGTCAACGTCAGTGGAGTCTTCCTCAGTCTCCTCGTTAGCCTTTACTGGCTCCTCGTCCTTCTCGACTGCGGCAGATGCCTCTTCAGCCTCTTCCTTGGCAGCCGGAGCAGCGTCTGCATCGCCAACGCGAGCGATGACTTCGCCGACGTCAACGGTGTCGTCTTCGTCGTAGAGGACCTCGAGCAGGGTGCCTGCGACTGGGGAAGGAATTTCGGTGTCGACCTTGTCGGTGGAAACCTCGAGCAACGGTTCGTCGACCTCGACGGTGTCGCCGACCTTCTTCAGCCAGGTGGTGATGGTGCCTTCGGTGACGGATTCGCCAAGCTCCGGCATCTCAACGTCAGTAGCGGAACCGGAGGCGGCCTTCGGTGCTTCCTTCTTTGGCTCTTCAGCGTCTTCCTTCGGAGCCTCTTCCTCGGTCTCCTCAGCGGAATCGTCAGCGCCTTCCGGCTCTTCGCCCGGCTCGCCGACCTTTGCGATGACCTCGCCAACATCGACGGTGTCGTCTTCTTCAAAGAGAATCTCGGTGAGAACACCGGCGACCGGAGATGGAATTTCGGTGTCGACCTTGTCGGTGGAAACCTCGAGCAACGGTTCGTCGACCTCGACGGTGTCGCCGACCTTCTTCAGCCAGGTGGTAATGGTGCCTTCGGTAACTGATTCACCGAGCTCCGGCATCTCAATAGAGGTCGCCATGTTTGTGCACTCCTCGAAAAGTTAAGAAATCTCGTTTTAAGACGGTTATTACAAATTAGCTTACAGGTTGAAAACTCTGCTTGCCCCGTGGGCTGCGCCCGCTTTCGACTGGTGCTTGGAATAGCTCATTCCAGCCATGATTCCAGCCGGGCGGGACGCAGTCGGATGACCGGCTACTTCGTTGCCAAATCCTCAATCACAGAGAACATCGTCCGAACCGGAACACCAGTGCCCCGCTTCGGGGTATAACCATACTCCCCGGTGGTGTTGAAGGCCGGACCGGCAACGTCGATGTGAACCCATTCAACATCCTCGCCAACGAATTCGCGCAGGTATGCAGCTGCAACACTCATACCGCCAAAGCGAGAGTTCGTGACATTCCGCAGGTCAGCCACCGGCGACTTCAGCGCCTCTGCTAGCTCAACTGGAATCGGCATTGCCCAACCATTTTCACCAATGCTCTGAGACAGCTCTGCAACACGGTCACGGAACTCGTCGTTACCCAGGACGCCCGGGGTGCGCTCGCCAAGAGCGACCAGCTGCGCACCGGTCAGGGTAGCGGTGTCAATCAGGTGAGTCGGCTTGTCTTCGCAGGCGCGGACAATGGCGTCTGCGAGTACGAGGCGGCCCTCAGCGTCGGTATTCAGAATCTCAATGGTCTTACCGCCGTACTGCGTAATGACATCGCCCGGACGGTACGCCTTACCACCCGGCATGTTCTCCGCCATTGGAACAGTTGCGGTCACTGGGGTGGATACGCCTAGGCGAGCAGCCAGGACGACTGTGGCAATAACAGCCGCAGCGCCGCCCATATCGGAGATCATGTTCTCCATGCTGGCGCCCGGCTTCAGCGAAATACCGCCAGTATCAAAGGTGATGCCCTTACCGACCAGGCCCAGCGAATTCTCTGCCGACTCATCGCCCTTCCAAATCAGGCGCACCAGGCGCGGCCCGCGCGAGGATCCACCACCCACGGCATTGAGGCCTCCGAAACCGCCGGCGCGCAGAGCGTCGTCGTCAAGCACCTCGACCTCGAGCCCCGCGTCACGGCCTAGCGCTGCAGCAGCGTCAGCAAACGTCTCGGGGTAGAGGTGCGACGATGCTGTATTGACGAAGTCACGCGCGGTGGCAACGGCATCCACAATCGCTGCAGCGCGCTTTACGACGTCGTCATCAGCGCCCAACACAACCACCTTCTGGGTGGCCTCGTTGCTTTCTTCGTCGCTCTTCTGACCGGAGTAAGCGTAAGCGCCCAGCGCAAAGCCCTCGGCTGCAGCCTGCGGATCGATGGCGCCGAGAGTGTTAAAGACCACCTTGGCCTTGGTCATACGGCGCGCAGCGGCGCCGCAGGCACGGCGGATGTCCTCGGCATCCAGGTCCTCAGAACCCACGCCAACGCCCGTGACACTGTCGACATCCAGGCCAGCAGGAGCCGGGATGGTGGTCACGGACTCGGCCTTAGCGCTGGCGGAGACTGCCTCAAAGGAGGCGAGCAGCTGCTCTGCAACCGAACCGATGGCCTCGGGTGCGACCAGCTCGAGGCCATCCTCGCCGTCGATAAGCGCGACGAGAACCGCGTCGGCGTCCGCGGGCAGAGAGTTGTCGGCAGCGATGACCACGCGAGTGCCGATAGCCGGCAGGTAATTGGACAAAACAGCGGCGTTGCGAGAGGCGCCGAGCTGTGCCGAATCATTGTTAGCGGGGACTGACATGTAGTTGCATCTCCTTGTAGTCGTACTATGTGGTACACCACCGTATCCCTATTTGCCGGTTCGTGTCCTTCACCCCTGGACAGCGGACTGACGAGCCAGCGCCACGACTATTGGAATGTACCCGCGCCTAGTGCCCGCGACGCTGACATTGCCCTGACTAACACGGTCTTTCGGGGGCGAGTATTGATACGACTCGATCCTCGACGGTTTAGGATGAAAGACATGTCTGCTTTGGAATTTGCAATCGAACGTAACCCGAATCCACTCTCTGATGCCGAGCGCGAGGAGATTTTGGCCAACCCTGGTTTCGGTAAGCACTTCACCGACCACATGGTCCGAATTGACTGGACTGCAGACAAAGGCTGGCATGGCGCCAAGCTGCAGGCATACGGTTCGATTGAAATGCAGCCGTCTTCTTCGGTCCTGCATTACGGGCAGTCGATTTTTGAGGGACTGAAGGCGTATCGCATGCCGGATGGTTCCATTGTTACTTTCCGCCCGGAGCAGAACGCTCGTCGCTTCCAGCGCTCCGCTGACCGCATTGCAATGCCGCAGCTGCCGGAGGAGACCTTCCTCGAGGCAATCCGCCTGCTGGTTGAAGCCGATGCAGCATGGGTGCCGCCAGCTGGTGGCGAAGAATCCCTGTACCTGCGTCCAATCATGTTCTCCACCGAGAGCACCCTGGGCGTGCACCCGTCGAACTCTTACACCTTCCTGCTCATCGCTTCACCTGCTGGCGCGTACTTCTCCGGTGGTATTAACCCGGTGACCGTGTGGATCTCCCACGAGTACGTGCGTGCCGCGCCGGGCGGTACCGGTGCTGCGAAGTTCGCAGGTAACTACGCAGCTTCGCTGGCGGCTCAGCAGCAGGCAGAGGAAAAGGGCTGCGACCAGGTTGTGTGGCTGGACGCTGTCGAGCGCAAGTACATCGAGGAGATGGGCGGCATGAACCTGGCGTTCATCTACCCGGATGAGAATGCTGACGCGGGTGTTCGGCTGGTGACTCCAGAGCTGTCTGGTTCGCTGCTGCCGGGCATTACTCGGGCATCGCTGCTGCAGGCTGCTCAGGATCTGGGCATGAATGTCGAGGAGCGTCGCATTTCCACCGAGGAATGGAAGAATGATGCCACCTCCGGTGTTATGAGCGAGGCATTCGCCTGCGGTACCGCTGCAGTCATCACCCCGGTCGGTTTTGTGAAGTCCGCTGAGGGCGAGTTTGAGGTCAACGGCGGCGAGACGGGCGAGTGGACTATGAAGCTGCGCGAGCGCCTGACCGGTATCCAGCACGGCGAGGTTGAGGATACCCACGGTTGGATTTACAAGCTCGTTGAGGCTTAGTTTCGGCGTAGGTCGGCTAAGAAAAATTTAATAGTGGTTACTAGAATTAGTACTTTCGCAGCCCCTGTTCAGTATTCGCTGTTCAGGGGCTGCGTTTTTGCTTTGCTGGCTCCCCAACGGCTGTGCGATTTTCTCATGGTTCATGAATTGTTCAGGCGGCATTTGTTTAGCCGTTAAAAACACCTCTAGCGTGACCGGGGTCACTGTGAAAAACTACCAACACGATTGATTTTTGTAGTTGGGAAAACAGTTTGAGGCGCTGTGATGGTGGTAGTTCAAGACTTTTTTAAAGATAGTTTTTCGTCAAGTAGTTCAAAGCGCCTAAGGGTAACCATCGTCGTCACTCTGTTGTTGGCTGCGTGGACGATTGGGTTTAGTGCGATTCCGGCTCCGGTGGCGGCAGCCCAAGATTCGCCGCCACCGTCCGGGGTGGAACAGCCCGCTCCTACGGGCGAAGGGGGTACGGGCGAAGCAAAAGCAGAGCTAATCATGGATCTGTCTGGTTCGATGCTTGCCGACGACGCCGGAGGCACCCGCCTCGATGCGGCAAAGCGCGCATCCACGGAGCTGATTGACTCCCTCCCGGATGATGCGCTGCTTGGCATGCTGGTTTATGGCCAGCGCGAATCCAGTGATGAATCCAACCGCGAACGTGGTTGCCAGGACATCGAGGTGCTGTCGCCTGTCCAAAAGGTCGACAAAGAAGGCCTGAAGAGCAGGATTGCCGGGTTGGAAGCTCAGGGCTACACGCCGATCGGCAATGCACTGCGTAAGGCGGCTGATGAGCTTGGCCCAGACGGTGAGCGGTCAATTATTTTGGTCTCTGACGGTATCGACACCTGCGCGCCGCCACCGGTGTGTGAGGTTGCGAAGGAACTGGCAGGGCAGGGTGTTGGCCTGACGATTCACACAGTGGGCTTCAAGGTCGATGAAGAAGCTCGCGCTGAGCTGGAGTGTGTTGCGCAGGTATCCGGTGGACAGAGCATGACTGCGGACGATGCTACCCAGCTTGCAGACCACATGAAGTTCTTGACTCAGCGGTCAGTGCAGGGCTACGAAACCACGGGTACTCCTTTCGAGTTCTCCGAGACTAAGGAAGGCGCGAAATGGCTCGGCGAGGGCAAGTACCAGACGACGCTGGTGCCAGAGGTTGCCCAGCACGATCGCACCCCGCTCTACTACCGAATCGCAGTGCCGAAGGGACACAACGCGATTGTTACCTCAAAGGTGTTAGCGAATATCGATGCTGAGGGTAAAGGCCAGCAGGATGTCCGAACTGAAGTTGACGAAATCATCAATGAAACTGGCGGAAAATGCCAGGACGACGGTCGTATGGGGTCGCTGACTGGCGCCGAAGCTAGTGCCGATTCGTGGACTCCAACTTCGGCTGATGCAAGCATTCTTGCATGGGATAGTGACCGCATCGAATCCAGTTGCGATCAAACCAAGTGGCTCGTCGCAAATAACGTGTGGGTCTATGACGGTGATTCAGTAGCGGACTATCGTGATGAACCGGTGAAGGTCGAGGTTAGCGTCCAGTTTGAGCCAGTCCTGAAGAAGCAGGATGCTGGCAAGCTAAATGAGGGGCGGTCTTCTTCGACCGGCGACAAAGCCTACAAAAAGGCCACTTTTGGAGAGGCCAAGCCCGTAAACGGTGGCAATAACGCAGCCCAAGCGCCGGAAGTTAAATCTGGGGATACCATCTCTGACACAATCGTGCCCGGTGAACAGAAGTTCTACAAGATCCCTGTCGAGTGGGGTCAGCGACCAGTGATTGCTGCCCGCACTGGAAATTCGGAGCGCGATAATGCCGATTCCATGGGAGTTGCCCTGCTGAATCCGTTCGAGGTTTCCGTTGCGGATGGAACAATGCACTTTTATCAGGATTCCGAGGACCTGAACTTGTCAACAGATCGTCCGGTCGAATACAACAACCGAGAATCTAATGTTGGAGGACGACCTGTAGCCAACGCCGGCTACTACTACGCGACTGTCCGAATGGCTAACTATCGCCCGGATGAAGAGGTCAGTGGCATCGATCAGCCGTTCCAGCTCGCATTCCTCCTGGACAACAAGCCAACTAAGGGGCCTGACTGGCGACCGACTGACAAGAACGGCCCGACTCCATCCGATAAGCCGATTCTGGCCAAGGGAGAGTCGGAACAGGAAACGTCAAAGGACTCGTCAGAAGATGCGTCGAATGAATCTGACTCCTCGGATACGGATTCTCAGGCATCCGCATCCTCGTCGGACATGGAAGATGAGGGCATGAGCCCGTTGGTCATTGGCACCGTTGTAGCAGTGGTCGCCGTGTTTATCGGCATTGCCGGCGCAATCGTCTACCAGAACAAGAAGCGCAAGGAGTAGACAAACCGTAAGATCAGGAAGTTCCTGAGCAGGGGGGGGGCAGGGTGGGGAAGGCAGCAAAATTGTGTCCGCTTGGCGTATCGCTGGCGGGCACATTTTTTGCTACTTAGCCGCAAGAACTGACAACTCCAAGAATTATGGGCTGCAGATGTGAAACTGTGTGAGTTTATGACACTTTCAAGCCATTTTTCGGACCATTTTTGACATAAACGCAGTCAGTAACTCGCATTGGCCCGCTGTCGCTAACATAACCGCAGTCACTAGCCCCCACTGAACCCAAACCCCACTGAACCTAAACCCCGGGAGTGTCACCCCAACAAAGAAAAGCGCGTCCCGTGCATCGCTGCGGCGGGACGCGCTTTTTTAATTAGCTGGGAGGCTAGAAGGTGTGCTCGTTCTTGGCGCCCCGGCAAACGGTCGGCGCAAAATAATTTGGGCGAGCCCCGAAACGAGCCTCCTGTACTCCGCCTTCCCGGCGGTGTGCCCTCAGAATACGTCCGCGTCAAAGCGACCGTCAATAGTTCTTTTTAAAGAAAACCCCAACGGGGGCAATGCGCGCATTTTCCCTGCTAGAACCCTATGGCAAGTGCCACGGCACAGACAGCGCACGTTATCTCAATGACCGCACCAAACACGTCGCCGTTGACTCCGCCAAACCTCTTCACGCAATGCCGCGTCAGCAGCAGTGTAACGCCAAAGCTCAGTGCACAAGCGACTACGCCCACGAGCCCAACCACCCAGCCCGACACAGCGAGCAGCAGTATCCACCAGCAGGTCACCGTGACTGTGGACTGAGTACCGGCAGTCAGAGAGCCGAAGCCGCTGTTCGAAAAAGGCGGAAAGCCGCGCCAGCAGGCAGTCGTTGCTGCCGCGCGAGAGGCTACAAAAGGCAAGCACAGCGCAACCACACCAGGCCACATCTGACCAGCAGACCACTGCGACAGCACACTAGCCACAATCACGGCAAAAGCAGTCGTCGTCGTCAACATCGTCAGCACGATGGAGCCCACGCCCATTGGGCCGGTGCTCGGATCGCGCAGCACCTCCCGCGCCCCCTCCGGCGGCTTATACGAGCCGAGGGCATCCGCCACATCCGCCAGCCCATCCAGGTGCATCGCGCGGGTCAACATCTGTGCCGCCACCATAATCAGGGTGCCGCCGAGGATCGGGGTGACGTCGTAAAGCGTGGGCGTGCGTGACGACGACGTTGCGAACAGCGCCGCCGTGATGAGAACTGCACCCGCGGCAGGAACGAGCCCAGCTACTGGCAGTGCGGCGATGGCGCGACGGCCGGTGATGCGGTCGAACACGCTCGCGCCTTTGAAGGGCAGGATGGTGAGCCAGGACAGGGCAGTGGTGATGGCCTCAGCGACGGCATTGCCGTGAGCAGAGGGATCGCCGTCGAGGTTGTCCTGGCGAGACGGGCCGGCTTTGTCGGACAAGTCGATTAGTCCTTGGTGCTTACGCCTGCGTCGGCGAAAGTAGCCATGTTGCGCAGGACCGATACGCCGGACTTGACCAGCGGTAGGGCAGCGACGGCGCCGGAGCCTTCGCCAAGACGCATCCCGTATTCGAGAAGTGGTTCCTTATCCAGGTGTCGAAGGGCAAGCGCGTGCGCGGGCTCTGCCGACTTGTGGCCGGCGACCCACCAATCGCGGGCGCCCGGAGCGAGCTGGTCAGCCAGCAGAGCAGCGGATGTGACAACCACTCCGTCCAAAATCACAGGAGTGCGACGAACCGCTGCTTGCGCCAAGAACGCGGCCATCACGGTCATATCCGGCGAGGAAATACGACGGAGCACCTCAACCGGGTCATTGCGCAGGCGACGCACGCGGAACATGGTATCGCGTACGGCAGCGACCTTGAGCTTCCACCCCTCGTCATCAATGCCAGTGCCTCGGCCGACGACGACCACCGGTTCGGAGTTTGTCACGGCACCAATCAGCGCCGCGGCTGGAGTGGTGTTTCCGATGCCCAGGTCGCCGGCAATGAGCAGGTCAGCGCCTTCATCAACGGCGGCGTCGGCAATCGCGATGCCCGTGCGGATGGCCTTATCGACCTCCTCCTCGCTCATCGCATCCTCGCGGTCGATAGAACCACAGCTGCGACGGATACGGTATGGCCCTTCGGCATCGTGGTCGAGGGAAATGTCCACACCGGTAACAGTGGCTCCCGCGATGTCAGCGATAGCGTTCACGCCGGCACCCTTTGCCTCGATATTGGCAAGCATCTGAATAGACACCTCGGACGGGTACGCGGACACCCCGCCCTGGGCAACACCGTGGTCACCAGCGAAGACATAAACACGACAATCGTCCAGGTCACGCGGAGGGCATTCTCCCTGACACGCCGAAATCCAAATGCCGAGTTCTTCCAACCGGCCAAGTGAGCCTGCGGGTTTAGTCAACTGCTCATGGCGCGCGCGGGCGGCCTGTTCAGTCTCTTCGTCAGGGCGTGCTACCGGTCCAAAATAATCCGCGTTCATACTCTCAAACGCTACCCGAAAACGATTTGTCTACCGACCATTGGTGCACAGTTATTCGCATTGCTAGGCAGACCGTCATAGGGGAAGCGGCGTGGAGTGAATCTAGTTCGCCGCCTTGACTTCCATGGGGCAGCCAGCCACAACTAGGACAACACGATCACAGACAGCTGCGAGCTGTTGGTTGAGAAGGCCAATTTCATCACGGAAAAGCCGCCCTGAGCGGTGTTCGGGAATGACACCGAAGCCCACTTCGGGCGACACAATGAACAGGTCGGAATCTGCGGGGAAGTTGCGCACGGCGTCGACAAGCGAGTGCGTCCACGGCGCGACGCTGCCCCTCGGCGCCTCCCACAGCCCCTGCGCGTCGATGATGTGCGTCAGCCAGGTGCCGACATCGTCCAGCAGCATGCGCCGCTCCGGCGACGCGAGAGCTTCCACCGCATCGACGTCATCAACCGTGTGCCAGGCCACTCCGTGCTCTTTTGCCTGTGCTTGACGACGAATGCGGTGCTCCTCGACCCTGGAGTGAAAATCGCTATCACCGGGCCAGGGCCGTGCTGTTGCGATGTAATGCAACACCGTTGAGGCTGCAGCATCTGAGGCACCGCCGGTTGAGGCTGCGGCGGTGGCCAGCAGCTCGTGCTCAGCCCATGAGGACTTGCCTGAGCGGGCGCCACCGAGAACCAAAGTGCGCATGGCAGATGAGGCTACTTGATTTCGTCGCCGATGTTGACCTGCGGACGCGGAGTACGCAGACGACGCGGCTGAGAAGCGCGGGAGTAAGCGTAGAAGCCCAGTCCCCAGGCCCCTTCGGTGGTCTTCGGGAAGCGCTCACGCGTCAACTTGATGGCACGGCGGCCGATGTAAATGCCCTCGATAATCAGGGCGATGATGAGAACCATCGCGATGAGAGATGCGATGTTGGCCAGCTTCGGCAGGGAAGTGCCAATCATCATAATCAGCAGCAGAATCAGCGCGAACGGGAGGAACACGTTAGCGAGGAAGCGACGGGAATCAACCCAGTCGCGGACAAACTTGCGCTCAGCGCCCTGGTCGCGTGGCAGCATGTAGCGCGGATCGCCGGCGGCCATGCGCTCGTCGGCAATGCGACGCTGCTCACGTCGCTCTGCTCGCTCGCGTGCCTTGGCGGCCTTGAGCTCTTCCTTGGACATGGAAGCCTTGAGCTCCTTGCGGCGCTGGCGAGCTTCCTTAGCGGTCAGCGGCGCCTCGACCGGGCCACGGCGGATGCCGCGTTCGCGCTCAACCTCGTTGCGCTTCGGAGTGGGGCGCCCCTTCTTGGGAGTAAAAGCACCGCTGTGCTTCTTCTCGGGCTGCTGAGACTCCGAAGCGGTGCCCTTGGCCCCGCTGGATGCGGTCGCGTCGGTGGCTACGTCTCCGGCGTTGGTTGCGTCAGCGTTAGCTGCCTCAGCTGCCTTGGACTTTTTGTCATTCTTTTTCCACGGTAGATTCACGACCCCAGATTATAAGGTCTTCAAGGTGCTTCCCTAATTAGGTTGCAGGTTGAGGGGCAGGGACGGGGCAAGGGCGAGGTTTTGGGGATGACCGCCGCAGGGGCAGGCGGGAAGAGTGCGCTTGTGGCGTGGGAAGCCGTGGTGTGGTTGCGATGTGGCGGCAAAAAGAGACTTCCGAAAAAGAGAAAGAAAAAGAGAACCCAGAATTGGGAATTAAAGACTGGTCGGTAAGGTTGTGATAAATAATGACGTAGCCGACCTTGGGGTCGACTCGCATACTTAAACACTTCAACAAGGAGGACACGCGCTATGACTACTGCTCAGAGCACTGGCGTTACCCTGACCGAAGCTGCGGCTGCCAAGGCAAAGGCACTTCTGGACCAAGAAGGTGCCACCGACCTGGCACTGCGTATTTCCGTGGCTCCGGGCGGCTGTGCCGGCCTGCGCTACCAGCTCTACTTCGATGACCGCAGCCTCGACGGCGATGTCGCCGAAGTTTTCGGTGGCGTCAAGCTGGTCGTTGATCGCCAGTCGGTTCCGTACCTGTCCGGTGCCACCATCGACTTCGCTGACACCATTGAACAGCAGGGCTTCACCATCGATAACCCGAATGCCACTGGCTCCTGCGCTTGCGGTGACTCCTTCAACTAAGTCATTAGCTGAGCAGAGCTGTCAGCAGACGCTGTGAAAAGCGTCGGATAGTAAAAGGCTCGGACCTCACTCTTGTTAACTGAGTGAGGTCCGAGCCTTTTCTATTGGTTGCCCCAGCTATGGTGGCAGCCTGCCGGGGCAGGATGGGGTTGAGGCGCGGGGACCGTCGTAAAGCGAGCTAGAGCTCGACGGGGTAGTCGCGCTGCTCGATGTCCGGAGTAATGCGGTCTTCGATGAAGATGCCGTGCCAGACCATGAAAGCAAGGATGGTCCAGAGGCGGCGGGAGTGGTCGCGCTCGGTTGGGTGGTGCTCGGCGAGCATCTTGAGCACGGCGTCCTTATTAATGAACTCATCGGTCTGGGACTCGCGGATGATGTCCTCGGCCCAGCCGTGCAGTTCGTCGCCTGCCAGCCAGTGGCGAATCGGCACCGGGAAGCCCAGTTTGCGGCGGTTGAGCACGTGCTCCGGAACAATCTGCTCCATGGCGCGACGCAGTGCGTACTTGGTGGTGCCGTGAGAAACACGCATGTCCACCGGCAGCGTCTGTGCAACGTCGAAGACCACACGGTCGAGGAACGGCACGCGCAGCTCCAGGGAGTTAGCCATGGTGATCTTGTCCGCCTTGACCAGAATGTCGCCACGCAACCAGGTGAACAGATCCAAGTGCTGCATCCGAGTCACCGGGTCCCAGCCTTCAGACTGCGCGTAAATCGGCGCAGTGACATCGCTGTGGTCCCATTCCTTCTTGGCCCACGGCAGCACTTCCTGCAGCTGCTCAAAGTTAAAGGAACGAGCATTGCCGTAGTAGCGCTGTTCCAGCGGAGTAGTGCCTCGCTGCAGGAGCGACTTGCCGCGCATGCCCTCTGGCAGAGCTTCGCCGACCTTAGCCAGACCGCGCAGCAGGGGAGATGGAACCTTGTCGAACGGCTTCAGCGACAGCGGCTCCTTATAAATGGTGTAACCACCAAAGAGCTCGTCTGCGCCCTCACCGGACAGTACGACCTTAACGTGCTTACGAGCCTCTGCGGCCACGAAGTACAGCGGCACCAGTGCAGGGTCAGCTACCGGGTCATCGAGGTACCACATAATCTTCGGAATCGCCCCGGCGAACTCCTCCGGCGAGACGACCTTCACAATGTGCTCGACGCCAATGGCGGCGGCGGACTCGGCAGCCACATCGACCTCGGAGAAGCCCTCGCGCTCGAAGCCAGTGGTAAACGTCAGCAGGTTCGGGTTGTGGCGCTTAGCCAAAGTTGCAATCGCAGTGGAGTCGATACCGCCCGACAGGAACGAGCCCACCGTGACGTCGGCACGCATATGCTTCTCGACGCTGTCCTCCAGCGCACGGGCAATGCGGTCAAAAACATCCTGTTCAGCGCCCTTAGCCACTGGCTGAATCGGGAAATTCGGCTTGAAGTAGCGGGTCTGCTTAACTTCGCCACCAGGCGTAACGATGGCAGTGCAACCCGACTCCAGACGAACAATGTCAGTGTGCAGCGACTCCGGCTCCGGAACGTACTGCAGATCGACGTAGTGCTCCAGTGCGCGCTTATTCAGCTTCTTCGCATCGATGCCCATCTCCGGCGCAGCTTCGAGCAGGGACTTCTTCTCAGAACCGAAAATTGTGCCACGCTCTGTGGTGGCGTAGTAGAGCGGCTTAATGCCGAACGGATCGCGCGCCAGGAAAAGCTTGCGCTCGACGCTGTCCCAAATGGCAATGCCGAACATGCCGCGCAAGTGCTTTACGACGTCCGCTCCCCAGTGGTGGAACCCAACGACGATAGGTTCACCATCGCCGGAGGTATTAAAGGCATAGCCTTTCTTCTCCAGCTGCTCGCGAAGTTCGACGAAATTGTAGATTTCGCCGTTGAAGGTCATGGAGTAACGATTCGGCTGATTCTCTGGTCCCCACTGCAGCGGTTGGTGGCTGTGGGCAATATCAATAATGGATAGGCGGTTGAAGCCGAAAACTGCGTCCTCATCGTGCCACGTGCCTGCATCGTCAGGGCCGCGGTGCCGCATGCAGGGCAGGGCCCTTTCGACAACGGGAACGAGCTCCGCTGCGTCAGAATTTGCAGCCAGGATTCCGAGAAGACCACACATGCTTCGTGCGCGCACCTTTCGCTTAGTGTCACTTAATGGATTTTCGACGGCTCCGTAGCTAGCGGCTCAGCGCGACTGGTTGTCGCCTTAACCGGTGGCCGTGAAGGACCGCCGCGTGGCTGAGTAGCTGGGTTGAACCCCAGATTGGCGCCACATAGAAATGCTGCACCTACTTTAATGCCTTTTGGGGAAAAGCGAGAATGTCTGAGTTTGCCGTGTCTAGGGCTCGGGGCAAGGTTGCGCGGGACGGTGTGTGCGTCAGCGCGTGGCACAAACACTAAAAAATTCATAGACTTAGGAGCGTCAACAGGGTGTAACTGGTGAGAATGCCACCCCCGATAGGCGGGTCTTTCTCAGTATTTTATTAGGGCAGATATACTCAAAGGCACCCCACAGCCATATTTATTGTGGAGAAAGCTTAAGAATCGACTACTCTGCTTGGGTAGGACGAAACCTTAATCGGTTATCGAAAATTGTGTGGATCAGGAAGGCAGACACACGTGAATCAGCGTAGAAAGTTCGGAGTCGCCCGTAAGCTCGGCGTCCTCGGCGTTGCCACCGGTAGCGCAGCCTTGCTTGCCGGCTGCGATGTTAATCCTCCGGAGAACGGCTTCTTCAAGCTGCTCCGCTTTGGTTGGCCGGAAGGTGTGACCCCGGAAGCACAGTCCATGGGTAACTTCTGGGTTTGGACCTGGGTTGCAGCTTGGATTATCGGCATCATCGTTTGGGGCGTTACCCTTTACTCGATGGCAAACTTCACAGCTAAGAAGGCTGAAAAGAAGGGCAAGGGCGAGTTCCCGCGCCAGACTGCATACAACGTTCCGGTTGAGTTGTCTCTGACCATTCTCCCGATTCTGATCGTGATGACTCTGTTCTTCTTCACGGTTCAGACTCAGGACAAGGTCACTGCCCTGGATAAGGATCCGGAAGTTACCGTCGACGTCACCGGTTTCCAGTGGAACTGGAAGTTCGGTTACGCCAACATTTCCGCTGACCTGATGGGCGGCGAGGAATACAACGGCCGTATTGAGAAGCCGGCTGATGAGCAGTTCTTCACCGAGGGCGGCCACGAGGTTCCGTCCGCTGAGGATCGCGCAAAGCAGAAGGAGCACCCGGTTCACGGACGCTCCAAGGAGAGCCTCGACTACCTGCACTACGACGAGATTGAGACCCTCGGTACCACCGAAGAGGTTCCGGTCCTCGTTGTTCCGGAAGACACTGCAATCCAGTTCGACCTCGCGTCCGCTGACGTGATTCACTCCTTCTGGGTTCCGGAGTTCCTCTTCAAGCGCGACGTGTTCCCGCACCCGGAGGCTAACAAGTCCAACCGTGTCTTCCAGATCGAAAAGATTGACTCGGACAAGATTGCCAACCGACCAGAGGACAACCCGAGCGACAAGGTCAAGAACGCATTCGTTGGCCGTTGTGCCGAGATGTGTGGTACCTACCACGCAATGATGAACTTCGAGATTCGTGCTGTCTCCCGTGAGGCATTCACCGAGTACATCAAGTTCCGCCAGGAGAACCCAGAAGCTACTAACGCTGATGCTCTGAAGCACATCGGTGAGCCGGCATTCGCAGTCTCCACTTCGCCGTTCAACTCCGGTCGTGTCGACACCCGCGACATGGGTGATCGTGGTGCTAACACCATTGACCTGAACGCGACCGCCAAGTAAACCCAGCAAGATTCTTACTTAAAGGAAGTTCTCAAATGAAGTCTGCAGCAAAGCTCTTCTACGGACTTACCGTGTTCCTGGGGTTCATGGCTGTCGTCTACATCTTCGGCACTCAGTACCTCCAGGACACCGGTAACGTCATCAACGAAAGCCAGGGTCGCCTCGAGTGGGCTGGCGCAACCGGCCTGGTCCTCGCAGCTCTGATGACTCTGATGCTCGGTGGATACTTCCACTTCACTGAGCGCCGCTCCGACATCACCCCGGCCGACTTCGAAGAGGCAGAGATTGCCGACGGTGCAGGTACCCTCGGTTTCTTCTCCGCTAGCTCGATTTGGCCGTTCGTGATGACCATGGGCATCCTCCTCATGGGCTACGGCATCGCATTCATGGCCTACTGGCTGATTGTCCTTGGCGCGGTAATTCTGATCGTCTCCGGCACCAAGCTCAACACTCAGTACATCACTCCGCCGGAGAAGCACTAGTCCGAGTGCAATCAGACTGAACCACAGTCGTAGATAACCGAAAAGTCTCTCCCACTAACAAGGGCGTTAGTGGGAGAGACTTTTTTGTTTGGGCGAGTGGGAGGGGATTCCTAACTGGTGTTACCTCGTCGGTTAGGATCTGTAGTCAATATATGATTCCGCATCAAGCGAATTCGACGGGTTTCTGCCCCTTAGGTAGTTCGATGACCTCACCGTCAGTCACCTGCAGATGACGCGCTTCGAGCGAGTTGATCATGCGGTGATCGTGGGTAATCACAATAATTGTGCCCTCTGCAGATGCGATCGCGTCTTGGACCTGCTCGATTAGATCCACACTCAGATGGTTCGTAGGCTCATCGAGCAGCAAGATCTCCGGCGGATTGGCTACGACCAACGCTAACGCCACCCGGCGCTGCTGGCCGATGGAGAGGCTTCCTACCGGTCGATTGGCATCCTCAGGGCTAAGCAATCCAAAGTCGTCGAGAGGCACGCGGGCATTGGGCGCAAGGTCGTACAACTCACGGGCGGACTTCTTTGGGTTTTCCCAGTCTTGTTCCTGAGCCAGCATGGCTACTCGACAGTTCTCGCCGATACGCACCTCGCCAGCCTGCGTCTCAACTTGCCCCATGATCGTCTTAAACAAAGTAGATTTGCCGGCCCCATTAGGGCCGGTGATCACGACCTTGTCGCCGGGACGAATAGTCAGTGAACCAACCCGAATTCGATCTGGGACGACCACACCGCGCATCTTGATGTGAAAATCTTCATCGCTGCCCGAAGCAGCGCGCTTGGTCGGTAGGGGTGCGGTCAACGGGGCATCAAAGCCCAGTAGTGCCGGTGGACGCTCCACACCTTCCTCAATGAGTTCCTCCAGCCGCTGCTTAGCCGAACGCACGCGGCGGGCGATTTGCCGCTCTACACGACCGCCACGGCGGTCATAAGCCATCTTGTTATTGTCCGTCATTTCCCGACCCGGTGAGATCTCACGAGCGCCATTCTCGATGGTGTCTTCCAACCGATTGCGTTCATGCTCCTCCGAGCGCCACTGGTGCTCCCATAGCTCACGCTGGTGGCGACGGTGCTTCGCGTAGTCGGAGTAATTACCACGGAACAGCCCAATACCAGGGCGCCCCGGCACCAAGTCTCCAATTACAGTACAAACGGCATCCAGGAAGTCGCGGTCATGTGTTGCCACCACAACCACTCCAGGGTGGTTCTGGATGGTGTCAATCACGAGCTGGCGACCGCGTTCATCGAGATGGTTGGTGGGCTCGTCGAGAAGCAGAATCTCTGGCTTTCGAATGAGCGTAATCGCGAGCCCCAACCGCGCCCGCTGCCCGCCGGAAATCTCCGTGGTTAGTTGCTCTGTCAGGGGAGCGCCGTCCGGAGCAGAACCGGTCAGGCCGAGATGGTCGAGCACAATCTCCGCATTATGTTCGGCGTTCCAGTCATCGTGAGCCATGACGTCCGAGAAGGCCTTCGAATACGCCTTCTCTGCCGCCTTAGACTCATCTGGGGTCTCTGCTAAGGCCATCGCCTCAGCTGCCTCTTCTAACTCCGCTAAACGACGTTTCGAGGGGCCGAGGGCTTCATCGATAAGCATTTGCACCGTGGAGTCGAAAGGAGCTTCCAGTTCCTGAGAGCCGAGTACACGCGTGCCAATATGAGTCACCGTACCGCTCGTGGGCCGACGACGACCCGACAGCAGCCAAAGAAGAGTGGACTTGCCGGCTCCGTTGTCTCCAACCAGACCGAGGACATCGCCGTCGGAAAGCGTGAGCGAGACATCGCGCAAAACAGGCGTGGCCTCGTAGTCGAAGTTGACACCGTTGGCGACAAGCTGTGTGGCGTTGCTCGAAAGATCGGTGGTGGGGGAGGGACTGGTAGACATATGTCCATTTTAGTACTGGTAAACAGCAGATTTGGTATCCGACATATGTGGGGTCAAGGCGAAATCGGAAGAATCTGGGTAACAAAAACCACCCCGGTCGACATCCGAAGTGGATGCGGACCGGGGTGGTCTTATTTGAGCGCAGTAGAAAACCTACCGCGGAATTTTACTGCTCGAGCTGGCGACGCTCTTCAGCGTTCTGAGCTTCGAGGTCACGGAACATCTGAGCCTGCTGCTCGTGGTTCTCGTGCTCGATACGAGCTGCCTCTTCGGCGATCTCCGGGGAGTCCGGGCTGAAGAAGCTACCGCGACCCGGGCTACCAGCGGCACCCAGTTCGTTCATGGTCTTCGGGACGTAAGCACCCTGGTACTCGAGCGGAACGGCGTGGCCGTGCTCGTCGACCGGACCCAGTGGCTGATGGACCTCGATGAAGGAACCATCAGGCAGCTGGTTGATGATGCCCGTCTCGATGCCGTGCTCCAGGACAGCGCGGTCAGAGCGCTGCAGGCCGATGCAGATTCGGTAAGTGACGAAGTAAGCGATCGGAGGCAGGATAATCAGACCGATACGGCCAACCCAGGTCATCACGTTCAGCGAGATCTGGAAGTGGTATGCGATCAGGTCGTTACCACCGGACAGAGTCAGCAGGGTGTAGAAGACCAAAGCCATGGCACCCAGGCCGGAGCGAACCGGCACGTCGCGCGGACGCTGCAGCAGGTTGTGGTGGGCGTTGTCGCCGGTGATCTTCGCCTCGATGAACGGGTAAGCGAAGAGCAGGACAACCAGAACACCACAGAGCAGGGCGACCCAGAAGACTGCCGGGATCGTGTAAGAGCCCAAGTAGAGCTCCCACGGCGGCATGACACGGGCAGCACCGTCAGTCCACAGCATGTAGATATCCGGCTGGGAACCAGCGGAAACCTGCGCCGGGTTGTACGGGCCAAGGTTCCAAATTGCGTTGATCTGGAAGATACCAGCGAATAGCGCCAGGAAGCCGAACGTAATCAGGCCGAAGGAAACGGACTTGACTGCGAAGATCGGGAGAATACGAACGCCGACGACGTTGTTCTCGGTACGACCTGCGCCAGGGAACTGGGTGTGCTTCTGGTACCAGACCAGAGCCAGGTGAGCGGCAATCAGACCCAGCAGCAGGGCCGGGAGAATCAGCACGTGTGCAATGTACAGGCGCGGGATAATCATGTCACCCGGGAAGTCGCCGTTGAACATCATCCAGTGCAGCCAGGTGCCGATAATCGGCAGACCGATGATGATTGCGGACATAATACGCAGACCAACACCGGATAGCAGGTCGTCCGGCAGGGAGTAACCCATGAAGCCCTCTGCCACGGACAGCAGCAGGAGGATGGAACCGATGACCCAGTTAGCCTCACGCGGCTTGCGGAATGCGCCGGTGAAGAAGATGCGGAACATGTGCGCCATGATGGACACGGCGAACAGCAGAGCACCCCAGTGGTGAATCTGGCGAATGAACAGGCCACCGCGAACCTCGAAGGAGATCTGCAGGGCGGTCTCGTAGGCGCGAGACATCTCGACACCGTTGAGCGGCGCGTAGGCACCGTCGTAAATGACCTTCGACATCGACGGGTCGAAGAACAGAGTCAGGTAAACACCCGAGAAAAGCAGGACTACGAAGGAGTAGAGTGCAATCTCGCCCAGCAGGAAGGACCAGTGGGTAGGGAATACCTTATTGAGCTGCTTACGCATGCCGCCAGACAGGGTGTAGCGGTCATCCATATTCTTAGCAGCGGTTGCTAGTTTCGTTGGATTACTCATGACTGACGCTCCCAGAATGCCGGACCGACGGGCTCAATGAAGTTGCCCTCTGCGTACATGTAGCCTTCTTCGTCAACGCTGATCGGCAGCTCTGGAAGAGCGCGAGCAGCTGGACCGAAGACTGGCTTGCCGTAGTGCAGTGCATCGAACTGCGACTGGTGGCATGGGCAGAGAATACGGTTCGTCTGCTGTTCGTACAGAGAAGTCGGGCAACCGATGTGTGTACAAATCTTCGAGTAGGCGAAGTAGTCGCCGTAGTGGAAGTCTTCCTGACCCTTGCGCAGGATTGCCTTTTCAGCGTCCTGGGAACGCAGACGGATCAGCATGACCGAGTTGCGGGAGCCGTGAATCGAGTGCATGTGTGCCTCGTAGACATCAGCATCCTTGGAGTACTTGTCGCCGTCGTTGACGTCCTCCTCCGGAAGAGGGAAGACGGTCTCCATGGAACCTGCGGACAGGTCCTCTGGGCGGAGGCGAACCAGGCGGGAAACGCCCTTAGTGGTGTAGCCGTGTACGCCCTCTTCAGCGATAGCGCCGGTGTCGCGACCCAGGTAAACCTTGTGGCCCTTCTCGACGAGAGTCCAGCCGGTGGTCCACAGGGTGCCGTCACCAGTGACGTCAACGTCGTGGCGTGGCTTCCACGGGTTCTTAATCATGCCGCCAAGCGGAAGGATCATGCCGATACCAGCCAGGACGGCGCCGGTACCAAGGAGGCCCTTGATAGCGGAGCGACGACCCAGGGTGGAGGTCTGCCAAGAATCGTTCAGCAGGGCAACGATGGTCTTCTGGTCGACCTCTTCGGACGGACCATCGTGGCGGCGCTGAACCGAAATTTCTTCCGGAATGAAGCGCTTGGTGAACTTAACTGCACCAATACCCAGGGTGACGATGCAGCCACCGATGGTGATACCCAGCAGCGGGGTGTACATGGTGTACAACCACAGACCCTCTTCGCCGTGACCCTTGTAGTGCCACGGGTAGAACAGGTAGATGGCGATGAATGCCAGGCCAAGAATGACCGACAGTGCCAGCCAGATGGTGACACCACGAGCCGCGCGCTTTTCAGCCGGGTCGTTGGCAATCGGGAAGCGTTCCTTGCGGTAAGCAATGGTCACGTCATCGAGTTCAGCACCCAGACGAGCGAGATCCGCATTGCTCATCTTCGACAGCTCTTCGGAGCTGTACTTCTTGTTTTCGTTATTACTCATCGGCGGGATCCAATCCAAAGAGCGGCCGCTACGAGAGCGACAATGCCTACAATCCACATGACAAGGCCCTCAGCAACTGGGCCGATGCCACCAATGCCCCAACCACCCGGGGTCGGAGTTTCCTTGGCGTTCTTGATGTAGGCGATGATGTCCTTCTTCTCGTCAGCAGACAGCTGGCGGTCAGAGAACTTCGGCATATTCTGCGGGCCGGTCAGCATTGCCTGGTAGATTTCCTGCTCATTTGCAGGATCCAGGACCGGTGCGTACTTACCGCTGGACAGTGCGCCGCCACGACCGGTGAAGTTGTGGCAGGATGCACAGTTCAGGCGGAACAGCTCGGAACCGCGAGCAACGTCAGCCTTGTCAAGCTCACCGTTCGGGCCGGCGTTCTTACCGCGCAGCGACTCCATAGCGATGGAGCCGTCCTCGTCGCGGACGATGCCGGCGCCGCCACCATTAGCCTGGACGTAGGCTGCGATAGCCAGCGTCTGCTCTTCGGAGTAACGCGGGGTCTTACGTGCTGCCTGAGCCTCGTTGCGGAGCATCGGCATACGACCGGAGTGAACCTGGAAGTAAACCGAGCCTTCGCCGACGCCAATCAGCGACTTGCCGCGGTCCTTAACGCCCTGAAGGTTGGCGCCGTGACAAGTAATACAAGCAACGTCGTAAAGCTCCTTGCCCTGCTGAATCATTGCGGCTTCATCCTGCTGAGCAGTAGCCGTCTGTGCATCAGGGGTCAGAGCATTAGCGAGGAAGCCCGCGCCGGTGAGGGCGAGAGCCATAGCCATAATGCCGGAGGCAGTACGGCGCATCTTGCGGCGGCCCTTTGACTTCGGGGCCGCAGCCAAGGACGTGGTGTCCTTGGTTTCGGAGGTAGTGTTTTCCATCTTTTTCCCTTTAAGACTGTTCGTGGAAAGTGGATGGGCTGTAGGCCGTACTAAACAAAGGACGGCCAATACGGCCTACTGGATGAAGTAGATGGTGATGAACAGGCCAATCCACACGACGTCGACGAAGTGCCAGTAGTACGAGACCACGATGGCAGCAGTGGCCTGTGCCGGGGTGAACTTCGCCTTGGAGGTACGGATAAGCACCACAACGAAAGCCAGCACACCCGCGAGGACGTGGGCTGCGTGGAATCCGGTGGTGATGAAGAAGACCGAACCGTAAATGGAGTTCTGAATGGTCAGACCGTGGCTAACCAGGGTGAAGTACTCGTAAGCCTGGCCGACGAGGAAGATTGCACCCAGGGCGGTAGACAGTGCGTACCACTTACGGAGTGCGAAAACGTCGCCACGCTCGGCCGCGAACACGCCCCACTGGGCAGTGAACGAAGACGACACTAGGATCACGGTGATCAATAGTGCGTACGGGACATTGAGGTGGCCGGTACCCCAATCCCACGAATCGCCCTGGCCGTTCGCGCGTGACACGAAGTACATCGCGAACAGACCGGCGAAGAACATTAATTCCTGAGACAGGAACACAATCGTGCCGACACTGACCATATTCGGTCGGTTCAGTGTCGCAGCACGACGTGGTGCTGTCATACCTTGATTTTCAACTGCGCTCGTCACAACTAACAGTATGTACTGTTCTTAAGGAGTAGTCACGTTGCAACCCCCGTTTTTGTATAAAAATTCCTAAAATCCCAGGTCGCGAGAAAAGGTTTCTGAGAATTTCACTAATTTTTCCCCCTGTTGGGAACTTTCCAGTGTCCTTATCCGACGCGGGTGAATTCGAGGGCTTTGTTGTGCCGAGGTGCGCGGTGTCCATCCCCCCTGGACTGCCAGGTTCACTTCCGGTGAACCTGGGTTTGCGATACTGCGGCATCAGCTGTCGGTTAGTTTATCGCAGGTTCGGCTCTATTTAATATCGTATTTTTCCAGTTGCCCCAATGGGGGTGAGATTTTCGGCGAACGCAAAAGGTGGACCTGGTGATGCGCTGGATATATGGGGGAGGTATCTTGTCTTATTACGTACATCACGGTGGGATTTTTCAAAAGCCCTGTGATGTGGTGCACCTGGTGGACCGGATAACCAGTAGTACCTAGGTGCAGTTGTATTAATACTGTACGGGTACAGACTTGACTATCTAGTGGAAGGGAGTGGCGATGAGCGAGATCGGCGATAAGAGGGCGGTCGAGAACTGGCGCCATGTTCTCTCCACGATTGGCGCTGGCCGCGAAGTTTCCGGTGAGGGCATTCGATTCGCCATGGATCAGATCATGTCTGGTGCTTCCGGAGACGTGCAGACCGCAACGTTTGCTTTCGGTCTCCTCGCCAAGGGGATTACGGCTGCCGAGCTCGATGCTGCGGCTGAAGGCATGCTTTCATTTGCCCGCCCAGTTCATGATCCACAGCTCGCCGGTGTTATTGAGCGTGGAGCAGTCGATATCGTCGGCACCGGTGGTGATGGCGCAAATACCGTCAACATCTCCACGATGTCCATGATTGTTATCGCTGCCAGTGGTGTGCCGGTGCTCAAGCACGGTAACCGCGCGGCTTCTTCGAAGTCGGGCGGAGCTGACATGCTGGAGGCCTTTGGCATCGACATTGAGAACGGTCTCGTTACTTCTCCGGAACATCCGGATTTCTACGTGCGCTTCCTCTTTGCCGCTCGCTTTCATCCGGCCATGCGCTTCGCTGGACCGGTGCGTAAGGAGCTAGCGGTTCCGACAGTCTTCAACCTGTTGGGGCCGCTGACGAATCCAGCACGCCCGCAGGCGAGCTTGATTGGCTGTGCCTTCGAAGATCAGATGGAGACGATGGCGGACACCTTCGCCCGCCGTGGTCAGCGCGCTTTGGTGGTTCGCGGAAGCGATGGTCTCGACGAGATTACCGTTACTGGTCCCACCAAGGTCTTTATTGTGGAAAACGGAGAAGTTGCCGAAGATGTCATCGATCCACATGACTATGGCATGGAGTACTCCGAAATTGACGCGCTGCGTGGCGGTGACCCCGCTTACAACGCTGATGTTGCACGTCGCATTTGGGCTGGCGAACTCGAAGGTCCGATTCGCGATGCAGTCATCCTTAACTCCGCTGCCGCGATCGCCATTTCGCGTGGTCTGAGTGGCCGTCCACTAAAGGAAGCTATGGCCGACTCCATTGAAGAGGTCAAGGAAACGCTCCAGTCGGGGCTGTGCCTGGACATCCTTACCGCGGCGATGAAGGGTTAAGGTTCGCGTCGCGCTTCACGACGTGCTTGCTGCGCGTCAATTGCCCACTGAAGGTATTTTCCTGCGCCTAACCTAGGGTAGGAATACTCGCCTCCGGTGGGCTTTATTCGTACCTCCGGGCGCTGCAGCCATTTCCAGATAATACTGAGTTCATCAATCGATGCTCCTTTATATAAGGAATCATCTGGAGTGACTGTTTGGGCTGAACTCTCCATGAGCTCGATGATGTAGTTCATTTCCGCGCCACGTGGTGCGGTGCTGGCGCCGGCCAACCTGCCGTAGCGAATTTCCGCTAGATGCCAGCCGCCATTGCCATCGGGGAAAGCGGCTTGCAGAGATGGGATGGCTGCAAGCATGCTCAGGCGCTGCTGCTTGTCCAAGCTGATAATGAACTCCGCGGCGCGGTCACGTTGCACTGCCGCGCGTTGGAAGCGGTGTGCTTCGGCAAGTGCTGATATCTCTGCAATCATGTCTGCGATCTCGTCTGCGCCGGTGGTGGAGATCTGAGCGGTTGTTATCGCAAAGTCGTCGTTAAGCGCGGAGAACCTGTCGCGGATGGCAGTAGCGGTGTCGCGCGTGCGGAAAGGACCTAGGCTGCGGGCGTCGGTGACTGCCCGGCTAATCTTGGCAGGCCGACCGGGGCTAGTGGGGACGATGTACCAGCCGCGGGTTGGTTCGGTGCGTTGTCGGTTGTAGGGCGGACGGAGTGCAGAGATCAGACGAGCCTCGCGAATTTCTGCAGCGAAGCCGTGCGGGCACTCGATGATCTCGACGCGTTCGGCTAGAGAGACCATTTCCGTAATCTTGCGACGAGAATCAGTACCGTTGAAATACTGCAGAAGTCTACGTCGCAAATCGAGAGCTGTACCTATATATAAGGGGTCGTCATTTCTTGACCGAAAAACATAGACACCAGGGGTGTGCGGAGCTCCATCGGCAAGGTGCCGTTTAGCACGAACCTCTGGAGCGACGGTGGGCGAGTAGTGCACTAGCTCGGACGCTGTTTGTACTTCATCGCCAGCTAGTCTCTCCACGAGGTAGTGAAGGACGTCGACGGTTGCGATTGCGTCGTCAAGCGCCCGGTGGGTGGGGCGATTCGGAGAACCGACGTACCGTGCGAGCTGTGAGAGCTTGAAACTGCCAACTTGTGAGCGGTCGAGGACGCGACGCGCCAACGTGAGGGTGTCTACGACACTGGGGCTCGGCCAATCTAGGCCCAAATCTGTGCAAGCCTGGCGGAGGAATCCAATATCGAACTTGGCATTATGCGCAACCCAGACGCTTCCCCGGGCAAATTCGAGGAACTGAGTAATAACTGTGCCGAGCTGTGGGGCGGTTTCAACATCGGCGGTAGTGATGCCGGTCAGAGATGTGATGTGGTCAGGGATCTCCATACCGGGGTCGATGAAGCTGGAAAAGGTGCCAATTGTCTTACCGCCACGGGTTTTGATGGCCCCAATTTCAATGATGTGGTCGTTTTTGGCCTTCAATCCGGTCGTTTCCAGGTCTACGACGACAAAGGTGGTGTTGAAAAGAGAATCATCGACGGTGCCTTCGAGAGGGAAGTGCTGTTGTCCTGAATCCACGTCAATAATCCTATGCTGAGCGCTCCTAGTGGTGTTAAAACTGTGAAACTTGAGCAAATTGAGCTGTTGCAAGCTGGAGTGTGACATAAAACACGTTTTGAGCCCGCGATAAAAATGTGTCGACTTTAAGGCATTAAGTGTAAAGTTCTCGGCGGACTTCAAAATGCCAGGTAGTGACACGTTTATCAAACTGTTATTATTCCGCTATAGGGGGAGTGTCTAGTTGTAACAGCTTGGTAACGGTTTAGTTCTATCGATGGTAACAACCGGGCCTCGAGCGGTTTTCTGGGCAAACGGCTAGACAAAACTTGATGCCATTTCGTAACCTTATCGAGACATTGAAACGGGGCCACTGAGTTGGTGCCGGTCATTGATAAGAAAACACAGAGCCTTATCGAAGGTCCTGAGGGTCTAAGTAGTGAGAGCCTCAGGGGATTCGAGCCGGGGACCCACCTCGAACCATGGGGTGAATCCCAAAGGGAAATCCCGGAGGGTAGGAAGTCTTCCATTCTTCCGAACCCGTCAGCTAACCCGGTCGGCTAAACAGGAAGATTTTGGAGTTTCAAAACAATGGGCAAGCACCACCGCCGTTCTAACTTTGCACGCAACGCAGTCGCATTTGGCGCAACTGTCGCCGGCGTTACCGCTCTCGCAGTTCCGACCGCTAACGCTAACCCGCTGAACGACATCCAGGGCGCACTGAACGGCTTCGATACCCCGCAGGTTGCAGGTATGCAGGATGTTGTTGGCAAGTTCAACGACATCGCAGGTGAGGTTACCTCCGGCAGCGTTGCAAACGTTGCAGCACCGTCCACTGGTTCGGCTATCGTCTCCGCTGCACGTTCCAAGATCGGTTCCCCGTATGTGTGGGGCGCTACCGGTCCGAACTCTTTCGACTGCTCCGGTCTGACCTCCTGGGCATACCAGCAGGTCGGTAAGTCGATCCCGCGTACCTCCCAGGCGCAGGCTTCCCAGGGTACCGCGGTCTCCAGCCCGGCACTGGGTGACATCGTTTCCTTCTACTCTGGCGCTACCCACGTCGGCATCTTCTCCGGCAACGGCAACGTGATTCACGCTCCGCAGTCCGGCGATGTCGTCAAGGAAGCTCCGATGAACTACATGCCGGTTCACAACTTCGTCCGCTTCTAATCTGTTTGAACGGATGACAACCTGCGGGGCCTTGATACCCCGCAGAGCCTTGGCTCTCTTTTTACCGAGGGGGCACTGAGGCGAGCGCCCGGGTGCTGACGCTATGCGCGTCGTAAAGCACTATAGGGGCGCTCGCCTCATTTTTTGTTTTTCTACTGCGGTTACGCAATGCGTGGAGTCGAAGGGCTATCCTGGTTACTCCCTTTGGATACCCCTTTGCGCTGGCGGTTTGTCGGTGTGTTGTTCCGCGGCAAGGCTGCTACAATTTGCTCGAATGCGTCAAGTGGTTTGATGTTTTGTTTTTCGGGGAAGAAATTTGAATACACAACTTGAAAAGGGTTTGGATTTGTCGCGTCACCGTGTCTCTCGTCGTCGCCACAACTCTCGTCGCGGTGTAGTAGGGCTTACGGTCGTGACTGGGCTAACCTTTGGCGCCGTAGGTTTGGCGCCGATTGCCTCTGCACAGGATGAACAGCCAGCCCCGGATCTGGCTACTGCAGACGGCATTATTGCAGAGCTGGAGAAGATTTCTCGGGATACCGAAGCGGTTTCTGAGGAAGTTACCGAGCTGGATTCCCAGGTTCAGGCCAAGGAAGAGGAACTCCGGCACGCCGAGGGGGAGCTGAAGCACTCTGAGGATCAGGTTCTCCGAGCACAGGATGACCTCAAGGCGCTCTCTGGTGAGATTTCTTACTTCGCGAAGAAGCGGATGCGTGGTGAAATCGTCGACCCATTGTCGGCCGCCCTGGGATCTGCCAGTGCTCAGGACGCTATCGACCGTGCCGGTTACATCAACAAGATGTTCCGCGACAACGATGAAGTTGTCAGCCGTGCGGTGCAAGCCCGCAAGGATGCCGAGGATGGTAAGGCCAATGCGCTGCGTCTGCAGGACGATATCCGCAAGCAGCTCGATGACCTGGCCAAGCGCCGCGATGATTTGGACAAGCGCAGCGCCGAATTTGATGAGCGCGCCGAGCATGTCAAGTCCATGGTTGAATCGCTGAGCCCCGAACAGCGGGAAATTTGGATTTCCAAGAACAACCCAATTACCGAAGGGTTGGACAAACTGCTCGGATCTTCCGCCGCAGTTGATGCCGCTCTGTCGAAGCTGGGCTCCCCGTACTCGTGGGGAGCTGCTGGTCCCTCTGAGTTCGATTGCTCGGGTCTGATGTACTGGGCGTACCAGCAGATTGGTAAGTCCATCCCGCGGACCTCGCAGGCGCAGCTCGCCGGTGGTACTCCGGTGAGCCGCGACCAGCTGCAGCCGGGCGACATCATCGGTTACTACCCGGGAATCACGCACGTGGGCATGTACATCGGCAATGGTCAGATTGTCCATGCTTCCGACTACGGTATTCCAGTCCAGGTCGTTTCCATCGACCAGGGGGGCCCGTACCAAGGCGCTGTCCGCTTCTAACTAGCGGCAGGTGACCTCGCGTCCTTTTAGTCAAGGTAGATAAACTCGGCTCCATGTCTGCGCGCGTACTGCTCATTACGAATGACTTCCCGCCTCGCGATGGTGGAATCGAGTCCTACCTGCGTGATTTCTGTGCTCGTTTGGATCCGGAGAACCTCGTAGTCCTCGCGTCCTCGCGAGCTCCGAAGGAAAAGCTCCGCGCCTACGACGAGTCGCTACCGTACCGTGTTTACCGCATGCGTGATTCCGTGCTGCTGCCACTGCCGCACGTAGCTCGTCGCGCCGCTCAGATTATTCGCACCGAACGCATTGACACCGTATGGTTTGGTGCCGCCGCGCCACTTGGTTTGCTTGCCGACGCATGCCGTCGCGCAGGTGCCACCCGCATCGTTGCTACCACTCACGGACATGAAGTGGGCTGGTCGATGCTGCCATTGGCCCGCCAGATGCTGAGGCGCATTGGTAAGAGCTCCGATGTTGTGACCTATATTTCCCGCTACACCCGTGGTCGATTTGCGGCAGCCTTTGGTCCGCAAACAGCATTTGAACGCCTGCCTTCCGGTGTCGATATCGAGCGATTTTCTCCGGACCCCGAGGCGGGACAGAAGATCCGGCAGCACCACGGAATCGGTGAGTCTCAGCCGCTTATCGTCTGTATTTCTCGGCTAGTGCGCCGAAAAGGCCAAGATATGCTGATTCGCAGCATGCCTAAGGTTCTTGAGCAGCACCCGGATGCCAGGTTGCTGATCGTGGGTGTTGGTCCGTTGAACCGAGAATTGAAAAAGCTGGCAGTAAAGCTCGGGGTCTCCGAGCAGGTCATTTTTGCCGGCAAGGTCTCTTATGATGACCTCCCCGCCTATTACAATGCGGCCAGCATTTTTGCCATGCCCGCCCGAACCCGCGGACGTGGCCTCGATGTAGAAGGCCTCGGCATTGTCTACTTGGAAGCACAGGCCTGCGGTGTCCCTGTCATAGCTGGCAAGTCTGGTGGCGCCCCGGAGACAGTTATCGATGGCGAAACTGGCATCGTTGTCGACGGGGCCTCGAAGCGCAGCGTCGCCACCGGGCTGGTTGAGATTTTGGATAATCCGGAGCGCGCGGCGGCGATGGGAGCCTGTGGTCGGGAGCATGTTGTGCAGTCGTGGACCTGGGAGGTCATGGCTGCTCGGGCTCGCCGAATTCTCCGAACCTGCGCAATCCCTTTATAATCAACTATTATGTCCACCGATATTCCGATTCATCCGAGCTCAGACGAGTCCGACGCCGCTGATCGCCCGGCTATCGGTTTTGATATTGGTGGAACAAACCTGCGCGCTGCAGTGGTCAGCGCTGATGGGCAGGTGCTGTATCGAGTTCAGACTAGTTCTGACGGCAGTGTGGATGCCATTGAACGTGGCATTGTCCAGACATCCGAGCGCTTGGTTGAACGCTTTCCAGATGTCAGCGCCATCGGTTTAGCTGTAGCTGGTTTTTTGGATTCTGACCGCCAGACGGTTCGTTTTGCCCCGCATCTGCCGTGGCGCGATGCGAACGTCGTCAAGCGTTTATCCTTGCTTCTCCCATGTCCGCTGCAGCTTGAGCACGATGCCAACTCGGCCGCCTGGGGTGAGTATCGCTTTGGTGCGGCTCGCGGTGCGGATAATTGGGTGCTGTTTGCGCTGGGTACGGGAATCGGCGGCGCGATGATGCAGGGTGGTGAGATTTACCGTGGCGCGTACGGCACGGCGCCGGAATTCGGCCACCTCACCGTTGTGCCGGATGGTCGACCTTGCTCCTGCGGAAAGCGTGGTTGCTTGGAGCGTTACTGCTCGGGTACGGCGTTGGTTACCACCGCTCAGGAACTCTCTGAATCCGGTCGCTACTTCTCGCGGCTTACCGACGGACTCGTGGCCGGCTCGGTAACTGGTACCGATGTCGTCTCGGCTGCTCGCCAGGGGGATGAATTGGCTCTAGCTGCGATTGATGACTTTGCTACCTGGCTGGGGCGTGGCCTGTCGATGGTGGGCGATGTCTTTGATCCGGAATTGATTGTTATCGGTGGCGGTGTTGCCTCGGCGTCTGATCTATACCTGGACAAGGCCAAGGCCGAGTTTGCCCGCAATCTCACCGGCGCTGGCTATCGTCCGGTAGCGGATGTGCGGGTCGCTGAACTAGGTGCGGATGCTGGGTTGATCGGTGCGGCGGATATTGCGCGCAGCGTTGTGGCTGCCGAGGGCGCGGCATCGTCGTAAAGCGTCAATTGGGGGATTGCAGGGGAATTCGCCCGCGAAAAGGTGGGGGAATGGCTGCGGAGATGGATCGTCGGACCACCTGAACCTGTATAGTTTTAAACTGTGAATAATCGCTGGTACAAGTTCTTTAAGTACATCCTCATTGGCCCTTGGCTGCGGATCTATAATCGCCCGTACTACATCGGTGGTGAGAAGATTCCTCAGGAAGGTCCAGCGCTGATGGCGTCGAACCACCTTGCTGTGATGGATCACTTTTTCTTCCCACTGGTCTGCCGTCGTCAGCTGACGTTCCTGGCGAAGGCGGAGTACTTCACCACGCCGGGCTTTGTCGGCGGTATCCAGAAGTTCTTCTTCTCCTCGGTGGGGCAGGTGCCGATTGACCGTACCTCTGGTGATGCAGCTCGCGATGCGCTGAACGCCGGCTTGAAGGTGCTGTCACGCGGTGACCTGCTGGGCATTTCCTTGGAAGGCACCCGTAGTCCGGATGGTCGACTGTACCGCGGTAAAACCGGTGCGGCACGTGTAGCGCTGGAGTCCGGTGTGCCGGTGTTCCCAATGGCGATGATTGATACGGAGAAGGCCAACCCGATTGGTTCGTGGATTCCTCGTCCGGTGAAGGTCGGAACGATTATCGGCGATCCGATTGATCCGTCGGAGTACAAAGCCAAGTACAGCGATGAGTATGAAGCGGCCAGGGCACTGACGGATGACCTGATTAAGGAAATTCAGAAGCTTTCGGGCCAGGAATATGTCGATGCTTACGCGACTGAGGTGAAGAAGTCCTTGGAGGCCGGCACCGGCTATCCAGCGGGAACCGAGCCGGGTGGAGAGCTGACCACTCCGGCTCCGGGGCCGAAGCCGACCCCTCGTCGCTGGTTTCGACGCGCTCGCTAGAATAATTAGGCGCAGATAGTTTTCGCGACAGTGGGGCTGCACACTTCCTATGGCGATTCGGTGCATGGGTAAGATTTGCTCGGTAGGGCTCCACGGTCTTTTGGTCGCGAGGTAGCCGACGCGAGGCCGAGGCTGGAGAGGATTCCACACCGTGCGTTATTTTTATGACACCGAGTTTATTGAAGACGGCAAGACTATTGATCTTGTCTCCATCGGTGTCGTAGCTGAGGATGGCCGCGAGTACTACGCGGTGTCTACCGAGTTCAATGAGAGCAAGGCCGGGCCGTGGGTTCGGACCAATGTGCTCAATCAGCTGCCCAACCCCTCATCTCCGCTGTGGAAGAACCGGGACACGATCCGCGAGGAACTGCTGGCATTTTTCACCGAACCCGGTACGGGCAGCCCAGAGCTGTGGGCCTGGGTAGGTGCCTACGACCACATTGCGTTGGTGCAGCTTTGGGGCGATATGACCAAGTTGCCGCAGTTTATGCCGCGCTATACCCGTGAACTCAAGCAGTACTGGGAGATGGCGGGTAAGCCACGGTTGCCAAAACAGACTGCAGGTAAGCACGACGCGCTGGCAGATGCCCAGCACAATCTGCTGAAGTTTCAAAAGATTGCACAGAAATTGCCGCTCGATTAAGCAGCGGAATTCGAATATTTGGTGACCTGACTAACACCCTTCTAGCAGGGGCACTACAATGAACTTCTGTGAGTTGGACTATTGATCTCCCTGTAGATGACCTGCCCGATCTGCCTCCGCTTCCCGGCGACATGGCTGAGCGCTTTGCTGATGTCGTATCCCGCCAAGCCCTACAGCAGCCAAGCTGGGATGCCCGCGCCGCTGCAAACGTGCGTCGCATTCTCGAATCGGTGCCGCCAATTGTGGTCGCGCCTGAGGTTCGTAAGCTTCGTCAGGAGCTTGCCGACGTCGCTAATGGTAAGGCCTTCCTGTTGCAGGGCGGTGATTGTGCGGAGACCTTTGAGTCCAATACTGAGCCGCACATCCGCGCCAATGTGAAGACCTTGCTGCAGATGGCCGTTGTGCTGACCTACGGCGCATCCACCCCGGTCGTAAAGATGGCTCGTATCGCTGGTCAGTACGCCAAGCCGCGCTCGAAGGACATCGACGGCGACGGTTTGCTCAGCTACCGCGGTGACATGGTCAACGGCGTTGAGCCGACCGAAGAAGCTCGAGTTCACGACCCAGCTCGAATGGTGCGTGCCTACGCCAATGCCTCCGCGGCGATGAACCTGGTACGTGCACTGACAGGTTCGGGCACCGCTGACCTGCACCGTCTGCACGAGTGGAACCGTGAGTTCGTCAGCAACTCGCCGGCTGGCGCCCGCTACGAGGACCTGGCACGCGAGATTGACCACGCACTGCAGTTCATGGCTGCCTGTGGTGTTGCGGACTCGAACCTGCAGACCGCGCAGATTTACTGCTCGCATGAGGCGCTGGTTGTTGACTACGAGCGCGCTATGCTGCGCCTTTCTGAAAACGATGGCAGCCAGGAGCTGTTCAACCTCTCCGCGCATCAGCTGTGGATTGGTGAGCGCACCCGTGGCATTGAGGATTTCCACATCAACCTGGCTGCCATGATTGGCAACCCCGTCGGTGTGAAGATTGGCCCGACCACCACGCCGGAGGAGGCTGTCGCTTACGCCGACAAGCTCGACCCGTTCTTCCAGCCTGGTCGCCTGACCCTGACTTCGCGTCTGGGCAATGACAAGGTTCGCTCCGTGCTGCCTCCCATCGTTGAGGCTGTGGAAGCTTCTGGTCACAAGGTCATTTGGCAGTGCGACCCGATGCACGGCAACACTTACTCGGCCTCCAATGGTTACAAGACCCGCCATTTCGACCGCATTGTCGACGAGGTTCAGGGCTTCTTCGAGGTGCACCGCTCGATCGGTTCGCACCCGGGCGGTATCCACGTGGAGCTGACCGGCGAAGATGTCACTGAGTGCCTCGGTGGCGCGCAGGACATTTCCGATGTCGACCTGCCAGGCCGTTACGCATCCGCTTGTGACCCGCGTTTGAACACTCAGCAGTCGCTGGAGCTGGCCTTCCTGGTTGCCGAGATGCTGCGCAACTAGTTGCATCCAGCTCAGCTAGGTACAACTAGCCCAGCTAGTGCACCGCCGCACTCATTAGCGCGCCGCACTTTTTACAGAGTGCTGACCGAAATGCTGTCACCCGCCGTGGCCTTAGCGCCCGGTCGGGGTGACTGCAATACGATGCGATCGTCCTCGTTCGCAGAGCCGTCGATGTCGAGCTGAAGATGCTGTTTCTCCGCTTCACGACGTGCCTGTGCAACAGTTTTACCCAGCAGCTGCGGAACCTTCACTGCTCTGGATACGGTCAGCGTGACAGTCGCATCATTGGGGTTAACCAGACGACCCGCACTCGGTGAGACTGCGTCGACACGGCCGTAGTCGCGCGAGGAGGAGGACGCGTCCTTTACTTCGCTTACCTCAATGCCCTCGCGCTGCAGAATTTGGCGAGCAGTATCCTCCGACTTGCCCACTACATTGGGCACTTCGATGCCGTTGTTAATGGTCAACGTCACAGAACTACCGCGTTCGAGGCCAGTGCCTTCCTCAGGAGACACGGAAAGAACCTCTTCCGGCTCAGCAGAGGAGGAGAACTCCGCCGATACTTCTCGGACCTCCAGCCCGGCCTTGCTCAACAGCTCACGAGCTTCATCCTCTTGAAGCCCCACGATCTTTGGCACCTTCACCGGTGCTGGCCCCTTGGAGTAATGCACAGTCACAACTGAGCCAACCTCGACGGTCTGTCCTGGAGCAGGAACCGCAAAGACCAAGCCGCCGGTGGAGACATCATCGGAAAAGACGGGGTCTCCGACCTCTTCTTTCAACGTCCGCTTAGCTAGGGCAGCGCTGAACACTTCCTTTGAGTGGTTCGCGGGATATGCGGGCACAGTCGGGCGGCCGAGACTGACCAGTACGCGAACATCATCACCGCGGACAACCCGCGCTCCAGCCAGGGGGTCCGAGCCAATAATCTGGGACACTGCGACATCGTTGTCGTAGCGCTCATCAACCACCGGTTCAAAGCCCGCCTCACTGATTGCGGTCATCGCCTGTGGTTGCGACAGCCCAGTGATAGAGGGCACTTCGCCATAACGGCCAGAGCCCAGCCACCACGCGCCAAGCCCCATGCCCAACGTGGCAACCAGGGCGATAATCAGCCACAATGCACATCCACGGCGCGTCCGCTGTCGGGTAGCTCGACGGCTCTTAGGCGTCTGAGTCTGAGCAGATCGCGGCTGCGGATGCTGTGGGTGCTGTGGACCCCGAGTGTCCGGCGGCAGCGGATATTCCGGAGCGCCTGGAACGTCGGCTGGTACGAGAGCTCCACCAGACGGCTCCGGGGATTCCCAGCCGGTGGGGTTGTACTCGTCATAGCGATCGAAAGTGCGTGTCCGCCCCGCATCCGGGTCGTCGAAATCATCGAAAACGTTTGGTGGTCCCGGTGGTCGGGAAGAAACGGGGCTACCGGGTGCGTCCGTCGAGAAGCCATAGCCGTCGTGACCGAAGCGCTCGGGTGCCGTCTCTGAGGTGCCGTGTCTGTCATCGAAATGGTCGTTGCCTGGTCGGTGGAAGTCCTCTGTGAGCCCCTCCATGGCGGCAGCGTTGGCGGCTGCTGAATTGACGGGCGACGGCACGCGGAATGGTGGCAGCGCGAGTTTGTCCGCAATGTCTTCGAGTGCGTCACCGAATTCCTCGGCCGTTTCAAACCGATCCTCCGGCCTGCGGGAACAAGCGCGGGCGACCAACTCGTCGAACTCCTCGGGAACGCCGTCGATGAGCTCCGAGGGGGGCGGGACATCTTCGTTCAATCGCTTCATGGCAACGCCCAGCGAAGAATCGGCGATGAATGGAGTGGTGCCGGTAAGCAGCTCAAAGAGCAAAATACCCGCCGCATACACATCGGAGGCAGGGGAGATGGATTCACCCGTGACCTGCTCCGGAGCCAGATAAGCGACGGTGCCGACGATGACCGAGTTAGAGGTCACCTTGGCATCAGCGGCCGCGCGCACTAGACCGAAGTCCGCCAGCTTCACTCGCCCGTCCGAGGCAATCAGCACATTTTCCGGCTTGATATCGCGGTGCACCATGCCGCGGGAATGCGCCACCGATAGGGCGCGCAGAACCGAGCGCATTACGACGGCAGCTGCATGCGGAGGCATCGGACCGCGCTGACGGAGCAGTTCGCGGAGGGTCCCACCGTCGACGAATTCCATAATGAGGAAAACATGCCCCGCCGGGTCCGTGCCCTGGTCGTAGACGTTGACGAGCGACTCGTCATTGAGGTGCGCGACCGCGCGGGCCTCACGTTCGAAGCGGATGCGGAAAGACTCGTCGTCGACAAAACGCGGATCCATGACCTTTGCGGCCACCCTGCGATCGAGCCGCAAATCGGTGGCGCAGTACACGGTGCTCATGCCACCGTGTGCGATGGTGGCTCCGATGCGGTAGCGACCATCGAGAATCTGCCCCTCGACAAGCTGCGACATAAACCAGCCTTCCCTGTTCCAATCAGTTGCTTCTAATAAGTATATGGGGACGTACCTACTGCAAGGCCAACGCGCTAAAGTGACCAGTGTGAGAAAGATTCCAACTTGCCACGATGTCCTGAGCGCCGACGAACCCACTCTTGCGCTGCCCGATGCCGCTGACCTCATTGGCGTCACCGTCACCCGAATTCACGCGTTGCTGCAGGAGGGTCGCCTTATTGCAGTCCACCGCGACGGCATTGCACAAATTCCCGCCCTCTTCTTTGAAGATGATGAGGTCGCGCGTTTTGTACCTGGCGCACTCGCATTGCTTGCCGACGGCGGCTACACGCGAGAAGAAACGCTGGAGTGGCTATTCACCGAAGATGAATCTCTGCCTGGACGTCCGGTGGACGCCCTGCACGGTCACCTTGCACGCGAAGTAATGCGTCGCGCACAGGCTATGGCGTTGTAAAGACCCGGACGGCGTCCTACGCCCGCCGTCCTACGCCCGCGATAGCTCCTGTCGTAATCGCCCGGCCACTGCTGTGAAAAGCAGCGGGAGGGCGATTTTTGCTTTTCGAGCGCGTCCCACTTGAGCGCGTTGCGCAAAGACGTTGTAGTTCATGCGCTCAATTTCGCCGAGAATGTCTGAGTAGAGAATCTCCGCGGCACGGATAGCCTGACGCCCTGGCACCTCTAACATGTCCACGCCGCTGCTGGCTTCGGCATAGAGGGCGCGGTTGCGAGCGATGAAGAAGGCCAATGCCTGACGTACCGCCGGGGTCGTCTGTCCCGTGGCGGCACAGTAGCCGATCTCCTCGGTACCCACTCCGAAGGCCTCCCACTCATTCAGTGGTAGGTAAATACGGCCACGGCGAAAATCCTCGGCGATGTCGCGGAGGAAATTTGTCACCTGAAAGGCTTTTCCCAGGAGCTCTGCGTAGGGAGTGGCTTCCTCACGGGAGACCCCTGTGCGGGTGCCTAGGATGGGCATCATCTCAAGGCCGATGACTGCTGCGGAGCCCCACATATACGAGTCGAGTTGCTCCCATGTTTCAAAATGCGCAATGTGGCACGATGTGTCGGGCACGTCCATCAACATGGAGTGAACAAAGTCCGCAGAGAGCTGTGGATCGATGTCGTAGTCGCGAAAAGTCTGTGCGGCCGCCGAGATGACGGCACGGTCGCGGTCGCGGTGGACGTCGTCAAGCGAACCGATGACGACAGCTGAGTGGAAAAGCTCGCTTAAACGTGTGACCGTGGCTTCGATGTGCGTGGGGGAGCGGTCGGCGTCGGCGGGGCAGTCGACGTAGTCATCGACGATGCGTGCCCAGGCGTAGAGAGACCACACCGCACGCTGTTGGCGGGGTGCCAATAGTCGCGTGGCCAGGGAATACGTGCGACCGTGGGAGGCCATAATATCGCGGCAGAGCTCGTAGGATTGTGGCAGCGCGATGGTCGAGAGAGGCTGTGGGGTGGGCATGGACAACTATGCGACCTCGGTCGACCGCGACAGGGGCGCCACCGTGGAATCCGTGTCTGCGGCGGTTTTATCGTCACGCCACGGGTACTTCCAGCTGAATTTTCCAGTGGTCAGCCAGCCGACGGCCAGCCAGCCGAGAACGGTAATGATAACCATCCAGGGCACGTCGTAGAAGCGGTGATTGCCGCCGCCGGCGAAGGACAGCGACAGGATGAATGTGAACAACACGGTGCCTTGAACCACCCATCGTGGCGGGCGAATCGTTCCCATGGGAGTCAATAAGCTGGCGTAGTACCAGGGAAGTGCCACGGCATTAAATACGCAGGCCACCACGTAGGCGGCAATCATGCCAGCGACATTGTTACGAGGGGTGGCTCGGAAGTAGAACCAGGAGATCACGAGTCCCACCAGCATGATGATGGAGGAGACCACGCGTGTGTGGCTGACGATGACATTGAAACCGATGTCGTCGTTGAACCACGCCGTGACGCCCGAGATCACACCAGCGACCGCTGACGGTGCTGCCAGGGGGTTAATCACCTTGGTATTGCCACTGATCTCGGAAATCCAGCCCCAGCTCGAGCCGGTCAGCCACGTCACCACTGCAAGCGTGCCGACGCAAACTGCGACCAACACGATGCCCACACCGGCAATCGCCGGAATCTTGCGCAGCATCTCTTGAACCGTGGCGATGGGCTCGCGCCTGGTCAACACAATCCACACGACGAAGGGCAGCGCCAGGACAGCGGTGGCTTTCAGCGCGACGCCAATTCCGATGAGGACAGCAGCGACCAGGCCACCCCGCATGCGCTCCATGTGCAGTGCGGCGACTAGTGCCAGGCTGACCAATCCGACCATCAGTGCCTCGTTGTGCATACCCGCAATCAGATGCAGTAGCACCAGTGGATTGAGCACACCGAGCCACTGTGCGAAAGCCGGATTTGCTCCAAGCTCCCGGGCGATTCGCGGGATCGACCAGACAATGGCGGCGAAGCCCAGCAGACACACAATGCGGTAGAGAATCACGCCGACGGTGATGTTGTCGCCGACAATCCGCGTGATGACCTCGCCAATTCCCAGATGCAGCGGGCCATACGGGGTGGTGGTATTCCGCCAATCTGCGGATACCTCCAGCAGCATCGGCCCTGGATTGGCTGCAGCTCCCTCAGTGTAGGGATCAAACCCATCGCGGACCATCGCGCCCTGCATGAGATACGAATAGACATCGCGAGAGAACAGCGGTGCGGCCAGCGCGAGGGGAATTGCCCAGGCCATCAGGATTGAATTGAACCGACGCAACGTGGACTCATCGCCGCCAGCGTTCGCTGGAACCGCAGCGTCTGCTGCGTCGCCATCATGGGCAGAACCGGCCACAATGTCCCGGATGGTCCCCTTCGAGAACAGCAGTTCCCGCCCGATGCGCAGCCACGAGATAAGCAGCAGGGCGATACCTACCCAAATCACAATCTCACAGAAAATCTGACCGTGACCGTAGGTGATCCAGTCGAGTCCCAGAGCGTGGACAAGGCCGCCACGGTAGCGATTCGCACCGGAACCGTAGGAGCCCAGAGCAATGAGGATGCCACCGTAGACACCCAGCTGAGCACTCCGCGATAAATTCATGTCAACCTAAACAATCGATACATTGCTGATGCATTAATCCTAGTTGGTCAGTGACCACCGGCAGACATCCGGGAGACATTCATGAGCTAAGGCGTTTCAAACCGCTGTGCCGCAAGTCGTCCCGAAATCATGACCGTCGGCACGCCAACCCCCGGCACCGTCGTCGATCCCGCCAGCGTCAGATTCTTTGGCATCTTCGGAGAGAAGTTGCGGGGACGGAACGGCCCCGTCTGTCGGAACAGATGCGCCAGCCCAAACGGCGAGCCAACGCCCATGTCGCGTTCTTGCCACTGCTGAGGGGTATCGATCCGACCGACTCGCCACTTCGTAGAAATCCCGGTCAGTCCGCGCCGCTCCAGCTCAGCGGTTATTTTCGCAATGTAGTCCCCACCGATTCGTGACCAGATCAGATTGGCCGACTGCAAGTTGGGGCACGGCGCGAGCACACTGACGGGCTCCCACTGCACGCCGTTCGCATCTGTGACAATACGCTCCGGCGCGCTCACCGCAGGCCGGGTGACCAGCAATGATGGGTCCGACATTAGCTTTCCATGACGCGGTGACGAGATCTCCTCAAAGGTTTCGTTCCACTTTTCGCCAAACGAAATCAGGTGATGCCGCTTCGGCCACGTCGCAGTCTCCGAAACCGGAATCAGCCCGTGCGCCACCACCGCCGATGGAGAAAATCGAACTGGGAACAACCGTCGCGCTCCCGTCCGCTTTACGACGCTCCGAAGGCCTCGCCGCTTCGATGAGCTACCGGCGGCAGAGGTAGCCGCGTCGTGAAGCCAGCTCTGCACCACAGGTAAATCGGTCGTAGCGATGACGGCATCGGTGGGACGCTCGCCAGTTGCGGTGGTGATGGCGGAGACAAAGCCTGCTTCGTCAACTTTCAGCCCAGTGACATCAACGCCGAAGTCGATGGTTCCGCCAGCTCGACGGACGGCCTCGGCGAGCAACTCGCTGACGGCGCCTATACCCGAACCAAATGCGGGGGAGTGCGGATAGTAAACCCCCATCGAGGTATCCATGTGGGAAATGCAGCCGTAGACCGCACGGGCCTTAGCGGGAGGCACACCTGCGTAAAGCGCCTGGAAGCTGAAAACGCGAGCGAGATCATTATCTCCGAGGAAGGCACGAATCTTAGGTTCGAGGGCGCCGAAGGCACCGAGTCGGAGGAGCGTAGTGAGGTCGCGAAGCGCGCCGGGCCCGGTGAATAGGTCCGTAACGCGGTCAAAGCTGCGGGACATGAAGTTGTCGAAGCAGGCATTGAAGAGAGTTTGCAGCCACGTGCGAAGTTTGCGGTAACCGGCGACGGTGGAGTCAGAGGCACCGAAGCGCGCGAGTTCATCGGCCATCATGTCTTCGTTGGAAAACACGTCGAGTCCGCCGCGGGTGGCAAATTCCGCACGGTAGGTGGGCGTGATTGGGGAGGCCGAAAAACCCGGGTCGATATCGCGCGCGTAGAGGCCGACGGCGGCGAGGGCATCGTCGACAAGCGAGGGCATGGTCCATACAGTTGCGCCAGTGTCGAAGACTGCGGTGAGCGATTGCTCGTCGATATCGACTGTGATGGGTTCACTGGCGCAGCGTCCGCCGACGAAACTTCCCCGCTCGACAACGGTGACATCGTAGCCATCGGCGATGGCGTAGAGCGCGGCGGTAAGTCCGGACAGGCCTGCGCCGATGATGGTCAGTCGTGGTTTGGAGCCCTTATGAGGACGAGTGACCGCACGTCGCAGACGCGGGGAATTAATGGGGGCACGAGTGGGGGAAGCAGCGGGCATGACTACGCAACACCTGGTCTAATGCTGACGAGCGGTGGCGCGAACGCCCATAGCAATGAGGTTCTCGCGCGACGTTGCAGGCAGGTCGGCATTCTCGATAGTGGAGAAAGCGCGGCTGGTCAGGCGGTCAATTTCACGTTCGACGGCATCGGCAGCGCCGGAATCAGCGATGAGATTTCGTAGCTCATCAATATCTGCAGCAGACGAGACCGCTCCCAGGCGTTCATCGATAAAGCGGGCCTTTTCAGGTGCGGAATCGAGGTAGAGGCTTAAAGCCTGGCCGACCAGTACGGTTCGCTTGCCCTCGCGGAGGTCATCGCCGGCAGGCTTGCCCGTGACTTCGGGATCGCCGAAAACACCCAGCTGATCGTCGCGGAGCTGGAATGCCACACCGATATCGCGGCCGAAGCTGCGGTAGGCCTCAACCAATTCCGCTGGGGCGCCGGCAATCGCAGCACCAATGTGGAGCGGCCGCTCGATGGTGTAGGCGGCGGTCTTGAACAGATTGATTTTCTCAGCGGTCTCGACGCGACTGTCCCGGCTGGCTTCGGCCGTGATATCGAGCAGTTGGCCGCCAAGTACTTCAGTGCGCATCGCCCGCCAGGGGACAAGTGCGCGGGTTAGCGCCTCCGAGCTGAGGCCTGAAGAGTGCATCATGTCATCAGCCCAGGTCAGGGCGACATCGCCAATGAGAATCGCGGCGGAAATACCGAAGCGGTCGGCGGCTCCATTCCAGCTATTGGCCTCGTGCTTGGCCTCGAATACCTTGTGGATAGTCGGTGCGCCACGGCGCGTATCAGCGTCATCGATGATGTCGTCATGAATGAGTGCGCAGGCTTGAATGAGTTCCAAGGCACTCACCGCGTTCATCACAGCCAGGGAATCCTCGGCTGGGGAGAAACGGCCTTCGAGGCCGCCTGCCCCCAACCACCCCTGCCAGGCGAAGGCTGGACGCACGCGCTTGCCCCCATTGAGGACGAAGGAGTGGAGCGAATCTATGGCCTCGGTGTACACCGCATCGACCGACGCGACATCGTCGCCACGGCTTTTGAGGTAATTCTCCAGCGTTTTGGTAACAGTAGCTGGTACTTCGCGGGGCTGTAGCGCGGCCAAATCCAGTTCTTCGCTCATGTGAGCCTCTCGTCGATGACGGGTAATGCTGACTCAAGAATAGGACACCGCTTAGTATGAGTGACTATGTCCTCAACAATGCCACTGTCGCCAGGCCGCCAAGTGACAATCCGCCAGGCGCTTTCAATGCCGAGCGCGGGCAGTATTCCCTTCTCGGTCGAGTTCATGCCCCCGCGTGACGACGCGGCCGAGGAACGTCTTCTCCGAGCAGCTGAGGCTTTCCATGATCTTGGTGCCTCCTTTGCATCCGTGACCTACGGCGCCGGTGGTTCTAGCCGCGACCGCACCCTGCGAATCGCCCAGCGCGTTTCGAGGCAGCCGCTTACAACGCTTGTGCACCTGACATTGGTAGAGCACACTGTCGACGAGCTGCGGGAAATCCTGCGCTCTTATCTCAGCGCGGGGCTGACGAATCTGCTCGTTCTGCGTGGTGACCCGCCGGGAGACCCGCTTGGCCCTTGGGTGGAGACCGAGGGCGGTCTGCACTACGCCAGCGAACTGATTGAGCTAATTAAGGCCGAGCCGGAGTTCGAGAAATTTGAAATCGGCATTGCGTCGTTCCCGGAGGGACATTACCGCTCGCCGGATTTGGACCATGACACGCAGTACACGCTGGCCAAGCTGCGCGCGGGAGCCGAATACTCGATTACGCAGATGTTCTTCGATATTGAGCACTACTTGCGCCTTCGAGACCGCCTGGTGGAAGCCGACCCAGTGCACGGTGCCAAGCCCATCATTCCGGGGCTGATGCCGATTACATCGCTGCGCTCAGTGCGCAGGCAGGTTGAGCTCTCCGGGGCACAGTTGCCATCCGATTTGGAGGAACGCCTGATTAAGGCAGCAGATGGTGACGAGCAGGCCAATAAAGATGAGATTCGCAAGATTGGTATCGAGTTTTCGACCAACATGGCAGAGCGGCTCATCGCCGAAGGCGTGCCGGGGCTGCACTTTATGACTATGAACTTCGCTCGCGCCTCCCAGGAAGTTTTGCACAACCTCGGCATGGCGCCCGAATGGGGCACCGGCCAGGATATGCTGCGCGGCGGTTTTTAATTGCTAAAAGTCCTGCATGTCGCGAACTCTTCGCGCCCACAGGACACCTAGCACTGAGGCTAGGACACCGGCGGCTGTGGTCACACCGGCAAATAATAGGAATTGATTCCGCTTGGTGGATCCAGCCGGCGACGAAGCCCATACATTATGGTTCTCGCCACTGGCGAGCTGCCATTCCACCTTGTTCGGTTCGGTCTGGCGGCCATTGGAGTCAGTAACCTGCTCCGGGAACGCGACGACGAAATCAACCTTCGCGCCGGGCAGGTGAGTCAAATCCATGTGGCCGTTCATCGAAATCTTGCCGCCACCGGTACGGTCTAGGTCGATGTCTACGCGATCGTCGGAAAGCTGTCGGAGCGTATCGGTGAGTTCAATGAAGTGCAGCTCGTTGAACGAGACTTCCATCTTTCCTGTGGAGGAGTCGATTACTCCCTGCGAGACGCGGTCGGAGAGATCTTCCGGTACTTGCCACTGCTCAAATTGGGAACGGACTTCCTCCGTGGGTGTTACGTGAATTGTGCCCGAGACTCTGTCGTCGCCGGAAATGGTAATGCCAGCCTGTGCGTCAAAGCAGCCGCTGAGCGGCAAGATGGCGGCAATTCCGGCCATTGCTGTGGCAATGCGCAGAGGCGAAAGCCGTCGACGTGGTGTGGAAGGTTCACTCGGTGATGATGTCACGGGGAAGATCTACTCCTAGAACTGCGAAGGGACGAGAGTCCCCTGTGAAATAAAAGTTCCTTAAAACATCTTTGAAACCAAATTGGCGGTAGAGCTGCCATGCCCTATTGGCCTCATTCGGGTATTCCGGGGTTGACAACAGAACTCGCGTCTCCGGGCGGGAATCGACCAACTCGTGGAGCAACCGTTTACCGAGTCCCCGCCCCTGAAAGCTGGGGTGAATGTGAATCTCAGACAGTTCGGCGTAGTTGCCCAAGAGCTTGACGACGTCCGGTAGCGAGCGCCCGTCCATGAGCAGTCCATCTCTTACCTGGCGATACCACCAGTGCGTGTCCAATCCTGTACGGCAGTAGCCGATGCCGACCAACCTGCAGCGCGGGTCGCGGAGAGCGTGGGCAGGGGAGAGCTCTTCGGGGTGAGCTATGGCTGCAGCAGCCATGAAGCCGGGTTGAGTGGTTTGCTTCTGCCATTCGTGGAGACGACCGGGCAAGATCGCGGGGTTGTACTGCATCGCGGTGATGTAGAGAGCCACTGCTTCTTGCAGGCGGAGATTGAAGTCTCCTGCTGTCATCGGAACCACGCTGTATTTCACAGTGACCAGATTAGCGACTTAGACGAACTTAGTTGTGAGATTACTGCAATAACATCGAGTCGAACAGTTGTGCGAAAGTATGCCTGGCGTAGTCCGGGGTTGGGGATAGATTGCAGTCAATCCCGCTAAGGGGAAGCGGAAAATCCGTGCTCATGTGAATGCTGTGTGAAAGGAGAAGCAGGGTGGTGGCAAGGTCGAACGTGGTGGAGTTTAGGGCGATTTCGCAGTCGGGTTTGGTCGCCCCGGTCGGTGTCTCAAGGCAATCGCTGGAGCTGCTGGGGCGGGCAGAGGCTCTGCTAGCGAATGCTTGGAATGCCAGCTCTGATGAGATGTTGGAGCTTTCCTACTGTGCGGCGCTGCGTTGCGCAGGCGCGCTGTTGAATCGCGACGATGTGTCGGTGGCTGGGGGTTCTGGCTCGGGCGCTCGTTCGGGCTCGGTAGTTAAGCGTCGTCGTTCGGCAACACAGAGTGCCTGGTTGCGTTTAAAGAAAGAGCAGCCCGAATTTGATAGCTGGGTCACCAAGTTTGAGCAGTTCACCGCGCTGCGTGAGGAAGTCCGGTTGGGTATTTCGCGTCGCATTGACTCTCGGCGGGCGCAGGAGTTGTGGGATTTAAGTTGTGCATTCTTGGGGGCTGTCCGGGCTGAGCTGGGTGTTCTGTCCGCGGCTGCGTAAGCCGGTGGGGGCGTGTTAGAGCGTTGCTTTCCTAAATAAATGGGGGATTGTTCGGATTCATGGAACAATAGAGGTGAGTCGCCCGTTGAAGGGGTAAGAATGAAGCTAACGGACGCCGCGTTAGCAGCACGTGGCCTGTAATTAACTTTGTTGTATCGGCATTGTTAGTTGAGGGGTCAAGGCTCGCCAGTATCGCGGTGGGCAATGCTCAAGTAGGCGATGGAGGAATTGTGGGACTATCTGAGCACGAACAGCGGATGCTCGACGAAATCGAGTCTGCACTCTACGCTGAGGATCCTAAATTTAGTTCGACGATGGCCGGAAATGCGTTCAGCTTTCCGGAGGAAAACAGCGCACCTCGTGGGTTTTCCATCCAGGTTTTTGCGCTCATGCTCCTCGGTCTGCTGATGTTGATTGGCGGCGTCGCTCTTTTCTCTGTGAGCAATTGGTTCATTGTGTTATCGGTTGCCGGCTTTGGCCTTATGTTCGGTTCCGGCGTTTGGGCTCTGACCGGTGCCGGTAAGCAGGAGAAGGCTAGTTCTGCTTCGGGGCTGAGCTTTGGAAAGTCTAAGTCCGGGGCGGCAAAGAGTCGTCGAGGGACCTCGGGTAGCCGTGGCTCCTCTGGTGATTCCACGTTGGAATCGCGTTTCCGTGGCCGCTTCGAGGGGCGTTAGGGGATAAGCCTCAAGAATTAACAAGTGAGGGCAAGCCAGCGATGGCTTGCCCTCACTTTTTTGTTTTTCTAGACGTGAATCGTCTCCACAAGATCTCACCCACTTTGCCCCACCCCGAGTCCCCACTTTCCTCCACTTAGCTATTGGGGTGAGGGAATTCTTATCTTCGGTCGTTGCTGGTATTTCCGAATGTTTGGCTCTGGCGACACAAAATTGCAGGTCAACGCGCTAATTCTGGCGATCAGGTTCAATCTGGATAGTTTCTAGCAGGTAGGTGGTGGGTAGTGGGGCGTAAACTGCTTTCTGTTAACAATGTGGTTGGTGTGGCGTCGTTGTCGGCGTGGTCGCGGGTGGGTGCCCCACTTTTTATTCGCACTTTAATTGTCGAGAGGATTCTTTAAAATCCCAGGTCAATTGGGTTAAAATGGATGTCCTGGCGGTGGGGTTGCGCTGATGCTGTGACTATTTTTCTCCTTCTTGTGTTGATAGTGGCAGATAGTGGGGTAAAGTGGGGCATGATGTTGATTGAGGTTGGTCAACATTGCAGAAGTGAATATCCGATTTGCGCTTAAAGTTTGGCGAGATTTTGGCACAGCGGGAAAGCACAGCCCTCCGGCTCTGCTTGAAGGCAACGCCTAAATCCCTGAATTCGGTAAGCGTTTGTGCGTTGACATTGAGGTTGACACGGGGATAGGAGGCCAGTGACGCATGTTTCTGGGCACCTATACGCCGAAGCTTGATGACAAAGGGCGCCTGACGTTGCCGGCGAAGTTCCGCGAGGATCTCGCAGGTGGCCTGATGGTCACTAAGGGACAGGATCATTCTCTGGCGGTGTATCCGAAAGAGGAGTTCGTCAAATTAGCTCAGCGGGCTACTAAGGCCTCTCGTACGAATGCCAAGGCGCGAGCTTTCATCCGAAATCTTGCGGCGAGCACCGATGAGCAGCGGCCCGATGGTTCGGGGCGAATCACGTTATCGATGGATCACCGTCGGTACGCGAATCTCTCCAAGGAGTGCGTGGTTATCGGCTCTATTGACTTTCTGGAGATCTGGGACAAAGAGTCCTGGGAGGCCTACCAGGCGGAGCATGAAGCTGATTTCTCCGAAGGTGAGGATGACTCGCTGTTCGGCGTTTTATAAACCGCATGGAATAACCGAAAAGAGGGAATGTCCGCATGGACTCTGCCTGATAGCCCCTGGTGTACTTCCCCGATACCAGGTTCTGTCAGGCGGGGCCCTGTGAACATCCCCGCTTTTTGTTTTAAGCACCGATAGCAGCATTCCCAGTAGTGCTCATGAGGTGCGGTCTGGTTGCTGGCGCGGCACTCGTCGTTAAGCAAACCGGGAATACACTCGATAGATTCTCTGACCAGTGCAAACATACCCGGTGAGGAGGGGGAAATGAACGGATCGGCACCTGCGGATGATCGCAAGTCCGGCGAGTTTGGTCATGTCCCCGTTTTGCTTCATCGAGTAACTGATTTGTTGCGCCCGGGCATCGAGGCACTGGGTGACGACGCAGTAGTTGTCGACGGCACTCTTGGTGCCGGTGGGCACACGGAATATCTGCTGGAGCAGTTCCCGAATCTCTGCGTCATTGGACTCGATCGCGATGACAATGCACTGCGAGGGGCAGAAGAGCGTCTCGCGCGCTTCGGTGATCGCTTTGTAGCCTTCCGTGTGCGTTTCGATTCGCTCGCCGAGGTGCTCAGTGGTGAGATTCCTGCAGCCGCTGGTGGAAGTGGCGCGGAGGATATTCTCGCCCGCGCCGCTGAGAAGGGCATTGCAGGTGCGCTTTTCGATCTCGGTGTTTCCTCGATGCAGCTTGACCAGGTCAATCGTGGATTCGCCTACCGAGTCGACGCCCCGCTGGACATGCGCATGGATGCAAGCCAGGGGATTACCGCAGCGGATGTGCTCAATACCTATTCGCACGGTGATATCGCGCGCATCCTATCGACCTACGGCGACGAGCGCTTCGCCGGCAAGATCGCCTCGGCAATCCTGCGTGAGCGGGAGAAGGAACCGTTTACGACCTCCGGCCGTCTGGTTGAGCTGCTCTACGAAACCATTCCGGCGGCATCTCGCCGCAAGGGCGGACACCCGGCCAAGCGTACGTTTCAGGCTCTTCGTATCGAGGTAAATCGTGAGCTTGAAGCTCTGGAAAATGTACTGCCACAGGTCTGCGATGCACTCGCAGTCGATGGGCGTGCAGTGTTCATGAGCTACCAGAGCCTGGAAGACCGCATCGTCAAGAAGGACTTTGCGGAGCGCGTGAAGTCGACAACCCCACCGGGGCTCCCGATGGAGCTTCCGGGGCATGAACCGCACTTTGCTCTCATCACGAGAGGTGCGGAAAAGGCGTCGGCAAGCGAGATCGAAGACAACCCCCGAGCCGCACCGGTGAGAGTTCGCTGTATCGAGCGAATTCGAGCCGATTGACCCAAACCTTTCAACCGCACCAAACGCACCCTTCACAATCTAAGTACTGGGAGAACTTTCGAGCATGGCAACGACAATCACGGAGCACGCCCCCACCCGGCGCACCTCCCGCGGCGCATCTGCAACCGTCGCCGGTGCCAAGACGAAGACTCGTCAGCGCGGCCGCAGCGCCCGCACGAAACAGGATCTTTATCAGCGCAGGCGGTTTGGGCGCACAGGTTCTCAGCAGGTCATCTCGGTGCGTGGGCGTCGCGTTACGACGTCCTCGAGGGATAACCACAAGTTTGCCGGTGCGGCCGTGATGATTATTCTCGTCGTTGCCGGAATCGTGGCGGCGATGTGGCTGTCGGGTATTTCGACCTCGACATCCTTGCAGCTGGATGCTGCGCAGACCAAGGAAAAGGAGCTGCGTAACCAGCTGGAGGTGCTCGAGCGGGATGTTGCTTACATGAAGTCAACCGGTGCTATCGCGCAGCGTGCTGTGGAAGAGGGCATGGTCAATCCGGAGCAGCCTGCCGTTTTGACGACTGATCCGGAAGGCAAGGTCGTGGAAGTGCGACCGGGCGATGAGAAGCAGCAGAAGATTATCGACCTCAACAGTGAGTCGCCGAATGTTCCGCATGCGCCGTCGTCGAACCCGAAGGACACCGAGAATGTTCCGGGGATGCAGGCACCGGCCATTGAGGAAGCGCACCCACGTCCGAACGGGTTGCCGGCAACCGCTCCGTATGCGCCGCAGAACCATGAGCCCGCACCAGCACCTGCGCCGGCTCCGGCACCCGCGCCTGAGGCTGAAGCGCCAGCGCCAGCCCCAGAAGCGCCAGTCGCGGCGCCGGAAGCGCCGGAAGCGCCGGAAGCTCCGGCACCCGAGCCAGCTCCAGCACCGTAGGAACTTAGAAAACAAACTGGGCCAAACTGGCCAACTGTCCGATATTCTGGCGGTTCCACTGTTTCTGGTCAGGCGACTGTAGACTAATTAATTCAGTACTCGCGATGGCAGGGAATACCGCCTAACGTTATCGCGCGCGGGAGAATCGACTTAGTAGAAAGCACTAGCGCATGATTCGATCTGAAGACGACTACCCCAACCGTGGAGGGGGGTATGACTTCGGCGAACGTGCTTACCGAATTACATCCCGTGAGCGCAGAGGCCAAAGTCGCGTTCGGGATGGTCAGCGCAGCCGGGGGCTCGATGCTAATACCAACCGAAGCGTGCCCCCGCGCGAAAAAATGCGCATTAGTAATAAGGACTTCATCCGGCGTCGCAACTGGCTGCAATTTATAGGCGCTATCGCAGTTGTAGTGCTGGTCTCCCGTTTGGCTTGGGTGCAGCTCGTCGCAGGTCCTGACCTGTCGGCGGCGGCACAGAATCAGCGCACGGTGGAAGTTGTTGATGCAGCTCGGCGCGGTGCGATTCTCGACCGTAATGGAGCTCAGCTTGCCTTCACGATGGAGGCACGCAGTATTACCGTGCACCCGAACACTTTGCGCAAGTGGATTGGGGACGCACATAAGCAGCGCCCGGATGATGTCGCTGCCTACGATGAACGCCTCGAGCAGATCGCCAAGGATTTGCCGAAGCTACTCGACGTGGCCGACATCGACGCGGAGAAGTCGGGAAGCAGTCGCCGTCGTCAAGCGGAACCCGAAACCGAGGAGAACTCGGTGATGAGCGCGCCGTCCCGGGTGAGCTCGAAGGACATTCTAGAGAAGCTGCGCAATGAGGACAGCACCTATGAGGTACTCGTGCGTAATGTCGACCCGGACAAGGCCGCTGCCATCGTGGAAAAGTATCCGGAACTGGTGGCGGAGCGTCAGGATATTCGCCAGTACCCGAATGGGGCGACGGCGGCGAACGTCATCGGCAAGATTGGCATGGATGGCGTCGGCCAGTTCGGCTTTGAAGCCTCTCGTGATGCCACTTTGCAGGGTATTAACGGTGGCAAGACCATTGATATTGCCTCTAACGGTGTGGCAATCCCGGGATCCACGCGCGATGTCCACGCAGCTGTGGACGGTACGACTTACGAGCTGACCCTGGACCTAGACATGCAGTACTTTGTCCAGCAGCAGGTCAACCAGGCGAAGGCCAACTCGGGAGCGAAGGATGCGTCGGCAGTCGTGCTCGACGCGAAGACCGGCGAAGTGCTTGCAATGGCGCAGGCGGACACGGCTAACCCGAATAAGGATATGGGGGCCGAGCTCGAAGAGGGGCGCACTATCGGAAACTCCGCTGTATCGAACCCATTTGAGCCGGGCTCTGTAGCAAAGATCATTACCGCCGCGGCCGCTATCGAAGATGGCAAGACCACACCGGATGAGGTTCTGCAGGTCCCGGGCACGATTGATATGGCGGGTGTCACCGTGCGCGATGCATGGGAGCACGGCACGGAAGCTTTCACGACGACCGGTGTATTCGGCAAGTCCTCCAATGTCGGCACCCTAATGCTGGCAGAGCGTTTGGGGCAGGACCGCTTCGCTGAGATGCTGCATCTCTTCGGGCTGGGGCAGTCCACGGGTATCGAGTTGCCCAGTGAATCGTCCGGCTTGGTGCCGCAGCGTCCGCAGTGGTCCGGCGGTACATTTGCGAACCTGCCCATCGGTCAGGGTATGGCCATGACACTGCTGCAGATGACAGGAGTTTTCCAGGCAATCGCCAACGATGGCGAGCGCATCCCGCCGCGTATGATTCGTTCGACAATTTCCCCGGACGGCACGAAGACGGCAACAGAGCGCCCGGAAACAGTGCGTGTGGTTAGCCCGGAGACCGCCCAAACTGTGCGCGCTATGTTTGAAGGCGTTATGCAGTCTGATCCCACGGGGCAGCAGTCGGGTACCGCGGCCGGCAATAGTATTGAGGGATACTCGCTCACAGGCAAGACAGGTACGGCGCAGAAGGTCGACCCCGACACCGGCGCGTACTCGAATTCCAAGTACTACATCACGTTTGCAGGCATCGCGCCTGCCGACGATCCCCGTTTCGTCATTGGCATTATGCTTGACGAACCCCAGCGTGGTGTCCATGGTGACGGCGGCCAGTCAGCGGCCCCACTGTTTAAGGACATCGCCGCTTGGGCGCTTAACCGCTACAACGTACCGCCGTCGCCACCCCGCGAGGGCAAGTTGTTGCTGCAGCCGTAACGAGGTCACCACCACAATGAAGTTACCGCGACAGCACTAATACACAGACTTTTATTACTTTGGTTTCTGCAAAGTGAATCTCTTGAATTTTTCCAATTTGTTGTACACCAACGACTGACTTGAAAGAGGGAACAGCCAATGACCGCCACCCTTGCGAAATTGTGTAACCTCGCGCATGGCCGACTTGACGGTATTACCGAATCCGCGGCGGCAGGAGCGGATATCGCCGCGATCGAACTCAACGCTGCCGAAGTGCCTGAAGGCGGAATGTTTGCTGCCGTCCCAGGTACTCGCACGCATGGTGCGCGCTACGCGCAGCAGTCGGCTGCTACAGCGATCCTGACTGATGAGGAAGGTCTGAAAATCCTGCGGGAAGCAGGGGAGACGCGCCCAGTCCTGGTTGTCGACGATGTCCGGGCCGTCATGGGGCACGTTGCTGCAGAAATCTACGATCACCCCTCGGATTCACTGACCATCATTGGGGTTACCGGCACCTCTGGCAAGACCACCACGACCTACATGCTGGAGGGCGCGCTGCTGGCAGCTGGATGCTCGACAGGCATCATTGGTACTACCGGCACGCGCATCAATGGCCGTGCCGTTCCGTCGAGCCTGACTACCCCAGAGGCTCCGGCCCTCCAGCGCCTGTTCCATCAGATGCTCTCCGAGGGTGTTACGCACGTTGTCATGGAGGTTTCTTCTCACGCACTGTCGTTGGGGCGTGTCGACGGAGTCAGTTTCGACGTCGGGTGTTTCCTCAACCTCTCGCAGGATCACCTGGACTTCCACAAGACCTTGGAAGAGTATTTCCAAGCCAAGGCCAAGCTCTTTGATCCCGCAGGTCCGACACATGCACCGAAGGCTGTCGTGTGCATCGACGACGACTGGGGGGTCCGCATGGCAGATATCGCTGCCGGCGACCCGGATGTCCAAGTCACCACTGTCCATACTCAGCATCGCGTAACCGACAAGACGCCAGCTGTCGAGGTCTTTGCAGAATGGCACGCCGCTGCAGCCACTGTCGCCACTAACGGTGTCCAGCATGTGGAGCTAACGCGAAACAACACTGACACAGTTGAGGTGGAAGTTCCTCTGCCGGGTGCTTTCAACGTTGCCAATGCCGCAGTCGCATGGGCTGTGCTCGATGCGATTGGGCATGCCAATGACGCGGCCAAGAGCGGCCTGGCGCAGGTGCGTGTGCCAGGCCGCATGGAGCGCATCGACCGCGGACAGGACTTCTTGGCTGTGGTGGACTATGCCCACAAGCCAGCCGCAGTAGCTGAGGTGTTGGCCACATTGCGCGCACAGACCGAAGGTCGCGTGCTGGTTGTCGTCGGCGCCGGTGGCGACCGCGATAGTGCCAAGCGTCCAATTATGGGAGCTGAGGCTGCATGCGGTGCCGATGTCGTCATCATCACCGATGACAACCCACGCTCCGAGGTGCCCTCTGAAATCCGTGCGGCCGTGGTCGCCGGTGCGAAGGAAGCCGTTGCCAGCGGCAAGGCCAGTTCTGACACGGTTGTTGAGGAAATCGGCGATCGCGGCCAGGCAATTCGCCGTGTCGTCGAGCTCGCCCACAGCGGTGACAGCATCGTGGTGGCTGGCAAGGGACACGAAACCGGCCAGGATATCGGTGGCGTGATTCACCCGTTCGATGACCGTGAACAGCTGGCCGAAGCACTCACACAGCGACTGGAGGGATCCGCTGATTGAGATTGCTGAAATCGCTGAGGAAGCGCACCACCTGACATGCCTACCGCGAACCATTCGCGGTAAGCGAATAAAATCAAGAAATCATCCTTTACTAGGCGCCTGGAACTCTAACCAACAAGGACTATAGACATCATGATTGCCCTGACCGCCGCGGAAATCGCTCACATCGTGGGAGGTGAACTCGTCCACGTCGATGATGACGCCACAGTGACTCAGCCCGCAGAATTCGACTCCCGAAAGATTCGCGAAGGCTCGCTCTTCCTCGCCCTGCCGGGCGCGCGTGTCGACGGCCACGACTTCATCGATCAGGCTGTGGCCGCTGGAGCGACGATGGCACTGGCGGCACGAGATGTTGGGCAACCTGCGGTCGTCGTCAAGCCCCTTGGTAAGCAGGACTCCAATGCCGACGCATTTGCACACGATCCGGATGGTTCCGGGGCGGCGGTGCTGGAAGCGCTTGGTAAGTTGGCGCGTTACGTCGTCGACGAGCTGAAGAAGGATCAGCTGCATGTTGTCGGTGTCACGGGTTCGGCGGGAAAGACGTCGACGAAGGACATGATGGCGACGCTGCTGCGTACCGACGGTCCGACGGTGGCGCCGAAGGGGTCGTTTAATAACGAAATTGGGCATCCGTACACGGTGCTGCAGTGCACTCCGGAGACGAAGTACCTGGTTGCGGAGATGAGCGCACGCGGAATTGGGCATGTGGCCCACCTGGCGCGCATCGCGCCACCGACGATCGGTGCGGTGCTCAATGTTGGCACGGCGCACCTTGGTGAGTTTGGCTCGCGCGAGGCAATCGCGCAGGCTAAGGGCGAGCTCGTGGAAGCGCTGCCGGCTGCGGAGCAGGGCGGTGTGGCCGTACTCAATGCCGACGATGACTACGTCACTGGCATGGCTCCGCGTACCCAGGCGAAGGTGGTGTTCTTCTCTGCCGATGAGAACTCCGAACGCCACGCAACCGCGGATTACCGCGCCACGAATGTGCAGCTCGATGATTTTGCTCGTGCATCTTTTGACCTGCATGTACCGGATGGGCGTACATTCCCGATCCAACTGCAGGTCTATGGTGCGCACCAAGTGGCCAATGCCCTGGCGGCGATTGCGGTGGCAGTGGAGTCCGGTATTGATGCTGAGCAGGTCACAAAGGCGATGGCCGCGCATGTGGCAGCGTCAGAGCGGCGCATGGATGTCCAGCAGCTCACTGGCAATATCGTCGTCATTAACGACTCCTATAATGCCAACCCTGATTCGATGCGTGCGGGGATTGACGCTCTGGCACGTACAGCAGCTAGCCCAACGCACCAGGACGCCTCATCGTGGGCCGTGCTGGGACAGATGGGTGAGCTTGGTGATTCCGCTGAAGATGAGCACTCGTCGCTTGGCGAGTACCTTGTGGGCCGCGGCATCGATCGACTAATTGCAGTCGGAGAGAGTTCTAATGTGCATGCCCTGGCCGACAAAGCGGAAGAGTTGGGGTTAAATACTTCTAGGGTGCCGGATACATCCACTGCCGCGGATTTGGTGGCGGCCGAGGTGCGTCCGGACGATGTGGTGTTAGTCAAGGCCTCCTATGCGGACGGTATGTGGCGGGTCGCGGACTCGCTGGCTGCCAAGGTTGGGACTACGCCCGAAGGTGAAAGCGGAGAGGAAAAGTAAGTGATTCAACTTATTCTCAGTGGTGCGATTGCATTCCTGGTGAGTGTCTTTTTAACACCAGTGCTTATTCGCAAATTCTCTGCTGAAGGTCTTGGCCAGGAGATTCGTGAAGAAGGGCCGAAGAGCCACCTGCGCAAGCGGGGAACTCCGACTATGGGCGGCATCGCCATCATCGCCGCAATCGTCGCTGGCTATTTCCTCTCACACCTCGTTACGTATATCCAGACTGGCGTGGGGCCGTCCGCCTCCGGTCTGTTGGTGATGTTCCTTGTTCTGGCGATGGGCGCATTGGGTTTTGCCGATGACTTCATCAAACTCTACAAAGGACGCAACCTGGGGCTGAACAAGACAGCGAAGCTGGTTGGGCAGCTGGCGGCAGCGCTGATTTTCGGCGTGCTGCTGCTGCAGTTCCCGGATGCGTCTGGCTTGACTCCCGGTTCGACGAGCTTGTCGCTGATTCGAGATATTCCGTTCCTGAATCTGGCACCGGGGCCTGTGTGGTTCGGCATGATTGTCTTCCTGGTATTTGTCTTCATCGTCATTGCCGCATGGACGAATGCCGTCAATCTCACTGATGGCCTTGACGGCCTGGCCGCTGGCGCCACCGCGCTGCTACTGGCCACCTACACGCTGATTTCCTTCTGGCAGTTCCGTAACTCTTGCGAGGCTTCGCTGGGCAGCGGTTGCTACAACGTCCGCGATCCGCTGGATATCGCCGTTATTTCCGTCGCGGGTCTGGGCGCCTGTTTGGGCTTCCTGTGGTGGAATGCAGCGCCGGCAAAGATCTTCATGGGAGATACCGGTTCGCTGGCTCTTGGCGGTTTGGTAGCGGGTCTGTCATTTGTCACCAAGACTGAGCTGCTGATGGTTATCATTGGCTTCATCTTCGTGATGGAAGTTGCTTCCGTGGCAATCCAGATCGCGGTTTTCCAGACGACTGGCAAGCGCGTATTCCGCATGGCTCCTCTCCATCACCACTTCGAAAACGGAGGTTGGGCGGAGACAACTGTTGTCGTTCGCTTCTGGCTACTCGCAGGCATTTTCAACATGATTGGCGCAGCCATCTTCTACAGTGACTGGCTCTCTCAGGTAGGCGTATTTCAATGATTAACTCACCAGACCCGACCAACCTCACCGATATCCGAAATCTCGACTTAGTCGCTACGGTGCGCTCTGGTCGAGTTCTGGTGGCAGGAGCCGGAGTTTCCGGTCGCGGTGCCATTGCGATGCTCAAGGACATCGGCTGTCCGGAAGTTGTCGTCGTGGACGATTCCGCTCTCGGCGCACTGGTTGCCGCTGACTTTTCGGTTCGGCATGTCACGACCGCAGACGCTCGCGACGAGCTTGCCGACGCGGTTGCGATTGTGACCTCGCCAGGGTGGCGTCCGACCAGTCCGCTGTTCGGCGCCGCCGCTGAGGCCGGTGTCCCGGTATTCGGCGATGTGGCGCTGGCTTTCGCCGGCGACTGTGCCCAGCTGTGGGGGCCGAAACGTACCTGGCTGGTAGTCACCGGCACTAACGGCAAGACCACAACCACCTCCATGCTGGCCGCCATGCTCGGGGAGCAGGGCGCAGCTGTGGGCAACATTGGTGTGGCTCTGTACGACGCACTGACTGCTGAGCCTCGTATCGAGGTCTTGGCCGCAGAGCTGTCCAGCTTCCAGCTGCACTGGGCTCCAAACATTCGCCCAGATGCGGGAGTACTGCTGAACCTGGCGGAAGACCACATCGACTGGCACGGTTCTTACGAAAACTACGGTCTGGACAAGACCCGTGCGCTGCGCGGTACTGTCGCAATCTACGGTGCGGATGACGCAGATGTCGTCGAGCACGTGGAAAAGATGCTGAAAAACGACGAGCTCGGCAACTCCGTCGTGGGCTTTACCGATGGTCCCCCGGAGGCACACCAGGTCGGAGTTCGCGACGGCATGATTGTCGACCGCGCTTTTGGCGGCGGCGATGCCGCAGCTGACGACTCTGGTCCGGGCATTGTCATCGCACCGGTAGCGGGAATTTCTCCTCCCGGCCGGGCAGGTGTTCTCGACGCGGTGGCCGCCACTGCGATGGCGCGCAGTATCGGTACCTCACCGGAGCAAATTGCAGCGGCATTGGAGACTTTCGAAGTTCGCGCACACCGCGGTCAGATTGTCCATAAGGCAAATGATGTCGTGTGGATTGATGACTCCAAGGCCACCAACCCCCACGCTGCCGACGCTGCACTGTCCGGTCATGAGCGTGTCGTTTGGATCGTCGGTGGTCAGCTCAAGGGCGCGGAAATCTCTCCGCTAGTGGCGAAGCATGCTCATCGCCTGCAGGCCGCCGTGGTTCTGGGCGTCGATAGGCAACTAGTCAGCGATGCGCTCTCCCGCATCGCACCTGCTGTGCCGGTCGTTGTCATTGATGACACCGACAAGGTTGATGCCATGGCAAAGGCCTGTATGGCAGCTAGTGAATATGCCAACCCTGGGGATGTGGTGCTGTTGGCACCAGCTGCCGCCAGCTTGGACATGTACTCCGGAATGGCTGAACGTGGCGACTTGTTCGCGCAATGGGCGCAGAAGGTGACGTCAACTGATGGATAACTCCCGCAAGGCTCGTAATTTAAGCGCTAGTGCCGCGACGGCACAAAAGGGGACGAAGGCTACCAGTTCACAGCGGCCCTCGTCGTCTAGCTCTAGTGCTCGAGAGCGGCCGGCGTGGGTGGAGCGTTTTAACGACTGGAAGTCGCGTCCGCTGTTCGACTACCACCTACTGATGATTATCGTCGCGCTGCTGACGTCAATCGGACTGGTGATGGTGCTGTCGGCATCCATGGCCAGCGCGGGTAATGACTCGGGCAGCGTGTGGTCGGTGTTCATCCGTCAGCTGGTCATGGTGGTGGCGGGTCTCATCTCCATGTGGATCGTGCTGCGAATGCGGGTGGAATTGATTCGCTCGCTATCGACAGCAGCGCTGATTTTGTCCTTTGTGCTGCTGGTTTTGGTGATTATCCCTGGTATCGGCATCGGCCTGGAGGAAACCGGTGCGCGTTCGTGGCTGAGTATTGGTGGTATCACCATGCAGCCGTCAGAAATCGCGAAGATCGCGCTGGCACTGTGGGGTTCGAAGCTGCTGGCTGAAAAGGTCCGCACTGCTGTGTCCTATACCGATTTGTTCGGGCTGTTCGGTGCGGTCAGCTTCGTGGTATTGGCACTGGTGATGCTGCAGCGTGACCTCGGCATGGTTGCTTCCATGGCGTTCGTCGTGGTGGCGTTGGCGTGGTTCGCTGGCCTGCCGCGCGTATTCATCACCGGGCTGCTTGCCGCTGCGGCTTTCGCCCTGGTGATTTTTACCGTCACCGCGGGTTTCCGTTCGGCGCGAATCAGGGTCTACTTGGACTCGCTGCTTGGTAACTTCAACGACGTGCAGGGCGATGCCTACCAGTCCTACCAAGGCTTTCTTTCGCTTGCCGACGGCTCTCTCACCGGTGTCGGTCTCGGTCAGTCGAGCGCGAAGTGGGGATACCTACCGGAGGCGAAGAATGACTTCATTTTCGCCATTATCGGTGAGGAGACTGGTTTCCTCGGCGCGCTGATGGTTATTTTGCTCTACGCAGCGCTCGGCTGGGTGGGACTTCGTATCGCCGGTCGTCAGAACGATCCGTTTCTCCGTCTGCTCGCGGGCACGATTACTGCTGCAACCGTGGTGCAGGCTTTCATCAACATCGGCTACGTCGTTGGTGCGTTGCCAGTGACTGGTCTGCAGCTGCCGCTGATTTCCGCCGGTGGTACATCGGCGATGGTGACGTTGTTCTCGATGGGTCTGCTGGCCACATGTGCCCGCCACGAATCGGAGGCAGTCTCTGCAATGCAGACTTCGGGACGTCCGGGGCTGGACAGGTTCCTGGGTATTCCGGAACCAATCCCGTATGACGAATCGCGTCGCCACGCGCCGAAGGTGCGTGCCCATCGCGATCCGCAACGCTTTGGTCCGCCCGTGGTGACCAGTGGAGCGCGTACTCCACGTGGCGAGGGGGCGCAGGTGCGGGAAACCTACAGTGGCCGAGCTGACCGACCCAACCGGGCCGGCCGTAGTGGAGGCAGCCGCAGTGGCCGAGGTGCCACCCCGCAGCGTGGCTTCCGAGCGTCCGGAAGCTCCGGAAACTCGGGCAGTGTTCGTGGCCGCGAAGTGGATTATTCCCCTCGTAGTGACGACGGAAGGACGCGGGGATTTACGGCGAGGTCGCCGCGGACTGGACGGTCACAGGGCTCCTGGTCGTCGTCAAGCTCAGGCCGGGGCAGTAGGATTCGGGGCGAAGGTCGTGGCGGACAGTCGCGTTCGCGCCAGCGCCCGGGCCGAAACAATAGGAACGGCGGTTCAGCACCGCGGAGGAGGAATCGATAACACCATGGCAGACAAGAATCTGGGCGCAGCCGCTGGGGCGAAAGGCGCTTCGGAGTCTGAGCAGTTTCTTAAGGAAGATGGCTCTGCTCCGACCATTGTGGTGGCCGGCGGTGGTACGGCTGGCCATATCGAACCCGCATTGGCTGTGGCGGATGCGATTTTGAAACTGCAGCCGGATGCCCGCGTCATTGCACTCGGTACGAATCGGGGGTTGGAGTCGACCCTCGTACCGGCGCGAGGCTATGACCTGGAGCTGATTCCGCCAGTGCCGGTGCCGCGCAAGCCGACTGCGGATTTGTTCAAGCTGCCTCTCAACGTCGCTCGTGCGGTGCGTGAGACCCGCAAGGTTTTCAAGCGCATTGACGCTGATGCGGTCATCGGCTTTGGTGGCTACGTATCGGCACCGGCCTACATGGCGTGCCGTGCGGGGAAGAAGATTCCGTTCCTGGTTCACGAGGCCAACGCCCGTGCGGGCCTGGCCAATAAGCTCGGTGTCGCACTCGGGGGCGTCGGCTTGGCCGCCGTGACTGGCTCTGGTCTGAAGGCCGAGGTCGTTGGCAATCCCGTGCGTGCCAGTCTCGCGGCGTTGGACCGCGACGCCAAGCGTGCCGAAGCCCGCGAGTTCTTCGGTTTACCGCAGGAGGGACCGGTGCTCTTTGTCACCGGTGGTTCGCAGGGGGCACGTTCCATCAACGAAGCTGTTACCGGTGCAGCCGCAGAGCTCGCCAACGCCGGTGTATCTGTACTGCATGCCTACGGCAAGAAGAATCACGTCGAGGTCGAGTCCATCCGCGAGGACGCCCCCTATGTCGCTGTGCCGTACATCGACCGGATGGATTTGGCGTACTCCGCCGCTGACCTGATTTTGTGCCGTTCCGGTGCGATGACGGTGGCTGAAGTCTCAGCTGTCGGCTTGCCTGCGGTGTATGTACCGCTGCCACACGGAAATGGGGAACAGGCGCTCAACGCCAACGATGTCATCGATGCTGGTGGCGGTATTCTCATCGCCGACGAGTCGCTGACTGCGGCATCAGTTTCGGATATCGTGATTCCGCTGGTCACGTCCCCAGAAAAGCTTGCCGACGGGCGCCGCGCCCTGGCCAACATTGGACATGGTAACGCTGCGGAGAACATCGCCCGTCGGGTGCTGTCTGCGGCTGTGAACTCTAAGAAGTAAAGCGAGCATAAACATGAACGTTAATTTCGATGACTTTCAGCCGGTAACGGGAGAGCTGCCCGCAAGTGTCCACATGATTGGCATTGGCGGTGCCGGTATGTCCGGTATCGCTCGCATCCTGTTGGCGCGTGGCATTCGTGTTACCGGTTCCGATGTCAAGGAGTCCCGCGCGGTGGTGGGACTGCGTGCGATGGGAGCCACCATCGCCATTGGGCATGACCGTGCGAATCTTGAGCTTGCTGGCGAGGGAGAGCTGCCGGACGCAGTGGTCATTTCCTTCGCAGCTATTCCGAAGACGAATCCGGAGCTGGCCGGTGCACATGAGCTGGACATTCCGGTGCTCAAGCGCTCCGATGTGTTAGCGCTGTTGATGCAGGACTCCAAGGCTCTCCTGATTGCCGGTACTCACGGCAAGACCTCGACTACGTCGATGACCGTCGCCGCTTTGCAGGCAGCTGGTTTGGATCCGTCTTTTGCCGTTGGCGGTCTGATGAGCAAGGCCGGTGTCAATGCTCACCAGGGCAGTGGCGATGTCTTTGTTGCTGAGGCCGATGAGTCGGATGCCTCGTTGTTGACCTACCAGCCGGAAGTGGCCGTAATTACCAACATCGAGCCCGATCACCTTGACTTTTTCGGTGACGACGAGACCTACTACGCCGTCTTTGACGCTTTTGCAGAGCGCATTAAGGATGGCGGTCATCTGGTCATCTGTGCTGAGGATCCGCATGCGGCCGCATTGGGCGAGCGCGCGGTGGAGCGCGGCATTAACGTGCTGGCTTATGGTGGGGAAGAAGCCTTGGCTCAACACCCGACGCTGCCGGTCGGTGCCGTTTTGCACGGCTGGACTCCGGTCGGTGGTGGTGCCCGCGTGGAGGCCACTGTTGGCTCGACATCGGTGAGGTTTGAACTTCATCAGCCCGGCCGTCACATGGCGCTCAACGCGCTGGCTGCAATGGTCGGTGGCGACTGCGTCGGGGCAGATTTGGGGCGTATGGCGCGCGGTCTCGGTGAATTCACCGGTGTCCGTCGCCGCTTTGACTACCACGGCAGTATCGGCGAGGGGCCATTTGTTGGCGCTCGTATCTACGACGACTACGCGCATCACCCGACCGAGGTCTCCGCAGTTCTCGGCGCAGCTCGGGAGTTGGTCACCGAGGCCGGTCGTGGCAAGGTCATCGCTGTGTTCCAGCCTCACTTGTACTCGCGTACTCGCAACTTTGCCGACGAGTTCGCTGCCGCCCTGTCTCTGGCGGACAAGGCCGTATTGCTCGATGTCTTCGGCGCCCGCGAGGAGCCACTGCCGGGCGTCGACGGCGCGCTCATTGCCAACAAAATGACCATCCCTGTGACGTATGAGCCGCATTTCACCAGCGTCCCGGCTCGCGTTCGCGAAATCGCCGAACCGCACGACGTCATCCTGACCATCGGCGCTGGCTCTGTGACGATGCTTGCCGACGAAATCGTGCGCGAGCTCAGCGGAGACAACGACGAACAGGTGGAGTCGTAGCACTGTGAAAACCAGCCGAAAGCAATCTCAGCAGACCGACGGTGCAGGCCGGGGCGCAACAGCGTCGCGGCGTCGGCGTTCAGCGCGCGCCCCGCGACGCGGCTGGCTCGTCGGCGGTGGCCTGGTCGCGATTATCGCCATCGTTGCAGCGGTGGTGTGGTTTTCGCCGTGGCTGGTTGTGAAAAACATCGATGTTGAGGGCGTCGTCCACGGGGATAAAGACGCGATTGTCGAGGCCAGTGGTATCTCCGAGAATCAAAAGCTCATTCGCTTGGACACGGATGCCTCAGCGCGCTCCGTGGCGGGGCAGCCGTGGGTCGATAGCGTGACTGTCAGTCGTTCGTGGCCGCAGGGCGTGACTATTTCGGTACGAGAATTCACCCCGGTGGTGTTTGTCCGTGCCACTGACGGAGAGCATCTGTTTTCCGCAAATGGTCAGGAGTTCGTCACGGCAGCCCCGCCGGCGGGTGTCATCGAGGTTGTTGATGCACCTCGTGTGGATGAGCCAACAGACGGCAAAGTTGACCCCGAACCGCGCGTTATCAAGGCGGTTTTGAACGTCGTCAAGGCGTTGCCAGAGCCCGTTGCACACCGTGTGGAGCGGATTAGCGCTCCTTCCGAGGCAGAGATCAAGCTATTTCTGACCGATGGATACGAGGTGTACTTCGGGTCCTCGGATAATGCGGCAGAAAAGGCACGCGCGACGGAGATTGTGCTGAACCGTGGCGAGAAGATTTGGAATGTCTCCAACCCCCGACTACCCGCTGCTAAGGGAGAGTAGAGAATGGTGGTGTCTGGAGTGATTTCTGTGGCTAAACACTATCCCTCAAGTGCAGGTTTAAGGTAGCGACACGCGCTAAAAGGTCGCTGAATTATTTGCAGTTTTCGACCACAATGGGGTCAACAGCTTTTCGGCCATGATGCACTTCTTCCGTGCGGTGTCATGGAGAGCTGTACTGCCCGGCGGTGCCAATGCTGTCGTGCGGCCCATGTGCAACGTGGCTAGATGAAATTATTTAGGACCTATAGGAAAGGGCGAGAAACGCGCAATGACCTCCCCGAATAACTACCTCGCCGTTATCAAAGTCGTCGGTGTCGGCGGCGGTGGCGTCAATGCTGTCAACCGCATGATCGAGGAGGGGCTGAAGGGTGTCGAATTTATCGCAGTCAACACCGACTCGCAGGCCCTGATGTTCTCCGACGCTGATGTCAAGCTCGACATTGGGCGTGAGGCAACTCGTGGTCTGGGAGCTGGCGCTAACCCCGAGGTTGGCCGCACTTCCGCGGAAGACCACAAGGACGAGATTGAAGAGACCCTCAAGGGCGCCGACATGGTCTTCGTTACCGCAGGTGAGGGCGGTGGAACCGGTACCGGTGCAGCTCCGGTTGTCGCGAGCATCGCCAAGAAGTCCGGTGCCCTGACCGTCGGCGTGGTAACCAAGCCGTTCGACTTCGAGGGCAAGCGCCGTGCGCGCCAGGCCGCTGAGGGCATTGAAACCCTCAAGGAGGTCTGTGACACCCTTATCACCATTCCGAACCAGCGTCTGCTGCAGATTGGTGAGCAGGATCTGTCCATGATGGACGCGTTCCGCTTTGCCGACGAGATTCTTTACAACGGTGTCCAGGGTATTACTGACCTGATTACCATTCCGGGCATGATTAACGTCGACTTCGCCGACGTCCGCTCGGTAATGGCTGAGGCTGGCTCGGCTCTGATGGGCGTTGGCTCCGCACGCGGCGACGACCGTGTGATGAATGCCGCGACTCAGGCCATTAACTCCCCGCTGCTGGAGTCCACCATGGATGGTGCACAGGGTGTGCTTATTTCCGTCGCCGGTGGCTCCGATCTCGGCCTGATGGAGGTCAACGCCGCCGCGTCCATCGTGGAGGAAAAGGCTGATCCGGATGCCAACATCATCTTCGGTACCATTATCGACGACAACCTCGGTGACGAAGTTCGCGTCACTGTGATTGCTACCGGTTTTGAGCAGGGTAACGGCAACCCGCTGGACAAGCCAGCTGCAGGTGCCGCTGCACGTCCGGCTGCACAGGATGCCGAGGCGCGTCCGGCCGCTGAGCAGGCACCGCGACAGGGCAGCGCACTGCCGGGCGGTGACAACCTCGGCGCTCCGGCCCCGCGTGTGGAGGAAGAGCGCCCGGTCGCACAGCCGCGCGAGCGTGAGGATCGCGACCGCTTTGTCCCGCGCACCAACCCGAACAGCGGTGGTCTGTTCACCGATAACCCGACACCGCGTACGCAGGAAAACCGCAACTACCGTGGTGCTCACCGCGATGACCGCGACGACCGTCGTGGCGGCTACCAGGCTTCCAGTGACCTGCCGGAGTGGGGCTTCTAAGAAATCATGACTGAATCCCGCCGCAGCCGAAAAATTCTGACGAATCGGCGCGGCGGGTTTTCGCTGCCACCATATGATTCCTTCAATCTTGGAGATCATGTCGGCGATGACCCGTCCGCAGTCGAACGCAACCGCCAGCGCTTGGCCGATTCTCTGGGAATCGACCGTGCCCGCTTCGTCTACATGGAGCAGCTTCACACCAACACGGTCACCGTCGTCAACGAACCACAAACTGAGCCTGTCTCGGCTACCGACGCCATCGTCACGACCACGCCGGGTCTCGCGCTGGTAGTGCTCGTTGCCGATTGCGTTCCCGTCTTGCTTTCCGACGATTATGCGGGTGTCGCCGCTGCGGTACACGCAGGGCGGACCGGTGCCCGCAACGGAATCGTTCGTAAATCTGTCGAGAAGATGATTGAGCTCGGTGCCACGCCCGAGAATATCCATGCGCTTCTCGGTGCGGCGGCTTCTGGCCACAATTACGAGGTGCCTGAGTCGATGGCCGATGACGTCGATAAGCATTTGCCCGGAGCGAAGATGCGAACGAAGCAGGGGACTGCCGGTGTCGACGTGCGCGCCGGCCTGATGCGTCAGCTCTATGACCTCGGTGTACGGCATGTCAATGTCGAGCCCAGCTGCACTATTGACAATGAGCAGTACTTTTCCTACCGGCGGGAGGGGAAGACTGGCCGTCAGGCGGGCATCGTAATCCTGCCTGAGCAGGGCTAAGTTTCAAAGTTGTAATTTTGGCGCGCCAAATTTGCGCGTGTCTATGCGATATTGCCAACCCAGCCGGTAGGTTGTGGGTAGCACAGACTTAAATTCGCACACTAAGAAGGACGTAGCAGAAGATGGCTGATTTCTTCCGTGGGGTTTCAAATTTTTTCGGTCTTACCCCGACTGATGACGCGGCTTACGACGAGCACTACGACGAGTTTGACCGCCGTGACGAGGAGCGTTTTGATGACTCCTATGCCGACTCGCGTCGTGCGGAGCGCCACCGCTACGAGCTGCGCGAAGAGGCTCCACGTGAGACTGCAAGTGTGAACTCCCGCGAGGAGGACTACCGCTACGGCAACCTGCACTCCGTTGCTGAGACCAAGGAACCGGAGCAGGTCTTCATCAAGCCGGAAAGTGGTTTCCAGGACAAGTACTCCAAGGCTCCGGACATCGGTTCGCACTTCCGCGACGGTGACATTGTCACCTTCGATCTGAGTGAGCTTGACCCATCTGAGGCTAAGCGCTACGTCGACTTCGTTGCTGGACTGGTTTTCGGTCTGCGCGGTCGAATCAAGGCTGACGGCTCCGTGTTCACCCTGTACCCGCATGGCTGCGATGTCAACGAGGGCCAGTTCGACCGGATGTCCGGCTAGTCAGCCGGCTCGCATGGCTTGTTAGTGTTTCGTATTTCGATTAATTAGCTAGACTGTTTATTCGTGTCTTCACTACTGCTAGTTCTGCTAATCCTGCTGAAGCTTTTCACCTATCTGCTGTTGGCTCGCATTGTGATTGAAATGATTCAGTCATTTTCTCGCTCTTGGCGACCAGGCAGGGTGTTTTCGTCGATTGGCGAAGTTGTTTTTGTCATTACCGACCCGCCGGTGAAGCTGTTGCGCCGACTCATCCCGCCTATGCCGATGGGCAACGTGATGGTGGACATGTCTGTGCTTGTTTTGTTCTTCATCCTTATGATTCTGCGAATGGTGCTGCAGGTAGCTCTCGGCGCGGTGGCGTAAATATCGCTAACTGTTTGCTTGGGATCCACAATGTGGATTTCGGTGGAGCTGTGTTGTTTTGACTGTCCCGAATGCGATGTTCTCGGGCATTGAATTGCCGCCGGGGGTGTTAATCGGGGGCAACAATAGGAACCCGTTGGGGAATGTAATCCCCAATGGGTTTTTATTGTGTCGGGGGTAAAGTTCTGTGGCTAAAGGTGCAGGGTAAGGGCGAGGTTTAACGTTTTACTAGAACTTTGCCATTGGTTAGAACGTGGGGGATAGAGTCCTGCCCAAAATAAATGGGGTGAGGACTGTGACTAGAGCAGGTAGGATTGGCCGGGTAAACAGTACTACTGGAAATAATTCTCTTAAGATTTCTTAAGAACTGTCCGCTCAAAGTGTTAGGGGAACTCACCATGCCGTTGACTCCGGCTGATGTGCATAATGTGGCTTTCAGCAAGCCTCCGATTGGCAAGCGTGGTTACAACGAGGACGAGGTCGATCAGTTCCTCGACCTCGTAGAGGACGCACTGGGTGAGCTCCAGGATGAAAACGCTGAGCTGCGCCAGCGGGTTGAGGACCTTGAGGGTCAGCTAGAGCAGGGTGGCGGCGCAGACTACGCTGCTTCCGGTGCTGCCGCTGCGGCGCCGGCTGTCGATGAGGACAAGCTGCGCAAGGAAATTGAGCAGGAGCTGCGCGCTGAGTACAACGAGCGCCTGAGCGCTCAGCAGCAGGAGATTGAGGCTCACTACCAGGATCGTCTGGATGCTCTTGAGAAGCGTGCTTCTGAGGCAGAGGCTTCTGCACAGCAGGCTTCCTCCGCAGCTGCGGAGCAGCCGCAGGCAGTTGCAGCAAGCACCGGCACCGAGTCGCAGGAAGTTAGCCTCCGCGCTGCTCGTATCCTGCAGGCTGCTCAGGACACCGCTGATCGCGTCACCACTGACGCCGACGCTGAGGCCAACAAGCTTGTCACCGAGGCTCGTGAAAACGCTGACCGCACCGTGGCAGAGGCCAATGAAGAGGCCGAGCGCACTATCACCAACGCTCGCAATGAGGCAGAAGCAACTTTGGCTGATGCCAAGAAGCGCAGTGAGCAGCTGTTGGCTGATGCCCGTAACGAGTCTGAGTCGACCCTCACTGACGCTCGCCAGCGCAGCGAGCAGATGATCAGCGACGCAGACGCTCGCTCTAACGCCACCATCACCGCAGCGCAGCAGAAGGCAACCGCGCTGCAGGACGATGCAGAGCGCAAGCACCACGAGATCATGACCACCGTCAAGGAGCAGCAGACCGCTCTGGAGGGGCGCATCGAGGAGCTGCACATCTTCGAGCGCGAGTACCGCACTCGCCTGAAGACCTTCCTGGAGTCCCAGCTCGACGACCTGAACTCTCGCGAGTCGGCTGCCCCGGCCGACGGCTACAACAACTAATTACGTAGCCAACACGTAGAAAACCACCACGCTCGGCTCCCCAGGGAGGGGAGGCAGAGCGCGGTGGTTTTTGCTATCTTTCCCTGCGAACCAATCGCATTCTTTGTTCCGGTCAGGGTTGTAGTAGTTGCCTGAGACACTGCTATACTGACACCCATACGCGCAATGAGCCGGCCATCACCGGGGAGCGTTTCGGAAGAACAGTCCAGTAGAAAATGGGCCCAGTAGAACCGAACGGTTTGGCACCGTTACAAAGCCTTATTAAATAAGCGGGCTATCGCGTGAAGCCGCATGGTTCTTGTTCGCAAGAACCGTCGTAAAGCGTGATGCCAAGCGGGGTGGTACCGCGCGAGACTCCTTTTCAGCGTCACCAGTAACAACGCTGAAGGGGCTAGGCATGCGTCCCCGTGGTGAGTATTAATGATGTTCGACCACGGAAGTGACGTAGAAACGGTGTCTAATTCGAACGATGTAAATGCCTCTGCTGAGGCCACTCCGGCAGGTGGCGCGTATCCGCGCACTGCTGACTTTGGTAAGTACACCTCCAGCCCGAAGTTTCCGGAACTGGAGGAAAAGGTTCTGGAGTACTGGGGCAAGGACAGCACTTTCCAGGCCTCTATCGATCAGCGTGATGGTGCTGACGAATACGTCTTTTATGATGGCCCGCCGTTCGCCAACGGTCTACCGCACTACGGTCACCTGCTGACCGGTTACGTCAAGGACATCGTCCCTCGTTACAAGACCATGCGTGGCTACCAGGTTGGTCGCGTCTTCGGCTGGGACTGCCACGGTCTTCCGGCTGAGCTGGAGGCAGAGAAGCAGCTCGGTATTAAGGACAAGGGCCAGATCGAGGAAATGGGTCTGGCTAACTTCAACAAGTACTGCGCTGAGTCGGTGTTGCGGTACGCGGGCGAGTGGAAGGAATATGTCACTCGTCAAGCGCGTTGGGTTGATTTTGACGGCGGATACAAGACCATGGACATGAGTTACATGGAGTCCGTGATTTGGGCCTTCAAGGAGCTCTACAACAAGGGCCTGGTCTACCAGGGATTCCGCGTGCTGCCGTACTCCTGGGCAGAGCACACCCCGCTGTCCAACCAGGAGACCCGCCTGGATGACTCCTACAAGATGCGGCAGGACCCGACCCTGACCGTGACCTTCCCGTTCACCGGCGCCAAGGCAGGCTCGGCAGCGGAGAAGACGCTGGCGGACAACCCGGTGCTCGCTGACACTGCGGCTATCGCTTGGACCACCACGCCGTGGACGCTGCCGTCCAACCTTGGTCTGGCCGTGAACCCGAAGGTCACCTACGCCGTAGTTAAGGTCGGCGAGGATTCCTCCGTGCCGGAGTTTGCAGGTAAGACCTTCCTGCTGGCAGAAGCACTGATTGGTGCCTACGCCAAGGAATTGGGCAAGGAACACGAGGTCGTGGCTACCTTCGCTGGTGCTGACCTGGAAGGCCTGACCTATCAGCCGATCTTCGACTACTTCGCAGATCACCCGAACGCTTTCCAGATTATGGTGGCGGACTATGTCACCACCGAGGACGGTACTGGTGTGGTCCACCAGGCGCCGGCCTTCGGTGAAGACGATATGAACACCTGTAATGAATACGGCATTGATGTCATCATTCCGGTGGACATGGACGGTAAGTTCACTTCACAGGTGCCGGAGTACCAGGGCAAGTTGGTCTTTGACGCCAACAAGGACATCATCCGTGACCTGAAGGCCGCTGGCCGCGTCGTCCAGCACCGCACCATCGAGCACTCCTACCCGCACTCCTGGCGTTCGGGCGAGCCGCTGATCTACATGGCACTGCCGAGCTGGTTTGTGTCCGTTACCAAGATCCGCGAGCGCATGGTGGAGCTCAACCACAACGAGATTGAGTGGATGCCGGAGCACGTCCGCGACGGTCAGTTCGGCAAGTGGCTCGAGGGCGCACGTGACTGGAACATCTCCCGTACCCGCTACTGGGGATCGCCTATTCCGGTGTGGGTTTCCGACAACGACGAGTACCCGCGTGTCGACGTCTACGGTTCCCTCGATGAGCTGGAGGCGGACTTCGGCGTTCGCCCGACCACACTGCACCGCCCGGAGATTGACGAGCTGGTGCGCCCGAACCCGGACGACCCGACAGGTAAGTCCATGATGCGCCGCGTCCCGGATGTCCTGGATGTCTGGTTCGACTCCGGTTCCATGCCGTTTGCGCAGTTCCACTACCCGTTCGAGAACAAGGAGTGGTTCGAGTCCCACGCACCGGCCGACTTCATTGTGGAATACATCGGCCAGTCCCGCGGCTGGTTCTACCTGCTTCACGTCCTGTCGGTTGCACTGTTCGACCGCCCGGCGTTCAAGAAGGTCGTCGCCCACGGCATCGTGTTGGGCGATGACGGCAACAAGATGAGTAAGTCCAAGCGCAACTACCCGGACGTCAACGAGGTCTTCGACCGCGACGGCTCCGACGCCATGCGCTGGTTCCTCATGTCCAGCCCGATTCTGCGCGGCGGCAACCTGATTGTCACCGAGCAGGGCATTCGTGAGGGCGTGCGCCAGGCGCTGCTCCCGATGTGGAACGCATACTCGTTCCTGCAGCTCTACGCTTCCAAACCGGCCGAGTGGTCGGTAGACTCCGACAACATCCTGGACAAGTACATCCTGGCCAAGCTTGCAGCAACCGTCCGTGCTGTCACTGAATGCCTGGACAACACTGACATTGCTGCTGCCACCGATGAGGTCCGTCAGTTCTGTGACGCACTGACCAACTGGTACGTGCGTCGCTCCCGCGACCGCTTCTGGGCCGGCGATGTCAAGCACCCAGAGGCCTTCAATACCTTGTACACGGTGCTGGAGGTTCTCACCCGCGTGGCTGCTCCGCTGCTGCCGATGGCCACCGAGGTCATCTGGCGCTCGCTCACTGGCGGCCGCTCGGTGCACCTGGAGGATTGGCCGGACGTCGACAAGCTGCCGACCGATGACGAACTCGTTGAGTCCATGGATATTGTCCGCAATGTCTGCTCGGCAACATCGCGCATCCGCAAGGCCAACCAGCTGCGTAACCGCCTGCCGCTGAAGAAGCTGACCCTGGCATTCCCGGATGCCGAGCGTCTGCGTGAGTACACCGACATCGTTTCCTCCGAGGTCAACGTCGACAAGGTGGAGTTCACCTCCGACGTGGACTCGGTGGGACGATTCGAGGTCTCCGTCAACGCTCGCGTGGCCGGTCCGCGCCTGGGTAAGGACGTCCAGAAGGTCATTAAGGCTGTGAAGTCTGGCAACTATGAGGTTGTCGACGGCGCGGTTGTCGCCGATGGCATTCCGCTGCAGGAGGGCGAGTACACCCGCAACCTGGTCGCGATCTCGCCGGATTCCACCGCTGAGGTCGACGGCGTCAATGGCCTGGTTGTGCTCGACACTGAGCTCGACGAGGACCTGGAGTCCCGCGGTTGGGCCGCTGACCGCATCCGTGGTCTGCAGGATGCCCGCAAGAACGCTGGCCTTGAGGTCACCGACCGCATTTCGGTGAAGTTGCAGGTGCCGGCCGAGCGTGAGGAGTGGGCCAACCGCCACGCTGACCTCATCGCCCGCGAGGTTCTCGCAACCGCTTTCGAGGTCGTCGCTGGCGGAGAGTCGCTGAGCTACGACGTGGCGGACGGCTGCTCGGCGGATATTGCCAAGCAGTAGGGGAGAGTAATCTCTATGCCGACTTCCGGGCGGTGGGTTCTGCACATCGACATGGACGCGTTCTTCGCGTCCGTCGAGCAGCTCACCCGCCCGACTCTGCGCGGGCGGCCAGTCCTCGTCGGCGGACTGGGCGGTCGAGGTGTGGTCGCCGGTGCCTCCTATGAGGCCCGCGCGTACGGCGCGCACTCGGCTATGCCGATGGCTCGCGCACGTCGTCTCATGCCACCGACCGCAGTGACGGTCAGCGCGCGCAAGGGCATCTACGGGCCGGTGTCGCGCCGCGTGTTCTCTGTAATCCGCGAGCGCGTGCCCGTGGTCGAGCAGCTCAGCGTCGACGAGGCTTTCATGGAACCCGAAGAGCTTCAGGGAGCCTCGAAGGAGCAGGTCATTGCCTGGGCGGAGCAGCTGCGGACAGATATCCGGCGGGAGACCGGCTTGGCCTCGTCGATAGGCGCGGGCGCGGGCAAGCAGTTCGCGAAAATTGCTTCCGGCCTGGCGAAACCCGATGGCGTGTACGTGCTGGACCCCGCACGCAATCACGAGCTTCTACACCCATTGCCGGTAGAGAAGCTCTGGGGTATTGGCCCTGTCACCGCTGCGAAACTGCACACGCTGGGCGTGGAGACGATCGGTGATTTTGCCGCCATGTCCCAGCGCGATGTCGAGGTTTCGCTGACATCCAAAACCGGTGTGATGCTGTGGCAGCTGGCGCAGGGGACGGACGATCGGCCGGTTAAGGAGCGCGATGTCGCCAAGTCTGTATCGGCGGAGTACACCTATCCTGAGGATTTGGAGTCGCAGGCCCAGCTCCACACCGCCGTCGATCGCGCAGGTGAGTCCGCATTTCGACGGCTCAAAAAAGATGGCCGTGGTGCTCGCACCATCACTTGCAAGGTGCGTCTGTCTGACCTGAGCATCCATACCCGATCTGAGACGCTCGCCTACGCCACACAGGATTTCGACACCCTCATGGCGGTGGCGCACCGAATCGCGTTCACGCCCGCGGAGGTCGGCCCAGTGCGATTGGTGGGCGTCGGTTTCTCCGGGCTGGATTCGCACATACAAGAAGTCCTGTTTCCTGAGCTCGACCGCGCAATCACCGTCGAAGATCGAGTGCCAGCACCTGCGCTTTCCGACGCTCCCGCCGGCCTGGTCGAGCTATCTGGAACCGGTGCGTTGCCGACCGTTCGGCTTTCCGACTCCAAGTGGGCACCCACCTCGGACGTACACCACAGCGAGTATGGACATGGTTGGGTGCAGGGGTCGGGCCACGGGATTGTGACTGTCCGCTTTGAAAGCCGCACCAGCGGCCCCGGGCGCATGATCACGCTGAAGGAAGACGACCCGGAGCTGCGCCCGTGCTCTGCGGTGTGCAGTTTGGACTGGCCGGAGTGGCTGGCATCCGACGAAGCAGCAGCTCTCGACTTGCCGCAACCTGAGCGGGAAAGCGAAGACGAACTCGGCCCCGACGCGGATGCGTGATGCGGTTGCCTGCCTCGATGCCGTTCGCGGCGCTCTGTTTATGCGCTGTCCGTAAATTGGGGCACTATGACTACCGAATCCCGCATTGCAGAGCTCGAGGCAGCTCGCCGCGCCTCGTTGCGCAACACCGATCGAGATCCGAATCCGTCGACCACACTTCCCGACGACGGTCTGGATAACCGCCAGCGCATGTTAAACGGTCAGTGGTATATCGCGGACCATCCGGAATCGCAGGCTCTGAACGTGCGAATTGGCCAGGTGGCTGCTGAATTTGAGGTCGCGTTCCGCGAAAACCAGCAGGCAGCACAGCAAGTGCTGGCACCGGCATTGGGGTCTTTCGGAGAGAGCAGCACCGTTCGCCCGCCCATTTACCTGGACTACGGCGATAACATCCACATCGGCGACAACGTTTTCATCAACTTTGGGCTCACCGCACTTGACGTGGTGAAGGTGACAATCTGCGACTACGCGCAGCTCGGGCCCAACGTGCAGCTTCTTCCACCAGTACACCCACTGGGAGCTGAGGCCCGCGCCGCTTATCTAGAGTCTGGAGATGAAATCATCATCGGACGCAATGCCTGGATCGGTGGCGGAGCCATCATCCTGGGCGGTGTACACGTCGGCGACAATTCCGTGGTCGCCGCGGGTGCCGTGGTGACTAAGGACGTTCCCGCGGGCGTAGTCGTGGCTGGAAACCCGGCGAAAATCATCCGCATCATCGAGGCGTGAATTAGAACAGCGTCTGCGGATGCACATTCGCAGCCAGCGCGGCGGCGAGAATGATGCGCGCCTGCGGTGCATGCACGCAACCAGCGCTAATCACACCGTGCCGAGCCAGCGTCGCACCGCCACCGGCACCGCCGTAGGCGGCGTGGACATCACCACGCGGGACGCGCGTTGCCATCACGACGGTCACATCAGCGGCAATGGCCCGGGCAATGGCAGCGGCAAACTCATCGGAGACATTGCCCGACCCCAGGCCTTCTACGACAATGCCGCGTGCACCGGCGGCGACTGCCGAATCCAGCAGTGATCCATCTGCACCCAAGTAGGCGGGGATAATCTCTACCTTCGAGCCCGCCAAAGCCGCCAGAGGCAGCGGATCTGGACGAACCGGCTCCTCCGGTGCATTAGTGGCAAAAGCCAAAGGATCGGTTGTGTGCCACTTCGTCGCACCTCGTACCGGCAAGACTGCGTGGCCAAAGACAATAAGAACGCCAATTCCCTGCGCAGAGGCATCGGAAGCAATGGTCACGGCCTCAAAGAGGTTCCCCGGTCCGTCGGTTTCCGGATGATCATAGGGAAGTTGTGCACCAGTAAAGACAACCGGACGCGAGTCAGCATGGAAAATATCGGCAGCCATGGCCGTTTCCTCCATCGTGTCCGTGCCATGAGTTACGACGACACCGTCCACGGAGTCGTCATCAAGCACTTCGTGAATAGCGGCGAGAACACGGTCAACGTCGGTGAACGCGAGATTCGACGAGTCCAGCATCCCGAGCTCACGAACTTCCAGCTCTAACATGCCCTCTGGATAACGCTGCGCGACCGCTGCGACGAGCTCCGTGCCCGAGATGGTCGGGGTTAGCGCACCGCTGCGATCTGTGGTGCAGGCGATGGTGCCGCCGGTGGTGATGACAACGATTCGGCGAGGGGAGGCCGTGCTAGACGAGGTCGAGCTAGCCGGGGAATGATCCTGAGTCGACATGTCCACCATCTTACCCAGGCGATGTTTTGGCCTTGTGTAGGATTATGGAAGGCGTGAAGCCAGCGAATCTTCATGCAGATTTTATTGGAGTAGTGCACATATGAAAGTCCCCTGCAACCAGCGCGTTAGCGGAATGCGTTGGCGCACAGCGCGTGGTGTGACAGTAGCGGCGATGGTCTCGGTCAGCGCACTTGGGCTAGCTGCCTGCGGTGGTGGCAATACTGCAGCGCCGACGACTGAATCGAAGACATCCAGCTCGGCGGAACCCGTCATCATGCTGCCGACGCGCGCAGAGCTTAACGACGTCCTCGCACGCCTTATCAACCCCGATTTACCTATCGAGGAAAAGGCGCTGACCATTGAGGACGGCGATACTGCCGGCGATTTCTTCGACATTGTCACCAATAGTGCCAATGAGCAGGAAATCAGCTTTGATGTCATTGATCCGATTACGCCCGGCTTCACGACGAAGCAGGCCGTAGCCGGTGTCAATATCCTCCGCCCGGAGGAAGATCCGATGCTCGTGGATCAGGTGGACTTCATTTACAGGGATGGCCGTTGGATGCTGAGCAAGGAATGGGCCTGCAACCTGGCATCGACGCTTGATCCGGAGCACAAGCCTGGGTTCTGCCTCGCGCCGGGCGAAACCCCTCCGCCGCCACCTGAGCCGGAGGAAGAAGCCCCAGTTGAAGAGGCTCCGGTTGAGGAGGCCCCAGCACCGGTCGAGGAGCCAGCCCCGGCTCCGGCGCCCGAACCACCCGCTGAGGAAGTTCCGCCACCCGCGCCTGAACCGCCGGCTGAGGAGGTCCCGCCACCGCCAGCTCCGGCTCCGGCGGAGGACGCGCCTCCTCCACCTCCACCGGCTTAGGTGCCGTTGGCCCAGGCATCACAGCCTAGCCCGGTCGGGTGCACTGGGGCAGACAAAAGAAAGTGTCTAGGTTTATGACAGTTCCGCCCATTTTTTGGGAAGAAAAGTGACATAAACCTAGACACTTTCTCGTCTTCTAACCTTGCGCTGGCCAGAGCTATTTCTTCTGGGCTCTGGGCTACTTCTTCGACTCGCTGCCGTCCTTAAACTCCAGCCCGCGGTGCGTCTGCTGAGTGATGCGCACATCGGAGTTGCCGTCGCCGTAGGTCACGGAGGTCACAAAGTCGATGTTGCCCTTCATCGGAAGGGGCTTAGTCAGGTCGATGGTGACGCGGTCGGCAAGCATGTCAGTCGTGGCCTCGACAACCTTCAGTGCACCCTCTCCGCCAGTGTCCAACTCCGTGACGGTCGGCACCTGCTTGACATCGACCTTCAAATTAACAATGTCGCCCGCACGGCTGAGCAGGGTATAGGTCACCTTCTGCGTCATCGTGGTCTGGCCTTCGACCTCGCTTTCGACCGTCCAGGTCGCATCCTTTCCGATGTCCTCGGAAGGGAAGACGATAGGTACGGAATGCAGCTGCTGCAGCGCCATCTCCACACCAGCGCGAGCGGTGTCGGTCGCCTTCTCCGGCGCTCCCAGCTTGAGTTCCTTGACCTCACCAGTGGCTGTTGTTGACCAATCAGAGATAAAGCCCTGTGCGGTAGCGATATCCTCATTCAGCTCATCGTTGGAGCCGTGGGGTTTACCCACCTCTGACGTCACCACACGAGTATCGTTATCGCTGGTAACAGTGCTGGTCAGGGGGATTTCCAGGCGGGTGTCCGGGAACGTCTGGTCGCTATCGGCGTTTCCGCCACGCTGCGCGAAGCCCTGCGTCACCGCCACGGTCGACTCCTGCTCTGCACCGTCGTCCTTCCAGCGCACGCTCGCCAGCTCACCGCTACCAGCACTGGTCAATTCGACCTTGGGTTGTGCAACGTCCACGGGTTGCGTTTCCACCGAGCTTTCCGACGAGCACGCGGCCAATGACACCACAGTGGTAGCGGCAACAACAGCGGTGCCGACCCTCGCCAGCAGGCCACGCTTGGTGTGACCAGGCTGGTCGCTGCGGCTAGGTCGACGGAACCACGAGGAGGTGGTGCCTCCTGCACGTCGTAAAGCAGAGGAGGCCGGAACAAACTGAGATTGGAAACGTCGAGTCACACCGGTTAGCGTACCGGTTTCGCGGTGGATAGGAACCACCCGGGCGGTGTCAGTTGGCTGAATATGGGTTTGTTAGGCCATTATGGGACAGTGACTAAGAAGGAAACGAGGACATATTTCCCGCGGCGGGGGATTCTCGCTGTGGTTATTGTGTCAGTTGCGATCATTGATCAGCTGACCAAGATTATCGCTTTGAAGACTCTCGATGGCCGTCCTGCGGTGCAGGTGATCGGCAATCTCTTCGAGTTGCGGCTCGTTTTTAACCCTGGTGCGGCCTTTTCCTTTGGCACGAACGCCACCTGGGTTTTTACCACGTTGCAGCTGGTTTACATCCTGGCTGTGATGTGCTTTTCCCATTGGCTGCGCAGTCCTATATCGGCGACTGCAGCGGGGCTTATTGCTGGTGGTGCGCTGGGCAACCTCATCGATAGGCTGTTTCGGGAACCCGGTTTCTACGTCGGCCACGTCGTCGATTTCCTGTCGGTGAAGGGTTTTGCCGTATTTAATATCGCGGACTCCGCGATTACAGTGGGCGTTATTATCCTCGTTATCTGGATGGTTTTTTCCAAGGAGCCGGATCTCTTCGCTGATCAGATTGCAGCGGAGAAGAAATCTTCCCAGACGGATCAGAAGCAGTCGGCGGAGGGAGGACAGCAGTGAACGACAATGCAGTAAATACCGGTGCAGCACTCGGGGGAGCGCACCAGCCCGACCGAGAAACCCGGCAGATGCCCGTTCCACCGGGCTTGGCCGGTATGCGGGTAGACGCCGGTGTGGCTAAGTTGCTGGGACTCTCGCGCACAGCGGTGGCTGATTTGGCAGCGGCTGGGGACATCACGGTCGATGGCGTGAGCGTTGGTAAGTCCGACCGATTGGAAGAAAACGCTTTCCTCTCTGTGTTGTTGCCGCCGGTGGAAAAGCCATTGGTTCCCAAAGAGGAACTCGTCGAGGGCATGGACGTGCTCTACCACGACTCCGATTTGGTGGCTGTTCACAAGCCTGTCGGTGTGGCCGCACATCCGTCGGTCGGTTGGGAAGGCCCAACGGTTATCGGCGGACTGGCGGCTGCTGGTTTCCGCATTTCTACCTCCGGTCCGCCCGAGCGAAAAGGCATCGTGCATCGCCTCGATGTTGGCACCTCTGGCGTGATGGTTGTCGCCTGCTCCGAACGGGGCTACTCCGTGCTCAAGCGGGCGTTCAAAAACCGTGAGGTGTCCAAGACCTATCACGCTCTGGTTCAGGGGCATCCGGATCCGCTGTCGGGGACAATTGATGCGCCGATTGGCCGTCATCCTTCGGCGGGTTGGCGCTTTGCCGTCCGCCAGGATGGCAAGCATGCTGTGACGCACTACGAAACGCTTGAGGCCTTCGCCCCAGCAACGCTGCTGAAGGTGAATCTAGAGACTGGGCGCACGCACCAGATTCGCGTGCACTTCTCTGCGCTGAATCACCCATGCTGCGGCGATCCCATGTACGGTTCCGATCCGGCATTGGCCAAGCGCCTGGGGCTCAACCGCCAGTGGCTTCACGCGGTCTCGCTTGGTTTCCACCATCCGGCAGATGGGCGCTGGATGGAAATCGAATGTCCATACCCAGATGATTTGAACCACGCATTGGAAGTTTTGAGGCAGAGCGCATGACGCAGACCCCATCGGGATCCAAGAACCCACCACGCCGTGAAACTCGTGCGAAAAGCACTGGTGACGGCAGTATTTCGCCAGTGATGGCACTGATCTCTGGTTTCTGTGTTGTCGTATTGGTGATTGTTTTAGCAGTCGCTTCGACCTCCGATCGGGTAAGCAAGCCGCAAAATCTCAACGGCGATGCGCTCGGCCCGGACCCGTGGGAAGCAACCGAGCAGTACGTAGAGCGTGCCGACGAGTCCCTCGCGAATATGAAGAAAGAGGACTACCGGCTAAAGACCGGCCAGCCAGTCGTGGAGGACCCGAAGTTCTGGGCGATGGTGACTTTTGACCGGCTGCTCGATGCGCAAGAAGCGGCACAGGTCTATGAAAAAGAGCCCTCTCTGCGAGTATCGACTGCAATCATCGGCGGTGTGAGCACCCGGTATTTGCCGCAGCCGAGTAAAACAGCGAGCGAAGAAAAGCTGCTGCAAGATCAGCTGGAGTTAGCGGCTGCTTACGCAGACGTCGCGATTGACGACGAACGGCTCGGCTTCAACGGGTTACTGGTCTATGGTGACGCTGAATCGTTGATGGATGTCAAGAAAATGCCCGATGTGAAAGCTGTCGAGGCGCTGCCGTCAGATGCGGCGCGTGGCCGTTTTGGTATTCGCCCGGTGCTGAGTTCCGGCTTCACGGATAAAGATCCGCTCTTTGCGCCGGGGCTGAGCCAGAACTAAGCGGCCAGACCTAATAGAAGCCAGGACTAAGCGGCCAAGTCCAAACGACTAGGATGAAGCGGCTAGAACTCTGCTGCCAGTACGCAGTCAGTTTCAACAAGAACGAAAAGGAGTCAGTCAACAGTGATTCAGGCATTCGGTGCGTACCTTTTGTGGGCGCTGTTTCCGCTCTATTTCCCCTTGCTGGAACCAGCAGGGGCCGTAGAGATTTTGGCGCACCGATTCGTCTGGACCCTTGTCTTTATGGTTATTGCCCTCAGCTTCATGCGCGCATGGCCAGAGCTGAAGGCCGCGAGTGCCAAGACCTGGGGCACTATTTTTATTGCCGCACTGTTGATCTCCGTCAACTGGGGTGTGTACGTCTACCTGGTCAACAATGGGCAGGTGGCGGAGGCTGCGCTCGGCTACTTCATCAACCCGCTGGTCAGCGTTTTGTTGGCGATGATTTTCTTCCGTGAAAGCATCTCGCGGTTGCAGCTCGGCAGTGTCATCCTGGCAACCATTGCGGTCATTGTTCTCACAATTGGTGTGGGACATCCGCCGTTGGGTGCGCTGGCGCTGGCGTTCAGTTTCGGTTTTTACGGACTAATGAAGAAGCGGGTATCGCTTTCCTCCGCAGCTTCGCTGACGGCCGAGTCCGCCGTAATCACACCGATTGCTCTGGCCTACATCCTCTGGTTGACCTACAACGGGCAGAGCACGTTTAGCTCCGAAGGAACAGGCCACACGCTGCTCATGATGAGCGCCGGTGTTGCTACCGCCATTCCGTTGCTGCTCTTCGGCGAAGGTGCCAAACGCCTGCCGCTGGCCACCTTGGGTCTGATGCAGTACCTCACTCCGGTTCTCCAAATCACCCTGGCAGTCACTGTGCTGGGCGAGCAGCTCGAACCGGAGCGCTGGATCGGGTTCTTCATCATCTGGGGTGCCGTCGCGCTGTTCATCTGCGACCTCATCTTGAAGATGCTCCGGCAGCGTCGGGTTCGCCGGGAACTCCGCAAGGCCGGTGTTGAACCGGCCGCGGTTTCCGACGATGCCGCTGACCAGGCGGATGGGGCGGTTACCCGGGACGTCGTAAAGCCGGCAGATAATTAGCAGAAAAGTTCGCGCAGGTGCTCGTTGAGGAAGATTCCCTGCGGGTCGACCTTTTCCCGTAGTGCCTGGACCTCGCCGAACAGCGGATAACGTTCCGCGAAATCCTCCGCGCGAAGCGTGTGCAATTTGCCCCAGTGCGGGCGACCTTCGTGGGCCTTGAAAATCGGCTCGATGAGGTTGAAGTACTCTCGATAATTTTCCTTCCAGTAGCGGTGGATGGCGATGTAGGCACTGTCGCGACCGTACGCAGTGGATAGGGCCACATCATCGGCTTTCGCGGAGCGCACCTCGATGGGGAAGGAGACTTTCATCCTCTTGCGGGCAATCGCGTCGCGGATTTCCCCGAGGACATCGGAAGCGGCCTCGAGCGGGACGGAGTACTCCATCTCGGAAAAACGCACTCGGCGCGGCGAGACAAAGACCTTGTGCGCCTCATTGGAGTAGCTGCGCTCTGGCACGGTGTTGGTGGCAATCCGGTTGATGGTATCGGTCGTAGCGGGAATGGCCTTAGCAATCTCGCAGCACGCCAAGAGTCCCATGTTGTTGACGACTTCGTCGTTAAGATACGTACGCGCGCTGCCCAGGCGCTGCTTCAGGCTATTGCGGCTCGGGCGGCGGTGGCGCTGCGGTTCAATGCGAGTATTGTGCTTGACCAGCGTCTCGCGCTGTCCCGGGAACCAGAAAAACTCCAGGTGGTCAGCTTCTTTGCAGCGCTCGGCGAAACTCTTGCGCAGGGAATCAAACTCTTCGCGGTGCTCGTCGGCGTGCAGATCAAACGCTGGCACGACGGACATCGTGACCTCCGTAAGCACGCCGAAGACACCCAGTCCCAGCCGTCCGAGGCGGTAGAGCTCGCCGTCGATTCCCTCAGCGTCCGGATGGCAGTGCCTGACGACGCCATCCGCGGTGACAATCTTGAATCCTTTCACGGTGCCTGCGAAGCCGGTGAATCCAAGCCCGGTGCCGTGTGTGCCAGTAGAGATAGCACCGGCCAGCGACTGCGGATCGACATCGCCCTGGTTGGGAAGTGCCCAACCGAGCGGGCGCAGAATACCTGGAGTGTCGCGCAGGCGAGTGCCGGCACGCAGCGTGGCGGTCTGGTTGGCGGCGTCGAGTTCGACCAGACCAGAGCAGCGGTCGAGTTGAATGCGGTGCCCATCGGTGGTGGCCACGGAAGTAAAAGAATGACCGGCCCCTAGCGGGCGCACCGTAGTTCCTTCGGTCTTCGCCGCTTTAATTACCGAGATAACGCCCTCATCATCGTGCGGCTGATGAGTGTAGGACGGGGTGCACGATTGCGTGTGCGCCCAATTGCTCCAATGAGAGTTGGCGACGGCTTTTGCCTGCGCACGCCGACGTACGCGTGGTACGCGGGACTCAACTGTAGAGACTGTGAAGCGGGCGTTGTTGCGTGAATTGCTCATGTGAAGATCAATCCCTTTCCTCGGTACGTGGGCCAGTGGGCGATGATGGCGCCATCTCGAACTGCAATGACTTCTTGTGTGTGCTCGGCTATTTCGCCGGCCTTGGCGTGGCGGAACCACACGGGATCTCCCAGCGAAATTGCGTCGGCGGTCTTGCCGAGCAGCGGAGTCTGCACCTCACCTGGTCCTTCCTCTGCCGCGTAGCGCAGGCCAGTGGGGTACCAGGGGGTTGGCAGCCGGTCAGCTCCCGCCGGTCCAGAGGCAATTCGACCACCGCCGGACACCGTGACCACGCCCTTCTTAGGGCGTCGCGTCGCCGGCAACACAAACCAGGACGCCGGGCGCAGATTGAATGCGCGATAGTTATCGAAGACGGTTGGTGCCAGGAACCCCGACCCCGCCGCTGCCTCGGTGACTGCGGCCTCGGCGCACGTCGACTCCAGCGACCCCGTGCCACCACCGTTGACAAACTCCAGCGGCCCCGCCACTTTCTCGACTGCAGCGACAACCTTCGCGCGGCGCTTTGCCAATTCCTTCTTTGAGACGGCCTGCATCACTCGAATTGCGCGCGCACGCAGGGAGTTTCCGGCATCGCCCACTCCGGCAATGTGTCCCTCATACATCATGATTCCGGCCAGCTGCAGCTCCGGGTGGGCAATGATCTGCTTGGCAAACGCCGCTGCCTGCTTCGGCGAGAACAGGCTTGAGCGCAGCGTACCGATATGCACGCCGGGGAGGGGACGAAAGGATGCGTCGACGTCCATGCACACGCGGATTGGCGCATTTTCGCTTGCCGACGACGCCAGCGCCTCCAGATGCTCGGGACGGTCAACCATGACGCAGATGGCGGCACGCGCTGCATCATCGTCGGCAAGCTCTGAGATAGCGCGGGCGTCAAGTGTTGGGTAGGCGACGACGATGTCGTCGCTAATGCCTTCTCGGAATAGGTACAGCGCCTCTGCCAGCGAATATGCCAGCACGCCCTGGAAACCGGGGAAGGCCAGGACGTGCGAAATAAGCTGTGGAATGCGAATCGATTTCGAGGCCACGCGGATAGGCATCCCGTTTGCACGGCGGAGCATATCGCGGGCATTGGCTTCGACCGCCGCGAGGTCGACGACGACTGCAGGAAGGGAAGTGCAGTTAAGCAGCGTGTCGGTAGCTAGTGGCGGGCGGGCTGTCTGGGGCGTCTGTGGCGACAGCGCTTCAGGCAGGTGAGACATCGATGTCGGAGCCGGGCGGGATGTGTCCGAGGACTCCGGGGCAGAAGCTCGAGAAAGTTTCATGCCCTAAAACGTAATCATTGAAAACCTGTACTGTCTTTGATTTTGAAAAGAAAGTCAGAATTTTCCAGGTCTGCGCCCTTTTAGACCAGCCAGCTGTAGCGGGCGGCATCCATGTTGGAGGTGATGACATCGCCATCGATGAGGTAGCCGGCGGCAACTGGGCGGCGGTCGATGGTTGCAAGAACCTCGTCAAGCTCGGGCTTGGGGAAGTAGGTGAAGTGGCCATCGGAAAGTGGTGCGAACACTGTATTGCTCCTTTGGTTCTTTGCTCGAGGGCAGTGTGTTTCTCTATGGTCGCGAGGAAATATGAGGACTTCCTCACGAACTGTGATGTCGAGTATTGTCAACTGGTTTTGAAAAGTAAAGGAAAAGTAAGAGTGATGTTGCACACGTCTTTAGCTATAACTGTGCAGGCATAAGGGGCTGCTTCATTTTGGGTGTTCGATGGAATCGTGTTCAATCCGGGGGATTGTCTACAATCTGGACTCATGGCTAACTCCTCCTTCGTGCACCTCCACAATCACACCGAGTACTCCATGCTCGACGGTATGGCGAAGATTGATTTGCTTGCCGACGAGGTTGCGCGACAGGGAATGCCTGCGGTCGGTGTCACCGACCACGGCAATATGTTTGGCTCGAATGCGTTCTATCGGCAGATGAAGTCCAAGGGCATCAAGCCAATCATCGGCATTGAGGCATATATGGCGCCGGAGAGCCGTTTTAATAAAAAGCGCATTCAGTGGGGTGAGCCGCATCAGCGTCGAGATGACGTCTCGGGTCGCGGTTCCTACTTGCACCAGACCATGTTGGCTGCGAATGCGCAGGGTCTGCGGAACCTGTTCTACCTGTCGTCGATGGCGTCGTATGAGGGGCAGATTAGTAAGTACCCGCGTATGGATGCCGAGTTGGTGGCGGAACGCGCCGAGGGCATTATCGCGACCACTGGTTGCCCGTCGGGTGATGTGCAGACGCGTCTGCGTCTGGGGCAGTTCGACGAGGCTCTGCAGGCCGCCGGAATGTGGCAGGACATCTACGGCAAGGAAAACTACTTCCTTGAGCTGATGGATCACGGGCTGGATATTGAGACCCGTGTGCGAAGTGAGTTACTGGAGATTGGCCGGAAGCTGAACCTGCCGCCACTGGTTACGAATGACTGTCACTATGTCACCCGTGACCAGGCCAAGGCTCACGAGGCCATGCTCTGTGTGCAGACGGGTAAGACGCTCAATGACCCGGACCGTTTTAAGTTCGACGGTGACGGCTACTTTATTAAGTCCGCCGAAGAAATGCGCGCGACCTGGGATCACCTAGTCCCGGGTGCCTGCGATAACACGCTGCTCATCGCAGAGCGCGTTGAGGACTACGACGAGCTGTGGGAAGAGCACCCGCACGATCGCATGCCGAAGGCGGACGTTCCGGAAGGGGAGACGCCGACGACATGGCTGCATCACAACGTGATGGAGGGGCTGCGCAAGCGCTTTGAAGGGCGCGAGGTACCGGAGGAGTACATCCGGCGCGCGGAGTACGAAATTGAGGTTATTGACGGTAAGGGCTACCCGTCGTACTTCCTTATCGTTGCGGAGTTGATCCGCCATGCCCGTGAGGTGGGCATCAAGGTCGGTCCGGGGCGTGGTTCCGCTGCCGGTTCCCTGGTTGCGTACGCGACGTGGATTACCAATATCGACCCGATTGAGCACGGTCTTCTCTTCGAGCGATTCCTGAACCCAGAGCGTCCGTCCGCGCCGGATATCGATATCGACTTCGACGACCGCCGCCGCGATGAAATGATTCGCTACGCGGCAGATCGCTGGGGCGAAGACAAGGTGGCGCAGGTGGTCACCTTCGGTACGGTGAAGACCAAGCAGGCTCTGAAGGACTCGGCGCGTGTGCAGTTCGGTCAGCCGGGTTACCAGATTGCAGACCGCATTACTAAGGCGCTGCCACCTGCGATTATGGCTAAGGACATTCCGCTGAGCGGCATCGTCGACCCGGAGCACCCACGCTACGGCGAGGCCGCCGAGGTTCGTCAGCTTATTGAAACCGACCCGGATGTGGCTCGAATTTACGAGACAGCCCGTGGTCTCGAGGGCGTCGTTAGGCAGACCGGCGTGCACGCTTGTGCCGTGGTGATGGCGTCGGTGCCACTCTTGGATCACATCCCGATGTGGAAGCGACAGGCTGACGGCGCGATTATCACTGGCTGGGATTATCCGGCGTGTGAGGCCATCGGTCTGTTGAAGATGGACTTCCTGGGTCTTCGAAACCTGACGGTTATCGGTGACTGTATTGAGCACATCAAGTCCAACCGAGGCGAGACAGTTCTGCTCGATGACCTTCAGACCGATGATCCGAAGGTCTATGAGCTGCTGTCGCGCGGTGACACCCTCGGTGTGTTCCAGCTCGATGGTGGCGGAATGCGTGAGCTGCTCAAACGCATGCAGCCAACGGGCTTCGACGACATCGTGGCATCGCTGGCGCTGTACCGTCCGGGGCCGATGGGTGTGAACGCGCACTTTGACTACGCGGATATTAAGAATGGTCGCAAGCCTTATAACGCCATCCACGCGGAACTGGATGAGCAGCTGAAAGAAATCCTGGAAGAAACACACGGCCTGATCGTGTACCAGGAGCAGATCATGAAGATCTCGCAGAAGCTGGCGAATTACACCGCGGGCCAAGCAGATGGTTTCCGTAAGGCCATGGGTAAGAAGAAGCCCGAGGTGCTGGCCAAGGAGTTCGTGAACTTCGAAGGCGGCATGTTGGAGAATGGTTTCTCCAAGGATGCTGTCCAGAAGCTGTGGGATATTATTCTGCCCTTCGCCTCGTACGCGTTTAACAAGTCTCACGCGGCGGGCTACGGCCTGGTGTCCTACTGGACCGCGTATCTGAAGGCCAACTACACCGCTGAGTACATGGCGGCGCTGTTGACCTCGGTGGCGGATGATAAGAACAAGCTGGCTATTTATCTGTCGGACTGTCGCCACCTTGGCATTAAGGTGCTGCCGCCGGATGTCAATGAGTCGGGTATGGACTTCGAGCCGGTCGGTGAGGATATTCGCTTCGGCCTTGGCGCTATCCGCAACGTCGGCCATGATGTGGTCGCGTCGATTGTGAAGACGCGCGAGGAGAAGGGCAAGTTCACGTCGTTCTCGGACTACCTGGACAAGATTGAGACGCTGCCGTGTAACAAGCGCATCACCGAGTCGTTGATTAAGGCCGGCGCTTTCGACTCGCTGGGGCACCCACGAAAGGGCCTTGCGCTCATTCACGAAGAGGCCATTGACTCGGTGCTGTCGACCAAGAAGGCTGCAGACAAGGGACAGTTCGACCTGTTTGCGGGCTTCGGTGGGGAAGAGGACACCGGATCGGAGAGCATCTTTGAAATCCGTGTGCCGGATGAAAAGTGGGATCGCAAGCACGAGCTGACCCTGGAACGAGAAATGCTGGGCCTCTATGTCTCCGGTCATCCACTCGATGGGTTCGAAGAATCGCTGGCCGCGCAGACCGATACCGCTTTGACCACGGTCGTCGGTGGGGAAGTCGCTAACAACACCGAAATCACTATTGGTGGCATTGTCTCTAGCGTTGACCGTCGCGTGAATAAGAACGGCCAGCCCTGGGCGATTATCGGTATTGAGGACCACAACGGCGCGCGCGTGGAAGTTATGGCTTTTGCGAGAACCTACGCGATGATTGCCACCAGCATTGCTGAAGACGCCATCGTGCTTATTCGTGCCCGCGTTCAGTACCGCGATGACCGCATGAGTGTGGTCTGTGATGACCTGAAGCTGCCGGATCTTGGCCGTAATGGCTCCACTTCGGCGCCGCTGCGTCTGACCATGCGCACTGATCAGTGCACTCCGGAGATGATTGCCAAGCTGAAGTCAGTACTGCTGGACAACCCAGGCGACTCCGACGTTTACCTCAAGCTTGTCGACGGCGATTCCCACACCACTTTGGTTCTCGGCGAGCACTTGCGGGTCGACCGGGACGCCAGCTTGATTGGTGATCTGAAGGCGACGATTGGGGCCAGCATTTTGGGGTAGCTTATCGTGGCCCTGATTGTCGCAACCGGTTGTATGACCGAGTAGAGTCATAGCTCATGAGTGAGAATTCTGTGCCTGCTTCCCAGACCGAACGCCGACTTGTCCACGCGGCCGATATTCAGATTGCGCAGGCACGAATTTCTTCGGTTATTGCGGCCACTCCGCTGCAGTTCAGCCCACGTCTTTCCGAAATCACCGGTGCTAAGGTATTCCTCAAGCGGGAAGACCTCCAGGACGTGCGCTCGTACAAGATTCGCGGTGCCTACAACGCCATGGTTCAGGTCACCGACGAAGAGCGAGCAGCAGGCGTCGTTGCGGCATCTGCAGGAAACCACGCTCAAGGCGTGGCATATGCCTGTCGTCAGCTGGGTATTAAGGGGCGCATCTATGTGCCCAATGCCACGCCGAAGCAGAAGCGCGACCGTATCGCTTACCACGGCCGCGATGCCGTTGAGATTGTCGTTGTCGGGGACTCCTTCGATGAGGCCGCCGCTGCGGCGCGTGCTGACGCACAGCGCACTGGTGCCACCATGGTGGAGCCATTCGACTCCTTCAACACCATCGTCGGACAAGGCACTGTCGCAGCTGAAATTATTGCGCAGCTCTCCGGTCAGGGGTTGACTCTGGATACCATCTGCGTACCGGTCGGTGGCGGTGGTCTGCTCAGCGGTGTCACCTCTTACCTGTCGGATATGTCGCCGAACACCCAGGTCATGGGTGTGGAACCTGCGGGTGCGGCCTGCATGCGCGCAGCCCTGGAGAACAACGGCCCGATTACGCTGGGGCACACCGATCCGTTCGTCGATGGCGCCGCGGTGGCCCGTTTCGGTGACCTGCCATGGCACATCCTGGAGGCCAACCGCAACCGCGTTCATCCGATGATTGCGCCGGAGGGCGCGGTCTGTGAGGCGCAGCTGGATCTCTATCAGAACGAAGGGATCATCGCTGAGCCGGCCGGTGCGCTGTCTGTGGCAGCTCTGGAGCAGATGCAGTTTGAACCGGACGAGGTTGTTGTCTGCATCATCTCGGGCGGCAATAACGACGTGCTGCGCTATGCCGAGATCATGGAGCGCTCGCTGGTCTACCGCGGCCTCAAGCACTACTTCCTGGTCAACTTCCCGCAGAAGCCCGGCCAGCTGCGTATGTTCCTCAGCGATGTTCTCGGCCCGGATGACGACATCTCGCAGTTCGAGTACCTCAAGCGCAACAACCGCGAAACTGGCGCGGCTCTTGTCGGTATTGAGCTACGTCGTGCCTCTGACCTCGAGGAATTGCTGGCACGCATGGATGCCTCGCCGCTGAAGTGCCGCCGACTGGTACCCGGCACACCAGAGTATGACTTTTTGACCTAGACTTGCTGGGTCCAGCTGGGAAACCTCCGAGGAAGTCCTCCCAGCTCCGTTAATTAAATGAATCTTTTCGAGCAAGCTTTGTAGCGAAGGGGAGCGTCCACCCACTATGACTGGGGCAAGCAGTGTCGACCAGGGTGTCCGAGTGGAAAATACCGTGATTGTCGAAATGTGGCTGGCTGCCGCAGAGCAGGACCTGGCCACCCGGATTCCAGGGCTGTTGGAATCTGCCACACAGGCCAAAGTTGAGCCACTGTTTGTCTGGTCAGGGCTGGCGATGGACGAGGTTGAGCGTATCGACCGCTTCCTGGGAACGCTCCTGGCCCATCATCTGGCGGGCGGTACTGCCGCCGATATTGAAGCTGCGAAGAGTGTCGTTGACAATCACCCGCTGGTCACCCTTGCCTCGCTGGTAGGACGCGCCGCGCGTGTTGCGTCGGCAAGCGAAATGTGGCTGGACTGGCCAGCCGCTCTGCAGCTGGATCCAGACGCTGACACTACCGGCGCGCTCATCAAGCACCTCGCCGCCGCAGTGCCGACAATGCTGGCCAATGCTGGTTTGCCTAACGACGTCGACAGCAGCCAGGCCGACGCGGATCCGCTGCAGCGGGCAGCGCAGGTGCTTCTGCTGCACGCGGGTGTGCAGCTATCAGTGATGCCACTGATTATCGAGCGCTGCGAGGAACTTGCCGGGGTAGCGGAGCTATCCGACCCTTCATCAAATGACTTGGTACAGGCGCTCTCGAAGGTTCACCCGCTGCTCGAGGAGCTGCTGACCGAAATCGCAGAGGCGGAAGATGGTGTCTACCCGCTGGCGCTGCGTCAGTTGGCCAGGACGGCACCTCGTCAGGCACACAAGTTGTTTAAAGCAACCCTCGGCTACGCCATTGCCACCGCTGCCGATCCGGCCAACTGGGAGGCCCGGGAAGAACTCGGCCAGCTCGATGCGGGGCTGCCGCCCATGCTGGTGGCCGCTGCGCGTGAAGAGCTGCGTATGCGTCCGGCGGGTACTGCGAATCGTCGTGAAGCCGTGGGCGTGGTGGCAACGACCGGCCGCCCGCAGCTGTACTTCGATGAGCTGACGCAGACCGTTGGCGTACAGCTACCGACGCCGCTGGATCCGGCGGGACGGACCTGGCGTGTCACCTTCGGCGGCACGGTAGCAACGACGCCGGTGGTGGGCCTGCAGGATTCGCTGCCGCGTCCAGTGGTGACCATCGATGAGCCGGTGCGCGATGTGCTGGTGGAAATCGGCGATGAGAAGCACTGGCGAGTCCCCGCGATTAGCACTGAGGACCCGATTCTCATTTTCGGTGCCGACGGTCAGTCAGTCACAGACAAGGTCTCGCTACACTCGACGTCCGCTACGGTGGTCTACCCGGTTGATGCCACACTCGTTGACCCCGTCACAGGCGCTGAGGTGCCATTGCTATCGGACCCGCGCCCATTTAACTGGGAGCTGTGGCAAGTCGCTGAGATCGATCTCCGCGATGTTCATGCAGTTCAGGTTCGTCGGTCCGGGGCGGCCGGCGAGGTTCGGTCGGCATCCCCGCAGCGTCAACCGCGAATGACCATGCCTCACGCGCGTCTCGACGGCACGGTGTCTGCCTACGGCACCCCGGTTTACGCCGGTGGTCCGGTCGCTGTGTTCCCGCCGACGCTGTCCGGTAAGGACGAGTCCTGGCGTGCTATCGTCACCGATTTTGGTGGATATGGTGCGTTTACCACGGATTCCGTCATGGTCTATGACCTCGAGGTACCCGCCGCGGGTGGCGAGGTTGAGATTCTTACCGATGACGATTACCCGTGGGTCGGCGAGTTCGTGGTTCGTCTGGTCAATCCGCGTGGCCGCAGCTTCCAGAAGCACTTCGCCATTGCGGAGCAGGCAGACCTCACGATTACTTACAGCGGTGGTGGAGACGGCTTCCGCATCCCAACCATCGACGGGCTGAGCCCCGCTGACATCCGCGTTGTTTCCGGTGACAAGCCGCTTGACGCCGAGCCGGCTATCGTGCGCCTCGGGGCGGACGAAGTCACAGGTACCGTCGAGCTTTCCACCGAGGAGGGCGCATGGCTGCAGTTGCAGGTCACGCCAGGCACGCTGCAGTTTGAGGTTCCGCTTGCCGACGAATCCGTCGCCCGCCGCACCACTACATTGGTCACCCGCCCGAAGCGTGTCGATGCCTTCGGCAAGATTGTCGTCAATGCCCCGGGCGAGTTGCGCCATGCGCATGTTGCAGTTTCCAGCGGTGAGCGCGACATCTGTCGCGTCCCCATCAAGCGTTTCGGCGATACTGGCTACGCGGAGTTCGGCAAGTTTGCAGACCGTATCTCCCTACTGAAGGCTCTGCGCATCAGTTTGGACTGGACACGTGTGACGGGACGGAAGCGCCTGTCTGTACCACTGGTGGAGGCTTCCTCCCGCGATGCCATCCGCCAGATTGCCTTCAACGATGAAGCCACCGACATCATCGAGGTTGATGTCGCTGACGACGTTTCGCACTTGCCGATGACCCTGTGGCTCTGGGCCGCCGGTCAGCCGTGGCGCGAACCCGTCGCCTTGGAAGTCGTGGAGGGCGAATGCGAGCTTCCCGACGAGCTCCGCGGCCTCGGCCCATTCGTCGCGCAGGTGACTCTCGGTGTGGAAAAGGAACGCCACCCGCAGTGGCCGGCGGCCGGGTCGACCATTCTGAATCATGTCGATGATGCAGAGGCTATCGACCTCGATGGCGAGGACACCGATTCCGTTGCTCGCGCGCAGGAACTGTGGGGCGAGCTAAATCAGGATCAGCTCGCACGTTTGTGGACGCTACTGGCGACCTTGCGCGCTGGTCGTGCAACCGACATGGCGCAGGCGAATCCGCTGCTGGCCGCACCTAGGTTGGGTGCGATCTTGTGTGCCGAACCACGCGCCGGACTGGCAGCGTTGAACCGTTCAGTTATCGCGCTCGACGATCAGCCGGGTATGTTTATCGCCTCCGGACTCGTGCTGGGAGACTTCAGCGCTACTAAGCCAGTGCCAGGACGTCGCCGTGTGCCGTGGCTCGGTGCATTGGCAGCATTAGCGGATCTCACTGATGAGAGCGTGGACCGTTCTCGACAGCTGGATTATCTGCGCACAACTGGTGGCCAGGGACTGCTGGACATTGCTGCCAGCGGCCAGGACACCACTCTGGAGTCCGCTACTATCGACCAGAGCTCGGTGCAGATTACCTCGCTGCCTGAAGCACAGGCCAGCGCTATTTTGTCACAGGTCTTTGATCCTTACCGCATGGTCCCGGGTCCGCTGACCGACGATGACGCTCGTTTCACGGCAATCTATGAAGTGGTACGCAATCGTGCTGAGATTGTGGAATCCGGTGTCATGACCCAGCTTGCCGCCGCCTCTCGGGTGTTGTTTAAGACGGTGTCGAAGGCGTCTCCACGACTGCGCAAGGCGGTCAATGTGCGCTTCCACAAGCTCGACGGCATCGATGCGGATGATCCTTCGCTGCACTGGACTCTGGTGCCGGGAACGTCACTGCTTATTGCAGTGGCTGCCCGCGTATTGGCTCGTACTCAGGCTGAGAACTCTGATGCCAGTGTCGCCGTTGTCCGTGAGCTGATTCCGATGTGGGCTCAGCTGGCGGACCTGGTTCCGACGTTGGTGATGAGCGATATTCTCATCGCAGACGCGTTGGTGGCTCACGTCCTCCACGGTGACGTTACCGAGTTGCCGTGGCCAGCACCCGAGTTGGGTGCGGCGGATGAGGAAGAGTCCGACACCGAGGCTGAAAGTCCGGCTGACTAGCTGAGCGAGACGACAGCGTAGCCCCACGCTGGAAGCGAGATTTCGGGACCGGCAGCTTCGTCATTGACGATGCTGGCTGCTGCGTCTTCAAAAGTGTGTAGCAGGTGGGCGGAACCGAACTCGGAATCCAGGCTGACGCTGGTTTCGGCGTCGGAGAAATTCGCAACCAAAGCGACAGTTTCAAAGGCATCCGAGTTTCGGGCACCCATTTCGCGCTCATCCTGGCTGCGCACAACGACGAGGCAACGATTGTCCTCGTCATACTCAGTCACCACAGATGCCGACCAGGGAGTGCGAAGCGACGGGTGGGACTTCCGCAGCGCGAAGAGATCGCGGTAGGCCGCCAGAATAGTGGCGTGCGAGTCCTCCGAGACCTCCTGCCAATTGAGCTTCGAGTGGTGGAAGGTCTCTGGATCCGATGGGTCGGATACCTCCTTCGGATCCCACCCGGCACGGGCAAACTCACGTAGGCGTCCCTCGCGCGTGAGCCGCTGCAGCTCCGGATCTTCATGGGAACAGAAGAAAGCAAACGGGGTAGAGGCGCCCCATTCCTCACCTTGGAAGAGCATCGGGGTGAAAGGACTGCAGGCGATAACTGCTGCCTTTAAAACCTGCTGCGCCGGGGTGAGGTTCATCGACGGACGGTCACCGACAGCGCGGTTACCCGTTTGATCATGTGTGGTCGTGTACGTTACGAAAGCATGCATGGGCTGTACAGACAGGTCGAAGAGACGACCATGAGTGCGACCACGGAACGTCGACATTGTGCCCGTATGCCAGAAGCCAGTTTCCAAAGCACTAGCTAGCGCTTCCACCGACCCAAAGTCTGAGTAGTAGGCGTGGTCCTCGCCAGATACTAGCGTGTGCAGTGCATGGTGGACGTCATCATCCCACTGAGCGTTGAGGCCAAAGCCGCCGGCAGCGCGCGGGCGGACCAAACGCGGATCATTCTGGTCGGACTCTGCAATCAAAGAACGCGGAATACCAGTCTCGGCTGCGACAGTGTCTGCGACAACCTGCATCTGCTCCAGAATGTGGAATGCCCCCTCGTCATGCAGGGCATGGACTGCGTCCAGACGAAGACCGTCGACGTGGTAATCCACCAGCCATTGGCGCACTGCATCCAAAATATACGCACGCACCTCATCAGAGTTGTCGCCAGTGAGATTGACAACCTCACCCCAACCCGTCGAGCCACCAGCGGTGTAGGGGCCGAAAAATCCCACATAGTTGCCGTCTGGACCAAAGTGGTTAAAGACCACATCCAAGATGACAGCCAAACCCTTTCGGTGGCACGTATCAATCAGCTTCTGTAGACCCCGCGGGCCACCGTAGCCCTCGTGCACGCTGTGCCAGGACACACCGTCATAGCCCCAATTACGGTCACCACCGAAAGGCTGCACTGGCATCAGCTCAATATGTGTTACCCCCAGCTCAATCAGATGGTCTAGATGTTCCACCAAACCTTCGAAATCACCAGAATCGCTGAAGGTGCCCACATGCAGCTCATAAATCAGACCTCCTGGCAGAATCCGGCCCGACCAGGCCGAGTCCTTCCACTTATAGGCACCCAGGTCAACGACCTCGGAGAAACCATGCGGACCATCCGGCTGCGACTGGGAACGCGGATCTGGCAGCGGTATTGTCCAGTCACCGACAGCGGGGGAGGAGTGGTCCCCCGATTCGTCGTCAGGCGCGCCGTATCCCGCATGTGCCCGCAGCGAAAATGCGTAGCGATCCCCCGGTGTGCGAGCCACATCAGCTTCAAACCAACCAGAGTTGGCGCCGTAGTCATCGGTCGCGTCAGCGATGGGATGCATATCCAAAATCGCTGGCGCGTCAGGATTGCCCAACAGCAGACGGACTTCGGAAGCGTACGGGGCCCAGACTCGGTAGTTGCTCATGGGCACCATGGTAGGTCAGTCAGCGGATGGGCACAGGGGAACCGTTTTCGAACACCGCGGATTCGAGGGGAGTCAAAGGTGAGGTCGAGAAAAGTACCGAGCGGCGGTGATTGGGTGTGCACTAAGCCCATAGGCAACAATGGACACTATGACCACCGAGCCATCCACTTCGACCGAAGCGACGCAGAATCAGCGTGACATCGAGCTGATTGTCCCCGCCGGCGGTGACATCGTCACGAATGAAATCGAGATTAAGAAATCTCGCTTCATTACGTGGATCGCGCGTGCCGACGACGAAGACAGCGCCCGAGAGGTCATCAATTTGGCCAAGGCGGAGTACCCGGATGCTCGCCACCACTGCAGCGCATACATTCATGAGGTCGTCGGAGGGAATCGGGTGGAGCGATCTTCAGATGACGGTGAACCTGGTGGCACGGCAGGGCGCCCGATGCTCGATGTGCTCCAGGGCTCTGGAATGACGAATGTCACCGCCGTAGTGATCCGCTATTTTGGCGGCATCAAATTGGGCACGGGTGGGCTTGTGAGGGCCTATTCGGATTCGGTCTTAGAGTGTCTAGAAAAAGTCACGCGCATGCGGCGCGTGCAAAGAGCCTTGAGGGTAGTGAGTGTCTCCGCCGCAGATGCCGGTCGCATCGAAGCGGAATTGCGTGCTCGTGGTTATGAGATCGTGGAAACGAGGTGGGGCCAGAACGTGGAGTTTTCGATCGCGGTGACTGCCGAGGGGATTGCCCAGCTTGACGGCGAAATGCAGGCGCTGACTAAGGGAGCTAGCGAGCCGTCTACGGACGGTGGCGAAATCTGGTGGGAGCTGCGCGCTTAACAGCCGCTAACCCTGGTTCGGGGATTCCTCGCCGTTGTGTGCGCCGCGATGGCGCTTGAGAATTTCCACCAGTTCGTCCTTATTTTCCGCAATCTTTTCTGGCCGACCGAAAACGCAGACTGCCGCGACAGTAGCACCGTCTTCCTCCACTGCGATAGAGACACCGTCAACGCCACCGCCTTCGGCAATACCCGGGGCAGCACAGACGCCGGTCTCTGCGATTTCCCCGGCCTGGCGGAGGAAATCATCCACATAGACCTGGTCTTCCGGCCGCGCGGAGTTCAGGTAGGACCACAGTTCGCGCTTTTCAAACCGACTCATCAAAACCCAACCTGCAGAGGTGCGCAACAGCGAGCGCGGCAGGAAGTTCTCCGTCAGGTACTGGTAGCGCATGGATTCACCGACGGTTTTGAGGTAGAAAAGCTTGCCACCAACCGGCAGTGCCAGCACGGTAATCAAGCCAGTTTCGTTGTGAATCGCCTCGAGCTCAGCCGTCGGAACGTTGACCATGCGACGACCGGCCATGACATTGAGCAGAAACGGCGCCATGCCGAGCGTGTAACGCTTGTTGGACTCGTCAAGGTAACCTGTCACAGTCAGACCGTTGACAAGGCCCTGCGTGGTACTGAGCGGATAGTTCAGCGTGTGGGCGATGTCAGTGAGGGTTAGACCTTCGTTAGAGCGCGCAACGAGTTCGAGGATCGCCGCAACGCGGTCGACCATGCGGTGGCGGGGGCGGACAGTTTCTGTCATAGGACTAACACTAGCAATCAACCTACGCCATTGTGTTAATTACCTACCCAAATAGGAATATCTAGCAGGTTTGCTATAGCTGTAGAAATTTTTCCCGAATTGTACGCCCTATCGACCTATGCGATGCGTCAGGGCGACCAGAACGCTCTAATATGTACTCCATGAGCTATCTTCAGCCCCAACCTCAGAACCCCATTGAGCTCCGTAAGAACGCGGTGCGAAAGTACTCCCGCAATGCCGTTGTATGGGCAGGCAGCGGTGTCGTCGGCGGTGCAGTGCTCGGACTTCTAGCCGGAAGCATGTCCCTATTCCTCATCCTGGCAGTAGTCGGCCTGGTCGGTGGTTTTCTCAATTGGCAAAAGGTTCAGCGGATTGTGAACTACAAGGATCCGCAGTAAATGCCTGCTCAGCAGCAATTGTCTACCGAACCAGTGCGTATCGATGCCTGGATTTGGGCGGTCAGGTTGCTGAAAACTCGCTCATTGGCCGCAGATGCGTGCCGTGGCGGCCACGTCAAAGTCAACGGCGAAGCCGTGAAACCCTCAGTTCTGGTCGTCCCAGGGGACAGAGTGCGACTGTGGGCAAACCACCGCGAACACATTGTTGAGGTCACCAAGACGGTGAAGAAGCGGGTCGGAGCTCCGGTGGCCAGGCAGTGCTATATCGACCACTCTCCGCCACCGCCTCCGAGGGAGATTCTCGCATCGATGCCGATGCGCGATCGCGGTGCCGGGCGGCCTACGAAGCGCGATCGCCGTCAGCTCGATCGTCTTCGGGGACGTCGCTCATAGGCATCCCGGCCTCCGCTAGTTGCTGCAACCGTGCGCGCAAACGGGCTGGTCGACGCTTCGGGTTATGGCTGGTATCTGCAGTGGCCTTGATGTGCTTTTCACCGCGAGCCGCTAGTAGTAGGTCATCGATAACACGCACATGGCCTGGGTTAAAGCGGTACTTCATGGCCTTGCTTACCGCGCTGAGGCGCTGCGGATTAAGTAGCTCTCGCAGCTGCCCGACAGTGCGGATGCCATTGCGCTCCAGCAGTTCTTCTGCCCAGCCGTAATGCTCTGATTTCGATCGGGGCGCATCTGGAAGCAGCATCGTCAGCACGCCGGGTAGGGTTTCCTCAGTCACCACAATGTCATCGGCTGTGGTCTTTGCCGGAGCTGAGGGCTGTTTGCCCTCTCCCTGCGCGGAATCGTCCGGCGTGGATTCCTCCAGCACGGCAACGACTTGGTCGAACTGCTGATCCGCGAGCTCAATAAGGCCAGCGGCCAGCGCAAAAGCTCGATCAATCCGCGGGTCTGTCGCTCCCTCAGGGGCCTTATAGCGAATATCGTGCTCAAATTCCGCCCACGCATGCTGCAGCACAGTGCGCAGTTGCACCTCAAACTGCATATCCGCATATGGAGCTAGCTCTGACGGCGCCGCCGTCGACACCTTGCAGATCAAGTGCTGGGAGCCGTATCCCAACCGGCCGCTGATTCGTGTCTCCGCGGTTTTGTCAATCCTACGCAGCACAGTCAGCGAATCTCCCAGCGCATCCATGATCGCGGGAATCTCCGTCGAATGGTACGTGGTTACACGCACACCGATGATGTCGTGGATACCGTGCCACGGGTCAGGGTAGACGTAGTTGCCGTCCGCTTCACGACGCAGGGCCTTCTGCCGCAATGAGCGGAAAGACTTCACCCGCGCCGTGACATTGTCAAAGGCCAAACCGGCATCGGAGAGAATCTCTTTAATCGCATCGACAAAGTCCTGCGCGGCGGTGGGGTGCCGAGTTGCCCACGAGTCGTACTTCGACTGCAGTGCACGTGTAACCTCTCGATCCTCCGCCAACTGAGTCTTGCGGGTCTGGTCGCGGGAATCGTCGGGAAGCGAATCCTTCATTCGATTAGTCGTCATCGTCCTCGCGTACCAGCAGTGCTACTGGGAAGGAGCTGAACAGAGAAGCCACGGCGATGGTGCCGGACCAAGTATGGCCAGTGAAACGGTCGGTCCAGAATCCCTTGGGAAGTGTCACTGTAGTGTCGCCCCAACCGCCTTCGCGTTGCAGCCCCAGCGGACGGCGCGTCACCAGCGCGATAACATCTTCCGGCTCGCCCTTCGGTCCACGTGCTGCACCGACCAAATGACGCTCGCCGACACCCACGGCGAATACTGGCTGGTAGGCGCCGCCGACGAAGGACTCCGGGCGTTCCGCACGCAGCTTCACTCCGTGGTGAGTCACCATCAGCTTTGCGACGTCCGCATCGGCATCCGTAAAGTCCTCCGGCAGCTCAGCTGGGTGCTCTGGACTCTTAGTTACCGACGTGACCTCATCGCGAGCAACCTTATCCAGCGCCGCGACGCGCGCATCGTAGTCGACGAACCGGCGGTTGTCAGGATCAACCAGGGAGTCCTCTGTGAACTCCGTCCCCTGGTAGGTATCGGGGATGCCGGGGCCGACAAGCTGGAGGAGCTTGCGCGACAGTGACGTGGTCAGGGCAGCTGGCGCAATGGAGCGGACGAACTCTGTGATGGAGTCGGTCAGGGGGCCGTCGAGAAGCGCGTCAATCCAGCTGCGGATGCCGAGTTCGAACTCCTCGACCGGCTCCGTCCAGGAGGTGTGCACATCTGCCTCGCGGATGGCCTTAATGGCGTAGTCGTGGAGGCGTTCGCGCAGTTCATCGGTAATCACGCCGTCGGTCGGCCAGACTCCGATGATGTTCTGCAGCAGGAAGTAGCCGGTGGCATCGTCCGGGGCGGGGGTGATGGCCATCCAGTTGCGGACATTTTCAGCCCAGTCGCCGGAGACATCGGAGAGCTGGAGAATGCGGGCGCGGACATCTTCGCCGCGCTTGGTGTCGTGCGTGGACAGCGTGGTCATGGTTCGTGGCCAGAGGCGAGCACGTTCCGACTGCAACAGGTGGAACTCCGCCGCAGACATGCCGTAGCGACCGAGATCACCGCCGACTTCGTTTAGGCTGATCAGGCGGCAGGCACGGTAGAAGGTGGTGTCTTCGACACCCTTTGCCATGACCGCACCACAAACCTGAGCGAACCGCGTGGCGGCCTCACCACCGGCTACCAAACCTGCCGAAATGAGGTCGAGGGCAAAGACACGCGAGGGGAAACGCGCTGCCATTTCACCAATGACCGTGGAAGCCACTCGCGACAGGGAGACATAGTCCGAACGGTAGACAGGCATGGCAGCGACCAGCTTGCAGATGGTGTCGATAAGTACCTCATCGCTGACGCTGGTACCGCTGATAGACCAGTTATCGCGGCGCAGGGCACGTGCTAGACGACGGACTTCTGCAGCCAACTCGTGCGCTGCGACATCGTGTTTGAGAGCCTGCGCAGTTGCCTGCACGGCAGTTTTGTCCCAGGTTGAGCCGGACTGCTGCAGAGCCAACATACTCATGGCGTCTCGGGAGTCGCGGTTGACGAAGACATTGTCGAACTCACGCAGGGCGTCGTAACCCGTGGTGCCGTCAACCTGGAGCCTCGGATCCAGTGGCTCTTCGGCACCCAGAATCTTCTCGATAACCAGCCACTTGTCATCGCCGAGTAGACGGCGCAGCTCACTGAGGTATCCGAATGGGTTGCTGAGGCCATCCGGGTGGTCAATGCGGACACCGTCAATGATGTCCGCAGCTAGCAGCTCGCGGATGATGCGGTGTGTGTGCTCGAATACCACCGGGTTTTCCTGGCGGATGCCGGCCAGGCCGTTGACGCTGAAGAATCGACGGTAGCCAATGACCCCGTCCTTCCAGTACATCAGGCGATAGGCCTGGCGATCATGTACTTCCTGCGGGGTGCCGTCCTCGGTGCCGGGGCGCACCGGGAATGTGTTGTCGTAGTAACGCAGAAGTGGCTCGTCGCCAGAGGTGTCGAGCTCCAGCTTGTCGATATCCTCCGGGGATCCCAGAATCGGCAACCCCATCTTGCCGTTGGCACCGTTGTCCTCGTGCCAGTCGATATCGAAGTATGGCTCGAACTGAGAATCCTTGCCATAGGTCAGAACGTCCCACCACCAGGCATTGAGCTTGGGCTCCTCAACACCGAGGTGGTTCGGTACCAGGTCGATAATGATGCCCAGACCGGCCTTGTGCGCCACCTGCGCGAGCTTCTGCAGCTCTTCCATGCCGCCGAGCTCCGGGTTCACTGTCGTCGGATCGATGACATCGTAGCCATGGTTAGACTCCGGTACGGCGGTGAGGATAGGCGACAGATACAGGTGTGAAATTCCGAGGTCTGCCAAGTAGCCGACCTGTTCAGCCGCGTCAGCGAACGTGAAAGCGCGCCCGTTTGGGTCGGCCTTGGGGCCACGGAGTTGGAGACGGTAGGTGGACGTAATTGGTCGGCGACTCATGTTCCCCTTTATACCGCCCACCAGGAAAAGCTGCTGCCTGACCGCTGTGGCAGCAGCTAGCCCCAGAGTCTGCACCCGCCGTCCGAATGCGAATTTTTTCTCGTGAACGTGGCCTAGAAGGGTGGCATTCCGTCATCGCCCGGCAGGGAAGTGGAACCAAACATTGGAACCGACTCACTGGAGTTGTCCCCGGTGCTGGCGCTAGGTGTTCCTTCCGCAGTGTCTCCCGCTTCGGACGCGCCATCCTCTTCCGGATTCAGCCCGAGTGCGGTGAAGAGCTCCTTCTCAGTCCAGATCTGGATTTCCTGGCCTTCGGCCTGCAGCTGTCGAGCCCTCTTCTCCTTCGACGTCACCGAATCCCACGGACCGGCGACCAAAATGGTCGTTTTCTTCGTGACACCCTTATTGATATTCGCACCTGCAAAGGCAATCTTGTCCCACAGAAAGCCCTTGTCATACGGTGCAAAATCACCGGTCAGTGTCACCCGCTGCTGGTACAACAGGCCGCTTGGATCCGCGTCCGGATTCGGGTCTGGAATGGTGTCCGGTGTCTTGGCCGCATCCCATTTCGCATTGCGACGCGGCCGTCGTGACGGCGCGGAACTGCCGGACTGCGCACCAGCACCAGCACCAGTTCCCGCGTTGGTCCCGGCACCAGTGCTGGCGACACCAGCCGGGTCATAGCGCACCATCCGCACTCGTCCACTGCCAATCTGGCCCAAGCTCAGCGAGACCTTCTGGCTCAAATCAGCCACCGATGTTGCGCGCTGCTGCTCCATCAACCACAGCGCTACCTCAGCACATGCGACCGCATCGGCCGTCGCATCATGATGATTCTCCAGCGACGTCCCCGCGGCCTCCGCCAATGTCGGCAGCTTCAAGTTGGGCAGCCCCAACTGCATCTGCCGAGCCCACATATAAGTACACGCAAAATTCAACTTCGGTGCTGGAATGCCTTCCGCCCGGCACGCCCGCGACAGGGCTGTGAAATCAAACCGCGCATTGTGAGCAACTACGTCCAAATCCCCAACGACGTCAACAAACTTCGCCAGCTGCTCCGGAAATGACGGCTCACCGGCCACATCCGCCGCTGTGATGCCATGAATCGCGACATTGGCTTCATCAAAATACTCCAGCCCCTTTGGCGGACGGCACATCCAGGAATAACGATCCGTCACCTTCCCGCCACGCACGACCGCAACACCAAGCTGAATAATCGAGCCGGTGTCTTCGTTCGCTGTCTCTACATCGAACGCCGCAAACGGTGCGATGTCTGACACCGCAACCTCATCCCCAGTAGGAAGCGGTGCAAAAGGCACAGAGTGCTTTACGACGTCGCCCGCGCCCTCAACCACACTCACGCCTTCGGTGACCGCCGCGCGCTGTGCCACCCACGGCATCAACGTGGAAGTAAAAGCATCTGCTGAGTTGTAGAACTCAGGATTCTTGGCTATCTCCGCCACGAGGTCTGCCAGCAACTGCGCTGCTGCCTGACGATGAGGCATCACACGGGCCTTTGGTAAAGCTACCCCGAGGTCTACCGTGCCGGGGAAAAAGCGGTTGGCCGGAGTGTAGACACCGTTTTTACTTGCCGATGCGACCTCGGCAACGTCGGTAAGCGGGAGGGGCTTCGCGGGGGCGGTGCTGGCCGTGTTGATGGTGTGGGTAAGGCGGAGCCCATCTGCGGTAATAGTCACCGTGTCGCCGGTGAGCTCGAAGACGACGGCGGGCTCGGAGGATGGCGTGGTCGTAGTCATGCACTAGATGGTAGCGCCGATGGCGGATTGAGCCCCATAGAGGCTGTGGTACCTGCGGTTCTCGCCGAGTACACGTGGCTTCCGACAATGTGGAAATGCCCACAAAAATAGGAATATTTATGGAGCGTTCGGACAGTGGGGGTGTCTGTACCCCTGAAAACCACATGTTTTGGGGGGTTAAATGTCCGGATGCATTTTGAGCGGGCGCTCCTTATACTTTTCGACGAACGGCGGTAACTGGTCGTTCGAGCTTTCGAGCTCAAGCGAAGGGCAAAGCGGAAACAACGTATGCCAGTGAAGCGATGAAATAAGGAGTAAACATTTTGAGCACGCATCCTGTGCACCCTGGTTCTATCTTGAACGATAATTTCCTCGAGCCGCGACACCTCTCTATCTACCGACTGGCTCTTGCCATCGGCGTGCCAAGCTCAACTCTGGAGCGCTTTCGCACCGGCCGCACTGCGGTCACTACTGACCTCGCAAATCGACTGTCCGACTACTTTGACACCGAGCCGGAGTACTGGTTGAACTCTCAGGCGGAGTTCAATATGCGCGCATCTGCGTAAGAAGACTTCACGCCAGCTCGGCTCCCGCGGTGCTGTGTTGACCCAAACCCTGTTTTGAGTTGAACTCAGAGCCGAAAAATCCCCTGTCAGTGGAAGAAAAGTCTTCCGCCGACAGGGGATTTTTGTGTAGGAACAAACCCAGGCCCAGGCCCCTACACCCAACGCGGATGCGGCTAGTGCCGCTCGATCAGCACGATGGTAGAACGGGCTGGCACGCGGAGCTCGCCTTCTGGCTCAACGATGCGCTCGCGGGTCGGGCGACCCGTGATCTCTGTGGTGTCGATGATGACTTCCCAGCTGTGTGCGTATTCGGTGCCCGGAATTTGGAACATGATGTCCTCGTGGTGGGCGTTGAAGCACAGCAGGAAGGAGTCATCTTCAATCCTGTGACCTCGGCGATCAGGCTCAGTGATGGCATCGCCGTTGAGCCAGACCATCAACGACTTGCCGAAGTCGAAGTTCCAGTCATCGGTCGTCATGACACGACCCTCATAGGTCAGCCAGGCAATGTCACGATCGTCGGTTTCCGCACCGAGCGGGCCACCGCGCAGGAACCGGCGGCGTCGGAAGACTGGGTGCTCCGCACGCAGCTCAGTCAGGAACTGGGTGTATTCGACCAGTTCAGAGTTGGTACGCGTCTGATTCCAGTCGACCCAGGCCAAACGGTTGTCCTGGCAGTAGACGTTGTTGTTGCCCTTCTGGCCACGTCCCATTTCGTCACCGTGGCTAATCATCGGAGTGCCCTGGGACAGCAGGAGAGTGGTCAGGAAGTTACGACGCTGGCGGGCGCGCAGCGAAATGATGCGCTCGTCGTCGGTCGGGCCTTCCACACCGCAGTTCCACGAACGGTTGTGGGACTCGCCATCGCGGTTGTCCTCGCCGTTGGCCATATTGTGCTTCTCGTTGTAGCTGACCAAGTCGTTGAGGGTGAAACCGTCATGCGCGGTCACGAAGTTAATCGACGCAGTTGGGCGGCGGTCATTGTTTGCATACAGGTCCGAGGAGCCGGTGATACGTGAAGCGAACTCGCCGAGCGTGGATGGCTCACCGCGCCAGAAGTCGCGGATGGTGTCGCGGTACTTACCGTTCCATTCAGTCCACTGCGGTGGGAAGTTACCGACCTGGTAGCCACCTTCGCCGACATCCCACGGTTCTGCGATGAGCTTGACCTGGCTGACAATCGGATCCTGCTGCACCAAGTCAAAGAAGGCGGAGAGGCGATCCACATCGTGGAATTCTCGAGCCAGGGTGGATGCCAAATCGAAGCGGAAGCCGTCGACATGCATCTCGGAGACCCAGTAGCGCAGCGAATCCATAATCAGCTGCAGCGAGTGTGGGTGGCGCACATTCAGGGAGTTACCGGTGCCGGTGTAGTCCATGTAGTGCTGGCGATCGCCTTCGACCAGGCGGTAGTAGGCCTCGTTGTCGATGCCTCGGAAGCAGATGGTTGGGCCCATGTGGTTGCCCTCGGCGGTGTGGTTGTAGACCACGTCGAGGATGACCTCAATGCCGGCATCGTGAAATGCGCGCACCATGCCCTTGAACTCGCTGACTGCTCCGCCTGGCTTTTGGGAAGCCGAGTAGTCCTGGTGTGGTGCTAGGAAACCGAAGGTGTTGTAGCCCCAGTAGTTGCGCAGCCCCTTTTCGCGCAGGTGGTCGTCCTGGAGGAACTGGTGGACCGGCATCAGTTCGATAGCCGTGACACCAAGGTCCTTGAGGTAGTCAATAATTGCCGGATGCGCGAGACCGGCATAGGTACCACGTAGCTCCTCCGGGATATCCGGGTGAGTCATGGTCATACCCTTGACGTGGGCTTCGTAAATCACGGTCTCGTTGTACGGCGTGCGAGGTGCGCGGTCAGCGCCCCAGTCGAAGAATGGGTTGATGACCACGGAGGTCATGGTGTGTCCCAGGCTGTCCTCGGTGTTGCGCTTCGAGTGGTCATGAATGTCATAGTTGAACAGTGATGGGTGACCGTCGAATTCGCCGTCGAAAGCCTTGGCGTATGGGTCGACCAGCAGCTTGTTGGGGTCGCAACGCTTACCGTTGGCCGGATCGAATGGGCCGTGTACGCGGTAGGCGTAGCGCTGGCCCGGCATGATGGACGGGATGTAGCAGTGCCAGATATGCGCATCGACTTCTTCCAACTCAATGCGTGTTTCTTCGCCTTCGGCGCTAATCAGACAAAGCTCAACCTTTTCCGCAACGTCGGAAAAGAGTGCAAAGTTGGTGCCAGCGCCGTCGTAGGTAGATCCGAGCGGGTAAGGCTCACCCGGCCATACTTGATAATCGCCGACTGTATTTGCTTGGTTCATGTGACTACCTTAACCGTTTTGTAAAAAACATGAGCCTTTTTCGGTCCCGTGTGGGCGCGCCATCCGTCCCATCTGTCGAGCGCACTTCGCAAAAACGACCCCCAAGGAAAAATTCGAGTCGAACGATTAAGAGCATAAACTTCGCGTGAAAATAAGTATTTAACCCTGCAAGTGGGCAATTTGACACTCTAAACGCACCTTGGCGGGCGCCGAATCCCCAATATTCGCGGTCACCAACGCGCGAAGATCCCCAAAGGCCTTTACTTTTGGAGTTATGAGTCCACGAACCATTGGTGTAACGGAAGTAGCGTTCCGAGACGCTCATCAGAGCCTCATGGCAACGCGAATGGCTATGGAAGACATGGTCGATGTCTGTGAAGAAATGGACAAGGCCGGTTTTTGGAGTGTGGAGTGCTGGGGCGGCGCAACCTTTGACGCCTGCATCCGCTTCCTTAATGAAGATCCCTGGGAGCGCCTGCGGACATTCCGCAAGCTGATGCCGAATAGTCGCCTGCAGATGCTGCTGCGCGGCCAGAATCTTCTCGGTTACCGCCACTACGAGGACATGGTGGTTGACAAGTTCGTCGAGAAGTCCGCTGAAAACGGTATGGACGTATTCCGTGTTTTCGACGCGCTCAACGACCCACGCAATCTCGAGCACGCCATGCGCGCGGTCAAGAACGTCGACAAGCATGCGCAGGGCACGATCTGCTATACGACGTCTCCGCTTCACGACGTCGACGGGTACGTGAAGCTCGCTGGTCGTCTACTGGATATGGGGGCGGACTCCATTGCGTTGAAGGACATGGCAGCGCTGCTGAAACCCCAGCCGGCTTACGACATCATCCGCGGCATCAAGGAAACGTACGGCGAGGACACCCAGATTAACGTCCACTGTCACTCGACCACCGGTGTCACGATGGTGACTTTGATGAAGGCCATCGAAGCTGGTGCGGATGTCGTGGACACGGCAATTTCGTCGATGTCGCTGGGCCCGGGGCACAACCCGACCGAGTCGCTGGTGGAAATGTTGGAGGGAACCGACTACACCACCGACCTGAACATGGATAACCTCATCACCATTCGTGACCACTTCCGCAAGGTGCGTCCGAAGTACGCAGAGTTCGAGTCGAAAACCCTGGTCAATACCGACATTTTCATGTCGCAGATTCCTGGTGGCATGTTGTCGAACATGGAAAACCAGCTCAAGGCCCAGGGCGCGGGTGACCGCGTCGAAGAGGTCATGCGTGAAGTACCGATTGTCCGAAAGGACGCCGGTTACCCGCCGCTGGTGACTCCGAGCTCGCAGATCGTCGGCACGCAAGCTGTGTTTAACGTGCTGATGGGACGCTACAAGGTTATGACGGCTGAGTTCGCCGACCTCATGCTCGGCTATTACGGGCAGTGTCCTGGTGAGCGCAACCCAGAGCTGATTAAGCAGGCAGCGGAACAGACCAAGAAGGAAGAAATCACGGTTCGCCCGGCTGATCTCCTCGAACCAGAGTGGGACGACCTGGTCAAGCAGGCCAAGGAGCTCGACGGTTACAACGGCACCGCCGAGGACGTCCTGACCAACGCACTGTTCCCATCCGTCGCACCGGGATTCTTCACCACGCGCGGCGAAGGGCCGAAGAACGTCGGTAAGACTGCCGAACAGCTCAAGCGCGAGGCGGAGCAAGCCTCAGGTGCTGCCAATGCCATTCGCGAGCCAATTCGCTACAAGGTCACCGTTGGCGGTCGCTCACAGACCGTCCAGGTGGAACCCGCCTAGGAACATCGGGAGAAGAGATAGCAATGTCGCAAAGTTCAGCAAACCAGCCGAATTCGGCGGATGCCGTCGCGCCGGGCGTCGACGCCTCGATGGCGGAGCGCCTGGATTATTTGGATGCTCAGCGTCGCCGTGTTGAGGCCGGTGGCGGTGAAGCCCGCCAGGCCAAGCAGCACGAACGTGGGAAGATGACTGCCCGCGAGCGTATCGACAACTTCGTCGACGAGGGCACTTTCCGTGAAACCGGCATGTTCATGACTCACCGCACCACCGACTTCGGCATGGATACTGCCGACGCGCCTGCCGACGGTGTGGTCACCGGCACTGCCGCGGTTCTCGGCCGGGCAGTGCACGTGGCCTCCCAGGACTTCACGGTCATGGGTGGCTCCGCTGGTGAAACGCAGTCCCGCAAGGTTGCGGCCACCATGCGCGCTGCTGCCGACAACGGCACTCCGTTCGTGTTTATCAACGACTCCGGTGGTGCTCGCATTCAAGAGGGGATTGACTCTCTGTCGGGCTACGGCCAGGTCTTCTACAACAATGTCTGGCTTTCCGGTCTGGTGCCGCAGATTTCCATCATTGCAGGCCCATGTGCTGGAGGCGCTGCCTACTCGCCAGCGCTGACCGACTTCATTATTCAGACTCGCAAGGCACAGATGTTCATCACCGGCCCGGGCGTTATTAAGTCGGTGACCGGCGAGGAAGTCACCTCCGAGCAGCTCGGTGGCGCTGATGCGCACATGGCCAAGGCCGGCAATATTGACTTCGTTGCCGACGATGACGAGCAGGCCATCCTGATTGCGCAGAAGCTCTTAAGCTTCCTGCCACAGAACAACACGGAAGAGCCACCAATCGTGGATCCGGTATTCGACGCCGAGCCGGATCCAGAGCTCCGCGACATCGTCCCCGTCGATGGCAAGAAGGGCTACGACGTCCGCGAGGTCATAATCCGTATCGCCGACAATGGCGACTTCCTCGAGTGCCAGGCGGGTTTTGCCACCAACCTAGTCGTTGGTTTTGGTCGAGTTTTGGGTCGTACCGTGGGCTTTGTCGCCAACCAACCGAACGTGATGTCCGGTGTGCTGGACATCAATTCCTCGGACAAGGGCGCAAAGTTCATCCGCTTCTGCAATGCCTTTAACATCCCGCTGGTCACCCTGGTTGACGTTCCTGGCTTCATGCCGGGCGTCACCCAGGAGCATGGCGGCATCATCCGCCACGGCGCAAAGATGCTCTACGCATACTCCGCAGCGTCTGTGCCCAAGGTGACCGTCGTCATGCGTAAGGCCTACGGCGGTGCGTACCTGGCGATGTGCTCGAAGGACCTCGGCGCGGACTATGTATTCGCATGGCCGACCGCGGAAATTGCGGTGATGGGCGCAGAGGGTGCGGTCAACGTGGTCTTCCGAAAGGAAATTGCCGCCGCGGGCGACGAGGAAGAGCAGGCGCGCGTGCGCGACGAGCGTATCGCCGAATACAAGACACGCTTCTCGACGCCGTATGTCGCCGCCTCGCGCGGACTGGTCGACGACGTGATTGACCCGGCGGAAACCCGCCTGCGTGTGGCTGACGCACTGTCGGTTCTGCGTAACAAGCGCGAGGTTCGCCCGGCCAAGAAGCACGGATTGGGGCCACAGTAATGTCTGACGGCATCGGTGAGATTAAGGAGCTGCGAGCGCTCGTCGCTGAACTGACCGACCGGTTGGATGCGACCTCGACAAGCTTGCAGAAGGCCACGGCACGACTGAATCAGGCAGAGAGCGAGTTGGCTGAACTGCGCAAACGCGTGGACGCAGATATCCCCGAGGATACTGTCATCGCCATTTCGGCAGCGGTGTCTGCGTACCTGGGCAATCGCGGCAAGGTGAAGGCAATTCGATACAACCGCCATAAGACGTGGGCTGCGCAGGGACGCCAGATCCAGCAGCAGCACAACCTGCGTTAGTTGGAAATTTTCGATAACCGACTTAATTGAGTCTGACTCATTGACTTTTGTTACGTGAGGATTGTTGAGCCATGAAATTGAAAGTGACTGTCGGCGGCATTGCCTACGATGTCGACGTTGAAGTAGTTGAGGAGCCCAAGCGTCTTTCGCCCATCGTGTTGGGTGGATCGTCGAGCGCTTCCGTTGAGCCGGCCACCGCTAGTGTCTCGGGTGTCTCCGCCAATTCGGTGGTGGCGCCACTGGCAGGTTCGGTCAGCAAGATTTTGGTCGAGGAAGGCCAGAAGATTGAGGCTGGGGAGGTGCTGCTCATTCTCGAGGCAATGAAGATGGAAACCGAGATTACGGCCCCGGCTGCAGGCACCGTCGGCTCTATTCATGTCGAAGTCGGCGACGCAGTGCAGGGCGGCCAGGGACTCGTCTCGATTGATTAGCCGCATTAGCCGGGGTGTAAAGATTTTGGGGTGAAGTCTTTCTAGCCCCGGTTGCTGGAAATACTTAAGGTTGCCTTAATATTTTCCTTATGAATGCCGTTCTTCTCGCCGTTTTGGTGATGCTAATCCTGGCGGTCTGCCGGGTACACGTTGTGCTAGCGCTGTTTATTGGCGCCTTAGTCGGTGGTCTTTCCGCCGGTATGGGGCTCGATGCCACAATGGTTGCCTTCCAGGAAGGCCTCTCTGGTGGTGCGAAGATTGCCCTGAGCTATGCCATGCTGGGTGCCTTTGCCATGGCAGTGGCATCCTCTGGGTTGCCCAAATTGCTGGCCGATTGGCTGATTGCCAAGATCGGTACGGAGGATGAAGGCGCTAAATCTAAGGCAGAGGCATGGACCAAGTGGGGTATGGTCGCCGGCATTTTGGCCATGGCGATTATGTCGCAGAACCTCATCCCAGTTCACATTGCGTTTATCCCGCTGATTATTCCGCCGCTGTTGCCGGTATTTAACCGCCTCAACATCGACCGTCGAATGATTACCAGTGTGATGACCTTCGGTTTGGTCACCACCTACATGTGGGTTCCGGTCGGATTCGGTTCTATCTTCCTGAACGACATCCTGCTGGGGAACATCGAGAATGCTGGCCTTGATGTTTCCAATATCAACATCATGATGACGATGGGCATCCCGGCTCTCGGCATGCTGGCCGGTCTGGCCATTGCCGTATTTTTCTCCTACCGGAAGCCACGGCATTACGAAGATCGGCCGATTGCCCAGTCCTCACACGCAGAAACCCAGTCTGACGAACCGGTGTCGAAGTACCGAGTTATCGTCGCTCTCGTTGCAATCGTGGTGACTTTCGTCGTCCAGATTGTGATGAATTCTATGGAGACCGATGCCGATCCGTTGCTGATTGGTGCACTCACTGGTCTGGCAATCTTCATGCTCACCGGCGCCGTGCGCTGGCGTGAGGCGGACGACGTGTTCACCGCCGGTATGAAGATGATGGCCCTGATTGGTTTCATCATGATTTCTGCACAGGGCTTCGCCTCGGTGATGTCGGAGTCCGGCCAGATCGAGCCGCTGGTGACCGCTACTGCAGAGCTGTTTGCGGGCAACAAGCCTGCCGCTGCATTCGCCATGCTGGTCGTTGGTCTGGTGGTCACGATGGGTATTGGTTCGTCCTTCTCGACGCTGCCGATTATCGCCATCATCTATGTGCCGTTGTGTGTATCGCTGGGCTTCTCGCCGATGGCTACCGTCGCCATCATTGGTACTGCAGGTGCTCTGGGCGATGCTGGTTCGCCGGCATCGGACTCGACGCTCGGCCCGACGATGGGTCTCAATGCCGACGGGCAGCACGACCACATTCGCGATTCGGTTATTCCGACCTTCCTGCACTTCAACCTGCCGCTGCTGGCAGCTGGTTGGGTAGCAGCTCTGGTGCTCTAACGCTGGGGCTTGACCGTGAGCGTGATTGTTTCAGCGGGGCTTACTGACCTGCAATTCCCTTAGTCCCCGCAACCCCCGCAATTCCGGCGATAAAGAGCTCGGTTCCCAGTGCGATGCGCTGGCGGCCGAGCTCTTTTGCCTGTGCAGCAGCATCTTCAGAGGAAGTCTCGACCTCAACATCCTTATCATCAGCGTTCTCGCCACTGGTGTCGCCCTTGTTGGAAACGCCCTTGGCGCCGTTCAGGTCAAGCGCGATGGCTGTCTGCTGGTCGACTGTCGCGCCGAGAATGAAGTACACGAGGACGGATGCGGTATCAGCCGCTGATGGGGTGCTAATGGAGGTTTCGGGGGCATTCTCCAGGACGTCGGCAAGCAGTTGTTCGGGGCGAATCGTGGCGGTGCCCGTAGCGAGTGCGGCCGAGACGACCTCGGCGCCATCCCGGTGAGCGGTGAGGCAGGAGTAGAGCAGCTCGGCGACGGCTTCGATGTCGGCACGCCAATCGCCGGTGGCGGAAAACTCTGTGCAGGGAGCCAAGATGCGGTCAGCGACGGCACCCAGCAGTGCCTGCTTGGAAGGGTAGTGCCAGTACATTGCGCCAGCGGCGGTACCCAAGTGGCGAGTCAGGCGGCGGATCGTGAGATCGCCGAGTCCGTACTCGTTGAGAATGGTAAGAGCTGCGTCGACAATGATGTCCTTGGTCAATTGCACACTGCCTACCGTAGACGAAAGAAGAATCATCTGGAAGATGCCTCAAGGCTGAAATGTGGAGAGTAAATCCGCGCCACGACGGGAATTGAACCCTGTTCGACATTCTGTAGACGCGGTATTAAGTTTGATAACTGAACAACTTCTAAAACAGTGTTCAAGTTTTATCCCCAGCCTCAAGGAGCATCACCCCCATGACTCAACAGCAGCAGGACATTTTGGAACTCGCCCGCGAAAAGGTGCTCGGCCGCGGTGAGGGGCTGAACTATGAGGAGACCCTGGCAGTTCTGAACCTCGATGACGACAGCATCGAGGATCTGCTGGCACTGGCTCATGAGGTGCGCTTGAAGTGGTGCGGCGAAGAGGTCGAGGTTGAAGGCATTATCTCGCTGAAGACTGGCGGCTGCCCAGAGGACTGCCACTTCTGTTCGCAGTCGGGTCTGTTCGAGTCCCCGGTGCGTTCGGCATGGCTGGATATCCCGGCCCTGGTGGACGCCGCAAAGCAGACTGCAAAGTCGGGTGCGACTGAGTTCTGCATCGTTGCTGCAGTAAAGGGTCCGGACGAGCGACTGCTCAGCCAGATGGAACAGGCCGTCGCCGCCATTCAGGCAGAGGTGGACATTAATGTGGCTGCCTCGATGGGCATTCTGACGCAGGAGCAGGTGGATCGCCTGGCCAAGGCTGGTATTCACCGCTACAACCACAACCTTGAGACCGCTAAGAGCTACTTCCCGCAGGTCGTGACCACCCACACTTGGGAAGAGCGTCATGACACCCTGCGTATGGTCGGCGAAGCCGGTATGGAGGTCTGCTGTGGCGGCATCCTGGGTATGGGAGAGACCCTTGAGCAGCGTGCCGAGTTTGCTCAGGACCTGGCGGCGCTCAACCCGACCGAGGTGCCGATGAACTTCCTCGACCCCCGCCCGGGCACTCCGTTCGCCGGTCGCGAGCCGATGCCAGCCAAGGACGCACTGCGTGCCATCGGTGCCTTCCGTCTGGCACTGCCGAAGACCATCCTGCGTTTTGCTGGCGGTCGTGAGCTCACCCTGGGCGACCTGGGTGCAGAAAAGGGGCTGCTCGGCGGTATCAACGCTGTCATTGTCGGTAATTACCTGACCACTCTGGGCCGTCCGGCGGAGCAGGATCTAGACATGCTTGGCAAGGTACGACTCCCAATTAAGGCTCTCAATGCAACTGTCTAAGCCTCGGACATCTAGCCCGCGCTCGCCGCGGAGTAAGAAAGTCGACTCCACAGAGCTGCTCCAGGCCATGGTGCTGGGAGATGAGCCCAAGTTCGATCCTTTTACCGGCGCCGACCTCGAAGCTGGTGAAGTGCGCGAACGTTCCTATGGTGCAAAGGCTGGACTGGAGGCGCCTCGGTTCTGCCAGCTCTGTGGGCGCCGGATGGTGGTGCAGGTGCGTCCGGACGGCTGGACTGCAAAGTGCTCGCGCCACGGCGAAGTGGACTCCGTTATGTTGGAGCAGCGATAAAGGCGCTGATTGTGCTAGTGCGCCATTCGGGCACGCTAGTACCGGATGTGCGCCGTGAGGTAAGTTAGTCAACTATGACTATGAAAAATACCCGAGTCCCACACGTTGAAAAGCAGAGCGTGGCAATGGCCTCGGGTATTGTTCTCTTCTCCGTCGTAACGGGAACGATAGCCGGAGTGGCCTGGGCATTCCTACGCCCCAAGCAGCAAGTGCAAATGCTCCCGGATAACCAACTAGCGATTATTCAAGAAACCGTTGACGCTGGTTTTATTGGGCTGCTCTGGTTTGTTGCTGTCACTGCCATCAGCGGCCTGGTGCTGGGAATTACTACCTTCCGAAATCGTGCCATCACGACCCCTGTGCAGATGCTCACAGCAATTGGCTGGGCAGGTTTCTCCGCGTTGATGAGCGCAGCAGTGACGTACCTCGTCGGTCAGTCGGTTGCGGCATTGCTCCAGCCGGATCTGGCGGGAATGCAGCCGGGCGATAAGTTCTCGGTGATTCCGGACTTCAAGACCTATGTAGCGCTGCTGGTCGCGCCACTGGTTGCCATGCTCGCACTGTGGTCCCGGGTGTTGTTCCAAACGGACTTCACGGAAGGCAACGAGAGCGCTGCAGACAATGCTACGGGCGCAGATTCGGTCACTAAGTGAGACAGTGAGGTTCTGCGCGGGGCCGTCGTAAAGCACTATTTCCTACTGAACAGGGGTAGTTATTGGGAAATAGGCTTATACAAGCCTTACAATTTTGGGAAATAGGTTCGTCTTCGATGTCAGTATTCGCCCCGATTTAGGGGCTTTTTCGATATTGTGCGGCGAGCTTAGGTCTCTTGCACTTGCCCGTTTGAGTCCGCTGCGAATGCCTCCGGGGACCGTTGCCGGTAACGGTGACGGCGTTTTCTCCGGTCGTAGCCACAGCCCATTGAAGTAAGGACGTAGTTTTCCGTGAATACCAGCCTTGCGGCCAATGCTTCCAGCCTGCCGCGCCTTGAATCGGATCTGTACGAATCGGTAGTCGATAAAGATGGCCGCTACGGTGGCGTAATTGCAGATGAGCGCTGGGCCCAGGAGATTAAGCGCCTCGCCCGCGAACGCAATGCCGTAATTCTTGCGCACAACTACCAGCTGCCGGAGATTCAGGATATTGCCGACTACACCGGCGACTCCCTCGGACTTTCCCGCATCGCTGCGAAAACCGATGCCGACGTCATCGTCTTCTGTGGTGTCCACTTCATGGCGGAAACCGCCAAAATTCTGAGCCCTGAGAAGACCGTCCTTATTCCGGACGAGCGCGCCGGCTGCTCCCTGGCGGACTCCATCACTGCAGATGAACTGGCCGAGTGGAAGGCAGAGAATCCCGGCGCACTGGTGGTCAGCTACGTCAACACCACGGCAGACGTAAAGGCTCTGACCGACATCTGCTGTACTTCCTCCAACGCCGTCGACGTGGTCAAGTCCATCCCGGAAGACCAGGAGATCCTGTTCAACCCGGATCAGTTCCTCGGCGCACACGTCCGCCGTGAGACCGGCCGCGACAACATCAAGGTATGGGCTGGTGAGTGCCACGTCCACGCCAACATCAACGGTGAGGAACTCGCGCACCGCGCGGAGGAGAACGCCGATTCGCAGCTGTTCATTCACCCGGAGTGCGGTTGCGCGAACTCTGCGATTTACCTCGCAGGTGAAGGCACCATCGAGCCCGAGCGCGTGCAGATGCTCTCCACTGGCGAGATGCTGACCGAGGCGCAGAAGCTGAAGGAGAACAAGCCCAACGGCAAGGTGCTCGTGGCCACTGAGGTGGGCATGCTCCACCAGCTGCGCAAGGCCGCACCGGATGTCGACTTTGAGCCGGTCAACGACCGCGCTTCCTGCTCGTACATGAAGCTCATCACTCCGGCGGCTCTGCTGCGCTGCCTCGTTGAGGGCACTGATGAAGTCGATGTCGAGCCGGATGTCGCCGACAAGGCGCGCGCTTCGGTCGAGCGCATGATCGCCATCGGTAACCCAGGCGGAGGCGAGTAACACGTTTGGTCTGCGCCCATCATTCGACAGTTGGACACTGACGTGTGACTTCCTCGTCATCGGCGGGGGAGTCGCAGGGCTCAGTGCTGCGCGTCGGGCTCTTGAGCTCGGCCTCGACGTGCTGGTTATCGACAGCGTCGAGTGGCGCGTCGGTGCCCGCAAACAGCTGCGTTTCGCCGATGCTGCCACGAATCTCGCCCAGGGCGGGCTCGCGGTCGTCGGGCTTGACGACGACCCCAGCGGCCATGTGGCCAACGGGTTCGACGACACCACTGATTCCCATATCGCGGATACTCTCGATGCCGGTGCCGGACACGGCGATGAAGAGGCTGTGGCTTCCATCATCCGCGCCGGCGCTGCGGCGACCGAGTGGCTAATCGGGCTAGGCGCTACATTCGACCCGGCACCGGATAACCCGGCCGTTTATTCCCGCACTAAAGAGGGTGGACACCACGCGCGGCGCATCATTCATGCCGGCGGTGACGCCACTGGTGCTGAAATCGAGCGCGCCCTAGAAGCCTCAGTTACCGGCGTGCGAGTACTGCAAAACGCCACAGCGCGCCAGCTCATCGTCGGCAAAGACGGCCGCGTGCTGGGGGCGCTGGTAGCGGATCCCCGTGGCGGTGGCGCTATTCGCGCTAGCGCCACTCTGCTGGCTACCGGTGGCGTGGGCCATATTTACCGTGCGACCACGGCCCCCTCGGGCGCCCGCGGCGAGGCTATCGGCATGGCCTCCGATGCTGGCGCGGAGATTCGGGACATGGAGTTTATCCAGTTCCACCCGACGGTGCTCTATGACGAGCGCTCGGCATCAGATGGCACCGGCCGACGCCATCTCATCAGCGAGGCGGTCCGTGGTGAAGGAGCCATTCTCGTCGACTCCCGGGGCAACAGTGTGACCGCCGGCGTTGACCCTCGCGGGGACCTGGCTCCGCGCGATATCGTCTCGCGCGCCATCGCGACTCGCATGCGCGAGCTCGGCGAGGACCACGTCTTCCTCGACGCACGTCACATCGACAACTTCGCCGCCCGCTTTCCGACGATCACAGCGGGCCTAACCGCAGCGGAGATTGATCCGACCAAGGACCTCATACCCGTGGCCCCGGCGGTCCACTACACCTGTGGTGGTATTGCCGTCGACCCATTCGGTGCAACTAGCGTGCTGGGTCTCTTTGCGGCCGGCGAATGCTCCGCAACAGGGCTCCACGGTGCCAACAGGTTGGCCTCCAATTCGTTGCTGGAGGGACTGGTCGTCGGCAAGCGGGTGGCCGAAAAAGTCGCTGAAACACACGCTGTGCCGGTCGGGGACGAGGAATTCGCAGCGGCAGTTGAAAGCCTGCCGCAGCCACGGCCAGAACTGGAACCACGGCAGCTTTTCCGGTTGCAGACGGCGATGCAGGAAGGCGCTGGTGTAAGGCGCAATGAGCAGAGTTTGCGGCAGGCGTTGGCGGTTATCGATCGGCTCCCGCAATCGGTTCAGGTCGTAGCCGCAAGGAAAGTCGTCGAAGCGGCATTGGTACGACCATATACTTTGGGGTGCCACACTTGGTTTGAAAAGGACGGGGATTAGCTAACCATGACTCTTGAGAAGGACACTCTGCGCGGGGTGCTGAACGAAAACATCACCCGTGGCCTCATTCGGACGGCACTACAGGAAGACATGAGCTTCGGGCCGGATGTGACCTCGCTGTCGACAGTCTCGGCATCTGCGCAGGCACGCGCCCGCCTGGTGGCCCGGCAAGAGGGCGTTATCGCGGCTATTGATGCGGTGGAGTGGACGCTGCAGGAGGTCATCTCGGGTGAGTTCACCGTCGAAAAGCACGTTGAAGATGGCACCCTGGTGCGTCCTGGCACAGTGCTGGCAACGATTTCTGCACCGACTCGGGGGTTGCTGACTGCTGAGCGGACAATGCTGAATATCCTCACGCACGCCAGTGGTGTAGCTACTGCGACGCGCCAGTGGGCTGACGCGATTGTCGGCACCGGTGCGCGGGTGCGCGATTCCCGAAAGACGCTGCCGGGGCTGCGCAACCTGGAAAAGTATGCTGTGACCTGCGGCGGCGGAATTAACCACCGCTACGCTTTGGGCGATGAAGCACTGATTAAGGACAATCACGTGGTGGCTGTCGGTTCCGTGTCCGGTGCGTTGAAGAGGGTGCGGGATCAGTACCCGGAGCTGCCGTGTGAGGTGGAAGTCGATACCCTCGCACAGCTCGATGAAATCCTGCCGATGAAGCCGGACATCGTCATGCTGGACAACTTCGAGGTCTGGGAGACCCAGATTGCGGTGCAGCGCCGCTCGCAGATTTCTCCGGCCACGCAGCTTGAGTCCTCTGGTGGACTGACCATCGATGTGGCTCGTGAGTACGCGTCCTGTGGTGTCGATTACCTGGCTGTGGGCGCGCTAACCCACTCGGCCAAGGTGTTCGATGTCGGACTCGACTTCGACGAGCAGTAGCTGAATCAGCCCCCGGTATCGCTTCGCAGCTTCGCCTACAGGCGACGGGCAATCTCTGCCCCAATCTCGCTTAGTGCCGACCCCCAGCGCTCCCGTGATTGCTCATCACAGGTTTCCTGTGCGCGGTAAAGCGCCTTCTCCGCAGCACCGACATCGCCCAAATGCAGGTGGCACTGTGCAATTTGTGCAAGCAGAGGCACGGCCTGGATATTGAGCTTGTCGGACTGGAAAAGTCCCGCCGCTAACTCCAGGTGATCAATGGCGCGCCCCTGATGTCCTCGACGAATCTCTGCCTGGCCGTTCAAGGTGTGCCACATCGCCCAGCGCAAGTGGCGCGGTGGGGTGTCCGCGGTCGGCTCGAAGCCGTCTTTCTCCAGGTTATCCAGCAAATCCAACCAGTCCGCGGCCTTGTCCATCAGCTTTGGTGCAGAGCCACGGATGGGGCGCCCCAGACTGTCGGTCTGCGGGGCATCAGCCTTGTCGCCGAGTTCCTCGAACCCCTGCATCAGAGTTAGGGCTGCTTCCCAGAGGTTGTTTTCCTCAGCCAATGCCGTGGCGGCGTCGAAAAGCTGCTGCGGGCTAGAAGTCGCGGAATCACCAGAAGTAGTCATGACCTAACACTCTACTTTGTGTCACCGCCAGTACCGAAGTGGGCGGGGCGCTAGTATTCGTCGTCAAGCGACTGAATGATGATGACGTCAAGGGCATCGAGAACAGGATGGCCTTCCCACACGTCGCGGGGCAGAAGCTCTTCGACGCGCCGAGCATAGGCGGCGGCTCCGTCGGAATCACCCGCGTCGAGACGGTAGCGAACCCCCGCCAGCAGCGCGCGGGCGGCTTCCTCGCCATCGCCGGACTGCAGGTAGCCCTTCGCGGCGGCTTCCACATGGTTGATAGCCAACGTGTCGCGGCCAGCGGAGTAGAAGACGTAGGCGGCATCGTCGTGCCAGTCGGCGAGTGACCAGTCGTCGGAGATGAGCTTCTGAGAACGCAGCAGAAGGTCCTCAGCCTCGTTGAGCGTGTGGTCAATGGCGGCGGAAGCGTCCTCAGAGACGATCTCGGCGGTGAATTCGGAGCCCTCTTCGGAAATGACCAGGTCAATGACATGAATGATGGAACGCGCAGCCTGGCGGTAGGCCTTGGCCGCGCCCTTGGTATCGCCGTTGCGTTCAAGGTGCTCGCCGTGTTCGATGAGCAGCTTTGCCGCCTGGCGGGGATTATTGCCGAGCCCCGCGGCTGTGGAGGCAATAGAAAACGCCGCGTCGGTGCGTTCTTCATCGGCGGTAAATGCTGACCAGTGCGCAACTGGTTCGGCAAAGCGCAGCGCCTCGTCAACCTCGTCGGCATCGAGGAGACTGCGGGCCAAAACGAGCTGGATATCCATGGTGATGGGGTTGACCGGCATGCCCTCGGCGCTGGCGAGCGCGCGGCGAGCAATGTCGGCGGATTCCGCGAAATCGCCGTGGGCGTTGAGAAGCGCACAGAGCAGACGCACGCTGCGAAGCACCGCGACCGTGAGTCCTGCATCGAGACCAGCCTGCACGATTGGGCGTAGCTGGCGGATTGCCTCCGCTTCCTCACCAGCTTCCAGAGAGAGAAAAGCCAGAAATTGGCGCGCTTCAATCGTCGTGGTGACGGGTTCCGACTGAGGAGCCGCTGCGACGCTGGCAGCGATGCGGGCGGCCCTGCGCAGCTCACCACGGCTGTGCGCGAGCTGCGCCTCCAACAGCTTCCGGTCGTCGAAACTGCTTCGCTTTGGTGCCCAGCGTGCGGACCATTCAGAGAGCTGACCGGCGATTTCCGCCCGGCGCGCCAGCGATGCTGCGGCGCCGGCAACAGCCGCGCTGACCAGGTAGTAATAGGCCTCGCCGGGCTGTGGAGTGGTGGCGACGATGTCCTTAGCAAGGCTGATCAGCTCAGGGATTTCGGAGTCCTCGGGGCGCCGGCCGGTGATGGCATCACCTGGGTTGGCGTCGATGAAGGCCTCAGCCTCGGCGAATGCTCCGTAGGAGCGTGCGTGCAAGATCGCGGGGCGGATGTTGGCCTCAGTTGCCCAGCGCAGCCACTCGGCGCGTGCAGCAGCGGCTTCTTCTACCAATTCCAGTTGGTCGGCAACTGCATGCCTAAGTGCGTGGAATTCGCCAATGACATCGGGGGAGTTGGTAGGCGCGTCGGCCAACCAGTGCGTGTGGGCGAACTTGGTGACAGCGCGCCAACTGGTGACGTGGTCGAGCGTGGCACCGGCCTTGCGGGAAATAACCAGCAGCTCCGGAAGTGAGTCCGGCAATGCCTTTAGCGGATTGGGCAGGGGAGGAAAGTCCAAGGGATCGGACGAGTTCTCCGTTGCTGATGCGTTTTCCGAATTCACTGACACGTGGTCGGCAGCGATGCCGGCATCCCAATCGCCAACTTGAATTTCAGACTCAGAGTTTTCTTCTTCCCACCAGACCATTGGACTATCTTCGCCCGTGGCATCGGGAAGATGCAAAACTGCTTTGCTTTTCAGACCTGTACAGCCGGATGCGCTGTTAATCCGGGTTTGAAAAGCTACGCATTAGTTCACGAACTTCATCGCGCACTGGGTGATCCGGGCCGACTAGGTCGCCGATGCGAATCGCGAACCGGCGGGCGCGTTCCTCATTGTTATCACTAGCAGCAGCACGCACCGCGATAGTCAGTGTGCGGGCGGCGTCGGCAGGGGCGTGGGCTTCTAAGAAAAGCTCGGCAGCTTCGTCGGCGTACTTGTACACGCCGTCGTTGTCCCACACAGACCAGCACAGCAGCGCCTGTGCTTCGTGCCACTTGGCCGATTCCCAGGACCCAACCACGTAGCCACGTGAGCGTTCCATCAGGTGGTCGGTCAGCTCACTTGTGGCGCCCACGTTACTGAGTGATAGTGCGGCATTCATCAGAGTTTCCGCAGGTGAAATCGGTGACGAGTATCCGGCACGAATATCGGCCAGCGCGTCGAAGAGCACTGCCGCATGTTCAGTATTTCCCTCTTGGACTGCCGATTCCGCCGCAATAGCACAGGAAAAATCAGTACGCGCGGAATCCTGGGTAGGCTCAGACCACTTTGCAACCGACTCCGCTTCCTGGCCGGCATGGTGGAAATCTCCGAGCTCGTACAGTGCCGTTGCCTTCAGCAGCGCGATTTCCATGGTGACTTCACAGTTGGGGTAGTCTGCCGACACATCCTGGGCGCGCTGAGTTAGCTTCAGCATCTCCCCGGCATCGGGCTTGTTGTGTGCCACCTCGAAGTTGATGTCTGCCATCTCACGAACCGCGAGAATATAGTCAGTGTCCAGTCTGTGCTGGTCCGCGACTGCCACGTTGTTTGACAGCATTCGGAACGCGGTATCGCTATTACCGGTCTCTATCGAGTACCGTGCCAAATTCTGCCTCAGCTCAAGGCCCGCGATTACGGAGCGGTTACCGATTGCATTGAGCTGTGAGGCGCAAAGTCGCGCTGCGTCGACGACTTTCCCGGCTCGGTGCAGCAGTGATGCCTCCGTCAGAGTCTTCGCCAGCGCAATCGACTCAAACTTATCCTCATTTGGCAGTGCACGAATCATCTCGTGCAGCTCCCGTGCCAAGTCCTCGCGGTTGACCTTTCGCAGGGCGCTTGCAATCCGAATCAGCGCGTCAGTCAGTGCCGCCCGCTTCTTCCACTGGCGTGGGCTAAACGGCTCCTCCGCTTCTTCGCTTGCCGACGATTCCTGCGGCCGCAGCCCATCCGCATCCGTGGTCACCGCGCTGTGACTGCTGGTTGGGGCATCCAGATCGTCGGCAAGCACGAGTGCCCGGTACGAGGCGATTTCCCTGCTCATGCGTGCGATGAGGGGGATTTCGGTCTCTGCGGCAGCAGAGGTTGGACCATCGGCGATAAAGGTGGTGTAGCGGCGGGCTTCGTCTGCCGCCAGCCGTGCCCGGGCGCGCCAGTACTCCGGGACATTGTCGTTATCGGATGCCCATACCATCCAGTTCAGGGCGGCATCGTGCGCAGCCGTCATCATGCCGAGCGATTCGGTGACCTCGCGGACTATGCGGTAAAACGCGCCGACGTGTTCGGTAACGCCGTGGGCCTCCGGATCGGAAAAGAGTTGTGGGTTGTAGAAATGATGCGCGAAAACTGATTCCAGTTGGCGCGTGGCCAGGGAATTATCGGCTGCGGTCGCTTCTGCGTAGTCTGCGACGAGCTTCCGCAAATCCGGGCTGTTTCCGTCCTGGTTCAACAGCTGGCCTTTCTACGACTGGTTACTACTTTCCCTAACACTGTAATGGGTCACTGTGGCGGAACTAACTTGCGCCACAGTATGAGGGGTTAAATGGGGCAATCGGTATGAACCGGGCGTGAGAAAGATATGCTTAGTTCATACTCAAGGGTGCCTTTAAGGGCGAATAGTAGCGAAAACCGTGGATAAAGTCTTTGGCTTGACCCAGATTTTCAATACTTTGTTGTCATTTCTTTGTCACTCTGAAGTGCTCACGTATGAATCCATCGTGCGAATAGGCGGTTACTAATTAATTATGTTGTCCACTATTGATCTTCGCGGTCAGACTCCCACCACCGCCACTCTGCGTCGAGTGTTGCCGCGCGGTGCGGCAGACGTTGATTCCATGATTCCCACGGTCAAACCCGTTGTCGATGACGTGGCAGCCCGTGGTGTGGAAGCGGCGATGGAGTACTCCGAGAAGTTCGACCGTATTCGTCCGGCATCCATGCGCGTTCCAGCGGAGGTTATCGATGCCGCGGAAGCCGCGCTGGAAGACGATGTCCGCTCTGCTCTGCAGGAGTCCATTGGGCGCGTGCGCGCGTTCCACGCTGCTCAGAAGCCGAATGACAAGACTGTTGAAATTCTTCCCGGCGGCATTGTCCGTGAGAAGTGGATTCCGATTTCGCGCGTCGGTCTTTACGTCCCCGGGGGCAACGCCGTCTACCCGTCGTCTGTATTGATGAACGTCATCCCAGCTCAGGAAGCTGGTGTGGAGTCCCTCGTCGTCGCCTCTCCGCCGCAGGCCGACAACGACGGCTGGCCGCACCCGACCATCCTGGCTGCCTGCAAGCTGCTTGGCGTGACCGAGGTGTGGGCCGTCGGTGGTGCACAGGCTGTCGCACTGCTCGCATACGGCGATGAAAATGAGAGCCTCGAGCCGGTCGACATGGTCACCGGTCCGGGCAACATCTTCGTTACCGCCGCTAAACGCCTGTGCCGCTCGGTCGTCGGTATCGACGCCGAAGCTGGTCCGACCGAAATCGCCATTCTTGCAGATAACGCCGCTGATCCTGTCTCCGTCGCCTACGACCTGATTTCCCAGGCTGAGCACGACATCATGGCCGCCAGCGTACTTATTACCGACGACGCCGATTTCGCCGCCGCTGTCGACCGCGAGGTCGAAAACCGCTACGAGGTCACCATGAACGCCGACCGCGTTCGCGAGGCGCTGACCGGCAAGCAGTCTGGCATCGTGCTTGTCGACGACATGAATATTGGCATCCAGGTTGCAGATGCCTACGCCGCTGAGCACCTGGAGATCCACACCGAAAACGCACAGGCCGTTGCCGAACGCATTACCAACGCTGGCGCAATCTTCATCGGTCGCTTTTCGCCGGTGCCGCTGGGCGATTACTCGGCTGGCTCCAACCACGTGTTGCCGACCTCCGGTACCGCCCGCCACGCCTCGGGGCTGTCAACGCACACCTTCCTGAAGTCGGTCCACATGATTGACTACAACGAGGCCGCGTTGAAGGAAGTTGCCGACAGCGTAGTAGTCCTGGCCAACGAAGAACGACTGCCAGCGCACGGCGAGGCCATCCGTGCCCGCTTTGAGACGCTTCTCGGCTCTGAGATCAATGGCGCAGAAAAGGGGAACAACTAATGAGCAACCAGCCTGAGAATCAGCCACAGCCGTCAGTAGCCAAGTTGGCGCTGGCAGATTTGCCACTGCGCGACGAACTGCGCGGCGAGGAAGCCTACGGTGCCCCGCAGCTCGACGTCGATGTTCGCCTGAACACCAACGAAAACCCGTACCCGCCATCCGATGACCTCATCGCCGACCTGGTGGCGCAACTGGAGAAGGTCGCCTCTGACCTCAACCGCTACCCGGACCGTGACGCAGTAGCACTGCGCAGCGCACTCGCCGACTATGTCACCCGCCAGACCGGCGTGGACATCACCGTCGACCAGGTATGGGCCGCCAACGGCTCCAATGAGATTCTCCAGCAGCTGCTGCAGGCATTTGGCGGGCCGGGGCGCAGCGCAATGGGCTTTGTGCCCAGCTACTCGATGCACCCGATCCTCTCGTCCGGCACGCAGACGGAGTTCATCGGCATCGCCCGCGACCCGGAGACCTTCGACATCGACATGGATAGTGCGCTCGCGGCCATTGCCGAGCACCGTCCTGACGTCATCTTCATCACGACTCCGAACAACCCGACTGGCAATCTGACCACGCTCGCTGACCTGCGCCGCATTATTGAAGCCGCGCCGGGCATCGTCATTGTCGATGAGGCCTACGCCGAGTTCACTGAGGAGCCGTCGGCGACAACGCTGCTGGCTGAGTTCCCGTCGAAGCTGGTTGTCTCCCGTACGATGAGCAAGGCTTTCGACTTCGCCGGAGGCCGCCTCGGCTACTTCGTTGCTAACCCGGCATTTATTGATGCTGTGATGCTCGTACGTCTGCCATACCACCTGTCGACGTTGACGCAGGCCGCTGCCACGGTTGCACTTCGCCACTCGGATGCGACGCTGTCGACCGTCGCAAAGCTTGCCGACGAGCGTGATCGCGTCGTAGCCGCCCTGAACAGCTATGGCTACGACGTGATTGACTCGTACTCCAACTTCGTATTCTTCGGTCGTTTCGCCGATGCCGCGACGGCATGGCAGAGCTTCTTGGATGAGGGAGTACTCATCCGCGATGTTGGCGTGCCCGGTCGTCTCCGTGCCACTATTGGTCTGCCCAGCGAAAATGATGCGCTGCTGGCGGCGGCCAAGAAATTGGCAGCGACCGCGCTGGCTTAAGCGAAATGCTGCCGGTACATCCCACTACAAGGAGAGATCTGACTTATGCACTTCAGTGATAAGGACCATCTGGAGGCAGAGCGCACTGAGCGCGTTGGCCGTGTCGAGCGCGCCACCCGCGAATCGAGCATCGTCTGCTCGGTGAATCTCGATGGCACCGGCAAGACCGATATTTCGACCGGTCTGCCGTTCTTCGACCACATGTTGACCGCTTTCGGCTCCCACGGCAGCTTCGACCTGACTGTGCACGCCAACGGCGACACCGAGGTCGATGCGCACCACACGGTGGAGGATACCGGCATTGTGATGGGGCAGGCCTTCGCCCAGGCGTTGGGGGACAAGTCTGGTATTCGTCGCTTTGGTGACTGCTATATCCCGATGGATGAAACGCTGGCACACGCAGTGGTTGATGTGTCTGGTCGCCCGTACTTCGTTGGCACTGGCGAACCAGAGCAGATGTTGACTGCCGTCATTGGTGGTCACTACGCAACGGTTATCAACGAGCATTTCTTTGAGTCCTTCGCCCTAAATGCCCGTATTGCGCTGCATGTTCGCTGTCTCTACGGGCGCGATCCGCACCACATCACCGAGGCTGAGTACAAGGCTGTGGCCCGTGCCCTGCGTGCTGCCGTCGAGGACGACCCGCGCGTCCACGGTGTGCCGTCGACCAAGGGCACTCTGTAGGTCGCAGCTGAAGTAGACGGCCACTGTAGGAAACCGGAAAATCCGCCTTAGCTGGCATTTTAGGGGAATCGATGGTAACAACGTCTGTAGACGTGCTTTTAGCGCAGGTGTCTACCGCATCGACGCTGAGCACTTATTTTTTGTTCATTGTCGCTGGTCTGCTGGTGGGCGGAACATGGTCACTCTATAAATCCGGATCGAGGGTCGGAACAATTGTCCTTGGTCTCTTATCTGTGATCGCGCTCGCCGGCGCAATTTTGTGGTTGATAGGAGTGATGGAGTAAATGGCGTCCCGGGTGATGGACCGCAGGCAGTTGGACGAACTGGACAGCATGTGGAAAGCGCCCGGACTAGTACCTACGCTAGTCGCCGTGATGGCCGCCTTCGGTGGCTGGTCACTCCTCATGCCTGTCATTCCGCAGGCAATTCTTGACGATGGCGGTGGAACCTCGCTCGCCGGTGCCTACACCGGTGTTTTTATGGCCGCTACCGTTCTCACACAGACGCAGACTCCACGTATGTGTCGCCGTCTTGGCTACGGCATGACCATGCTGATTTCAGGTCTGTTTCTGGGCTTGCCGACGATTCTGCACATCTTTGGCACCGATGCTGCTTTGGTGCTCATCATTGCGGTTCTCCGCGGTATGGGCTTCGGTGCGTTGACTGTCGCCGAGTCCGCATTGATTGCCGAGCTAGTGCCAATGAAATTTCTGGGTAAGGCCTCTGGCGTTCTCGGTGTGGCAGTTGGTTTATCTGAGCTCATTTTCTTGCCACTAGGACTAATCATTGCGGACAAGACGGGTTCTTACACCCCTGTTTATGTCTTGGGCGCCGTCATCTCGCTTGTCGGTTCGTTGATGGCACTCTTTATCCCGAAGATTAAGCCAGCGCCGAAGGAGGGCAAGGGCGGCAAGGAAGACGTCGGCGATCCTGTGCCCGGATCTGCAGCAACTCAGCCGAGCCCCGTTGAGCACGTTGCCACATGGAAGCTGGTGGCCATTCCCGCGCTCGCAATTTGCACGATTGCGATGGGCTTTGGTGGTATTTCCGCATTCCTTGCCCCGGCAGCTCGCGAAATCGATCTGGTCTCCGGTGCGGTTGTGGCTGGCCTGTCGCTGTCTGTTCTCGGTGGCGCGCAGATGGTGTTCCGTTATTTCGCAGGAATCTACGCCGACCGGAAGTCGGAGGCTGGAATTCTGCTGATTCCGGCATTGATCAGTGGTTTTATTGGTCTGCTGATGATGTCCGGCGTGGTTCTCTTTGATTTGTCGGCCTGGCTGCTGCTGGTTGCGGCCGTTTTCTACGGCGCGGGCTTCGGCATAGTGCAAAATGAGGCTCTGCTGCTGATGTTTGCCCGCCTGCCGCGTGACCGTACTGCTGAGGCCAGTGCCTTCTGGAACATGTCCTTTGACTCGGGCACTGGTATCGGCTCGTTCGTTCTGGGAGCCGTAGCCGCGGCTGCACTCCGTCCGTACCCGGCTGTCTTTGCCTTTGCGGCAGCTCTGCTGGCAGTTGGCCTCATTGGTGCGGTGCTCGACCGAATCATCGGAAAGCACCGCGTGGCGGAGTACCAGAACACCCGCGCTACGCTGCGTCGTCTGGGGGATGCCGTGAAGCGTCGTACGCCGGAGGCCGCTGTGCGTGTTGCCCGCCCGGCAAAGAATGCAGTGACGCGTTTGACGGTTCGGGACCGCAAGAAGAAGTAACTACATACAAAGAGACGTTTGAAAAAGAGTGGCTGCGCAAGTTCTTGCGCAGCCACTCTTTTGGTTATTAGATGCAACCCCCGGTGTGGGGTCAGCCGTGCCTGTTTATGCGACGGCGACGTCCATCTCGGTGAAGAGAGCCCGCAGGCGGGTTTCGATATCGTCGATAAGCGACTGCAGCTCATCGTCTGTGAGACTGTCCGGATCTGCGACATCCCATTCCACGTAGCGGTCGCCGGGGACTGCTGGTGTCTCGTCGATGCCCATGAGCACGACAACATCGGCGCGGTGGGAAACGCGGGGAGTAATCGCCTTTTGGGTGAGGCGTGAGGTGTCCACGCCACGGTCGTGAAGAGCCGCGACGACGCGAGGGTTCAGGCCATCCTCTGGATTGAGGCCGATAGTGCGGATAAAGACTTCGTCACCAACCAGGTGGTAGGCCAGGGCAGTGGCAATCTGGCTACGGCCGGAACCGCGACTATCGGCAAAGAGAATCTCTTGGCGCGGGGCGAAGTCCTTGCATCCGCTCGCGGCCTTGATGCGTTCGGTGGCCTCGCGTTCGGCGAGGACGGGGAGGAAGTTAGTCACCTTCGCAGAGTTGGACAGCTCTGCAATGACATCGTCGAGGATGGAATCGATGGTCGCAGCATCGCAGGCTGCACCGTAGAGCCGGTGAAGGTCCTCGCGGACAATGGCAAATGATTTACTAAGAACGGATGCGGTAGTCATGGCGTCGGAGCCTCTCTGTGAAAAAGTAATCAGGGGTATTAGGGATAAATCAATAACTTAGTTAACCTGTTGTTAACCTTGAGTTTACCAAAGTATTCGGTAGTTGTATACCAGTGCTTCTGCCTATCCAGGCAGTTTTCTTGGGGTAAGTGGCAAACATCGATTCCCAGCGCCTTAAAATGTCCAACTATGGAACAAGTCTCACCTTCGACGAAGACCCCGACCGTTGCCATCCTTGATTACGGCTCCGGTAATTTGCGTTCAGCTGAGCGCGCTGTGGCCACCACGGGTGCCGAGGTTATTGTGACCGCCGATCCGAAGACCGTGATGGAGGCCGATGGTCTGCTCGTTCCCGGCGTCGGCGCCTATGCCGCATGCATGGAGGGTTTGCATCGAGTACAAGGGCCGCGCCTGATCGGCTCTCGACTCGCAGGTGGTCGACCAGTGATGGGAATCTGCGTCGGTATGCAGGTGCTCTTTGACCGCGGCGTCGAGTACGCCGACGGCATCCACGCAGCGGAGACCGACGCATCCGCAGCTGTCACCGGCACCCCGGGTTGTGGTGAATGGCCCGGTACTGTCGAGCGTCTCGAGGCGTCGATTCTGCCGCACATGGGCTGGAACACGGTTGAAGTACCGGAAGGCTCAAAGATGTTTAAGGGACTGGAAGATCAGCGTTTTTACTTCGTCCACTCCTACGGTGTGCGCAAGTGGGACCTTAATACGGATTCTCGCATCGCTCCGCCGCTGGTGACGTGGTCTGCCCACGAATCCGATCGGTTTATCGCAGCCGTGGAAAACGGTCCGCTGTGGGCCACGCAGTTCCACCCTGAGAAGTCTGGTGAAGCAGGGTTGAAGCTGCTGCAGAACTGGGTGGACACGCTGTAGTTGCCCAATCGGTAGTATCTGCCCTAACCGCACTACCTGGTAGGTGACGGAGTTTCGCCACCTAGACCACCTATACTGAGATAACTAGCAACAAGCATCGTTGTGACAATCGCCACAACGCCCAAAAGTCGAAGAGAGTAGAGCCCCCATGAGTTTGACCCTGCTGCCCGCTGTAGACGTAGCCGATGGCCAGGCTGTGCGCCTTGTTCAGGGTGCTGCTGGAACCGAGACTTCCTATGGTGCACCGCTGGAAGCTGCCATGAATTGGCAGAACGCAGGCGCTGAGTGGATCCACCTGGTCGACCTCGATGCCGCGTTCGGTCGCGGTTCGAACTACGACCTGCTTGCCGACGTGGTGGGCAAGCTCGACGTGAAGGTGGAGCTCTCCGGCGGTATCCGTGACAACGCTTCGCTCGAGGCTGCGCTGGCCACCGGCTGTGCCCGCGTCAATATTGGCACCGCCGCACTGGAGAATCCGGAGTGGTGCCGCGAGGTTATCGCCAACTACGGCGACCGTGTAGCCATTGGTCTGGATGTTCTTAACGAAGAGGGGCAGTGGCGCCTGCGCGGCCGCGGCTGGGTCTCCGACGGCGGTGACCTCTGGGAGGTGCTGGAGCGCCTGGATGCTCAGGGTGCATCCCGTTTCGTGGTGACTGACGTCTCCAAGGACGGCACCCTGCAGGGGCCGAATGTGGAACTGCTGCGCGAGGTCGCCGCTGCTACCGATGCTCCAATCGTCGCTTCTGGCGGTGTCAGCAGCCTGGACGACATTGCAGCTATTGCCACACTGGTCGATGAGGGCGTTGACTCCGCAATTGTGGGTAAGGCGCTCTACGCAGGGCGTTTCACCCTGGAAGAGGCCCTGGCAGTAGCTCGCGGCTAAAGAGAACACTTTCGTGGCCGGGCCGGGGAGACGTCGTCAAGCGAAAGCGTTAACGAGCAAACGGCACCCCGGCTGAGACGGCGGATGAAGGATTTAGAAAGTATGGATGCCCTGGAACCGCGGGCGATGCTCGCTATTGCTGAAGCGGCGCTCGATGAGGTCGAAGGCCTGTTCACGCAGCAGGTGGGCGCGGACCCGGTTGTCATGAAGCCGCGCGGAGATTTCGCGACGGAGACCGACCTGGAAATTGAGCGTCGTCTGCGCCAGCTCCTCACGCAGTATTCCGGCCTGCCCGTCTACGGCGAGGAATTCGGTGGCAAGGTTCCCGAGGAACATACCGCCTGGGTCATCGATCCGATTGACGGCACCACAAACTATTCCAACGGCTTTCCGCTGTGTGCCATGCTGCTCACGCTCATGCATGAGGGGGAGCCGGTGGTTGGAATTACCTCCATGCCTCTGCTGCGCCGTCGTATCACCGCAGCTAAAGGTGGCGGAACGTTCGTCAACGGCCGTCGCGTCAACATCGATGCCGAGGCCGGCCGCCCGGTTTCGATTGCCTTCGGCTCCGTCATTGCGAGTACCGACGGTACACTCCCGCGCAAGTGGCGCCAACTGCTGCTGTCAAAGGTGGGCGAGCGCTATCCAACGATTCGAATTACTGGCTCTGTCGGCGTGGACTTGGGCTCCACCGCGATGGGGGCATTCGGTGGCACGGTGACTTTCTCACCGCATGTGTGGGATAACGCAGCTGGTGTACTGCAGATTTCCGAAGCTGGTGGCGTGGTCACAGACTTGGCGGGCAATCCCTGGCGGCATGATTCCGTAGGCGTGCTGGCGGGAACTCGAGATGTTCATGCCACGCTGCGGTCGATTATTGACCAACTGGGTCGTCCGGAGACTTTCCGGAGCTAAACCGTGGGCGACGCCCCTGAGCTGGGTGGTTGCGCAAACCGTCGAGCCACAACTTTGAGCTAACACGAGGAGAACTTAAAAACTATGTCTCTGGCAGTACGCGTGATTCCTTGCCTGGATGTCAACGATGGGAGGGTCGTCAAGGGGGTCAACTTTGAGAATCTCCGTGATGCCGGCGATCCGGTGGAGCTGGCCCGCCGCTATGGTGAGGAGGGCGCTGATGAGCTGACCTTCCTGGACGTCACGGCTTCCAAGGATGGCCGTGGCACCATGCTCGACGTGGTGCGTCGCACCGCAAGTGAGGTCTTCATTCCGCTGACGGTCGGCGGTGGCGTGCGCAGCGTCGAGGATGTCGATCAGCTGCTCCGCGCCGGAGCTGACAAGGTCAGTGTCAATACCGCTGCGATCGCACGTCCAGAACTGCTCAGCGAGCTGTCGCGCCGCTTCGGTGCGCAGTGTGTCGTCCTGTCGGTGGATGCCCGCCGCGTTCCCGAGGGAGGCACGCCGCAGCCGTCGGGCTTCGAGGTGACGACGCACGGTGGTTCACGCTCGGCCGGGATTGACGCCGTCGAGTGGGCACGCCGTGGCGAGGAGCTCGGGGTCGGCGAGATTCTGCTGAACTCCATGGATGGCGACGGCACCAAGGATGGCTTCGACCTGGAGCTGCTGGAGAGAGTCCGCGCTGCCGTCGACGTCCCGGTGATCGCCTCTGGCGGTGCGGGCAAGGCAGAGCACTTCCCCCCGGCAGTGCGCGCCGGTGCCAACGCGGTTTTGGCCGCATCCATTTTCCACTTCGGCGAGGTCAGCATTGCTGAGGTTAAGGAAGAGATGGCCCGCGAGGGGATCGAGGTGCGCCAGTGACTGGTCTAGCCCCGGGCGCTGCAGCTCACGGCGCCGGAGACGATCCGCGTGAGTACACGCTCCCAGCAGATATCGCGAACATCGCCAAGTTCAACGCTGACGGCTTGATTCCGGCCATTGTGCAGGAAGAATCCACTGGTCGCGTGCTCATGATGGCATGGATGGATTCCCACGCGCTGGCGTACACCATCGCTACCAAGCGCGGCACTTACTGGTCGCGCTCCCGGTCCGAGTACTGGATTAAGGGGCTTACTAGTGGCCATTTCCAGACCGTGACATCGCTGGCGTTGGACTGTGATGGCGATACCGTGCTGATGCAGGTAGTGCAGGACGGCGCGGCATGCCACACTGGCTCGCATAGCTGCTTTGACGTGCATCCCGTGTTCGAGGGCTAATCAGTCGATCCGGGTTGCCGAGGTGGGGATTTCGTCGTCAAGCGCGCCCACCTCCGGTGAAGTCCGGGGTTAAGTGATGTGCAATCCGGGGTGCGTGGCACAATAGCGGCTATGACTCGTATCACCATGACCACGCGTGAGCGCTTTCGTGAACTGGCTGCACACCATCGGGTCGTGCCCGTGGTTCGCAAGGTTTTGGCGGACGGCGAAACGGCGCTGTCGGCCTACCGCAAGCTCGCGGCCGATCGTCCCGGCACTTTCTTGCTGGAGTCCTCCGATGTGGGGCAGTCGTGGTCGCGCTGGTCATTTATCGGTTGCGGCAGTCGTGCTGCGCTGACGGTGGATGATGCGGGGGAGGCAACCTGGATTGGTAATGCGCCGTCGGGTGCGCCAGAGGGCGGAAATCCGTTGGATGCTCTGCGTCGCACGCTGGAGCTGCTGCACACGGAGCTTCCGCTTGCCGACGATGCCTCGGTACCCAAGCTCACCTCTGGTCTCGTTGGCTACTTCGGGCATGACATTGTCCGCTACATCGAGCCACAGCTGCCGGATACCACTGACAATGATTTGCAGATTCCGGAGCTCATGCAGCTGCTGGTGGAGGATCTGGCTGCTTTTGACCACCACGAGGGCGTGCTGTGGCTGATTTCCAATGCTGTCAACTGGGACGGCTCGGATGAGCGGATTGACCAGGCGTATGACACCGCCTGTGACCGTGTCAATGCGATGGTGGAGCGGTTGTCAGAGCCTTCTGATCTGCGTCCGGCGGAAATTAGCTTCCCAGAGCCGGTGATTCGTCGCCAGCGCGCCGCCGACGACCACATGGATCGTATTGAGCGTTGTAAGGACCACATCCGAGCTGGTGATGCGTTCCAGATTGTGCTCTCGCAGCGGTTCGAGATGGACACGCAGGCGTCAGCTTTTGATATCTACCGCATCCTGCGGGTTTCCAATCCGTCGCCCTACATGTTCCTGGTCAACGTTCCAACCAAGGACTTCTCCGCTACCGCTTTTCAAATTGTCGGTTCCTCCCCGGAATCACTCGTGGCAGTTCAGGGCAGTGAGGTCATCACCAATCCCATCGCGGGCACACGTCCGCGCGGTGCCACGGTGGAGCAGGACAATGCGCTGGAAGCTGATTTGCTGGCAGACGAGAAGGAAAATAGTGAGCATCTGATGCTCGTTGATCTTGGCCGCAATGACCTCGGACGTGTCTGCCGCCCGGGCAGTGTAGTTGTGCACGACTTCCGTCATATTGAGCGCTACAGTCACGTTATGCATCTGGTCTCTACGGTCACCGGCGAGCTTTCCAGCGACGCCACTGCCGTCGACGCGTTCGCGGCCACCTTCCCAGCGGGAACGCTGTCGGGTGCGCCGAAGCCTTCCGCGCTGAGCATCATCGACAAGTTCGAAGACACGCGTCGGGGTGTTTACGGCGGCACTGTTGGATACTTTGACTTCCGGGGCAATACCGATCAGGCAATTGCCATCCGCACAGGTGTGAAGAAGGGCGATACGGTCTATGTTCAGGCTGGCGGCGGAATTGTCAGTGACTCTGACCCGGTGGCAGAGGATGAGGAGACCCGCAACAAGGCCGCGGCCGTGCTGCGAGCTGTCGCGGCAGCTGAGACACTAGTCCCAGCGGAAAGGAGCTAGGTTTTCGATGAAGTCGACAACGATGCTCTCCGGTGGCCTCATTGGTGTGGCCGCAGCGGGAATGTGGTTGTGCAGCCGTAGTGCGTGGCTGACGGTCGATACTGTTGATGACAAGTCCGGTCCAGCGACCACAGATTTGGTGGGCGCAGTCTGGGCTCCAGAGTTGACGTCGATTGCGCTGGCAATGGTGGCTGCACTGTTTGCCACCACCATTTTGGGCTCACTGGGGCGCCGTATTGTCGGTGGCCTCGCGGCGCTGCTCGCAGTTGCGGCGTCGTGGACTCCGATGACTCTGCTTGCCAGCGGAGAAGACGGGGTGGATTCCCAGCGGGCACTGGATTTGTTGACGTCGGGAAGCGCCTCACAGCGCGCCAGTGATGCGGTGACTGTGGCAGACTGGGCGCAGATCTCAGCGATTGAAGTGCATGCGATGGGGCCATCCCTGGCCTTGCTGTGCTGCGCATTGGCGCTGGTCGGGGCGGTATTGTTGGTGCGTCGACCGGGTACTGTGAAGAAGCAGAAGTCCAGCGCGTATGAGACCCCGGAGGTACGCCGTCAGCGTATCGCCGAGGACCTGGAGGAAGACCCACAGTCGGGTCGAGTTCTGTGGGATGCTTTGGATGCCGGTGTAGATCCTACGGATCTGGATAAGGAGTAAGGCCGTGGCTAACGTTCTGGACAAGATTATTGAGGGCGTGCGGGAAGATCTCGCTGCTCGGGAAGCCAAGATTTCCTACGGTGAAATCAAGGAGCTCTCGCTGAAGGCGCCGTCGCCGATTGATGCCGTGGCGGCACTGGCTAAGCCCGGGGTGCAGGTGATTGCAGAGGTCAAGCGTGCCTCTCCGTCGAAGGGAGAGCTGGCTGACATCCCTTCGCCGGAGGTCTTGGCGGCAGAGTACGAGCAGGGTGGCGCGGCTGTCATTTCCTGTCTGACTGAGGAGCGCCGCTTCCGCGGTTCGCTCGCCGACCTCGATGCCGTGCGCCGCGCGGTCAACATTCCAGTGCTGCGCAAGGATTTCATCGTCACTCCGTACCAGGTCCATGAGGCCCGCGCACACGGTGCCGACCTGGTGCTGCTGATGTGCTCCGCTTTGGATCAGCCGACGCTGGAATCCCTGCTGGATCGCACCGAGTCGCTTGGCATGAACGCTCTGGTTGAGGCGCACACCGAAGAAGAGGTCGAGCGTGCCGAGGCCGCTGGTGCCAAGATCCTCGGCATCAACGCCCGCAATCTAAAGACCCTCGACGTGGATCTCTCCGTGTACGAACGCCTTGCGCCGATGTTGCCGGATCATGTTGTGAAGGTGGCAGAGTCCGGTGTCAAGGGGCCGGAGGAACTGCGCTACTACGCCTCCCACGGCGCCGACGCGGTACTGGTGGGCGAGGGCCTGGTTACCGCGGGCAAGCCGGGTGAGGCTTGCCGACGTCTCGTTGCCGCCGGTGTCCACCCGACACTCCGCAGCGAGTAGTGATAGACCGCAGTTGCGATAAGCAGCTGTACCGCGCTGCGAACTGCGCCTAGTTTGGTTGCGTGTCACACCTGTTGTGCTGGCACACCACAGTTTCTTAGGCCTTATGTCCCCGCAACCGGTGGGGATAGTCCACAATAGATAACTGTGAGTGACCAAGATTTCAAGAATCATGATGCCCGCGGTGACCGCCTGCCCACGATGGGTGAGGTTATCGCGGAGACAACGAACCACGAATCAGATGCCATTGGGCACTGGGGTAAGTGGGGCGGCCAGTTTGTGCCGGAGGCGCTGATGGCCGTTATCGGTGAGGTCACCGATGGCTACGCGAAGGCCCGCGTTGATCAGGATTTTCTCGATGAGCTCGACCGGCTTCAGCGTACTTATGTCGGACGTCCCTCGCCGCTGTACTACGCGGAGAAGTTCTCCGCTGATATCGGCGCTGACGTCTGGCTCAAGCGCGAGGATTTGAATCACACCGGTAGCCACAAGATTAATAACGTCTTGGGGCAGGTTCTGCTTGCTAAGCGCATGGGCAAGAAGAACATCATTGCCGAGACCGGTGCCGGCCAGCACGGTGTCGCAACCGCGACTGCCTGTGCGCTGCTCGGCCTTAACTGCCGTATCTACATGGGCAAGGTCGACGCAATCCGCCAGCGCCTCAATATCGCCCGCATGCGCCTGCTTGGTGCCGAGGTTATCGAGGTCGAGATTGGTTCGAAGACTCTCAAGGACGCGATCAATGAGGCCATGCGTTTTTGGGTTTCACACGCCGATGACACCTACTACTGCTTCGGCACTGCAGCCGGCCCGCACCCGTTCCCAACAATGGTGCGCGACTTCCAGCGCATCATCAGCGCCGAGGCACGCCAGCAGATCCTCGCGGAGACCGGCTCGCTTCCCGACGCTGTCGTGGCGTGTGTCGGCGGCGGTTCTAATGCGATCGGCGCGTTCCACCACTTCATCGATGATGAATCGGTTCGACTGATTGGCGCTGAAGCTGGCGGTGACGGTGTTGAGACCGGTCGCCATGCAGCACCGATTTCGGCCGCCGGTAATCCGGGGGTGTTCCAGGGCTCCTTCGCCGCCCTGATGCAGAACGAGGACGGCCAGATTACAGAGTCTCATTCGATTTCCGCGGGTCTGGATTACCCGGGCGTGGGCCCGGAGCACTCTTACCTGGCTGATATTGATCGCGCGTCCTACCTGCCGGTGACCGATACCCAGGCGATGCAGGCATTCCAGGACCTGACTCGGATGGAGGGCATCCTGCCCGCTATCGAGTCCGCACACGCGGTGGCTGCCGCCCGACTCATCAGCGGTGAACTGAATGAAGAGCTGGGCCGTAAGCCGCTGATTATTGTCAATGTTTCCGGTCGCGGTGACAAGGATGTCGACACCGCTGCTAAGTGGTTTGATCTGATGGAGGAGTCCTAAATGAGTCTGAGTGACGTCTTTGACAAGGTCCGTGAGGAAAACCGCGCAGCATTCATCGGCTACTACCCAGCGGGTTTCCCGACCACCGATAAGTCGATTGAGAACATCAAGGCGATTGTCGACGCTGGCGCCGACATCATCGAGGTCGGCCTGCCTTTCTCCGACCCGATGATGGATGGCCCAACCATTCAGGATGCCGCCAACGTGGCTCTGGATGCGGGCTTCCGTACCCGTGAGATTATGCGGGTGGTTCGCGAAGTCACCGAGCACGGCGGTACCTGTGTGGTCATGAGCTACTGGAATCCGATTCTCCAGTATGGTCCGGAGCGTTTCGCCAAGGACTTGGCCGCCGCTGGTGGTCGTGGCACCATCATCCCGGATCTTATCCCCGAGGAGGCCGGCCAATGGCAGCGTGCAGCTGAGGCCAATGGTCTGTCCAACATCATGTTGGTGGCCCCGTCATCGACCAACGAGCGTCTGCAGCTAACTGCCACCGCGTCGACCGGCTTCGTCTACGCCACCAGCCACATGGGTGTCACAGGTGCCCAGGCTAGCGTCGACTCGGCCGCCGGCAAATTGGTTGCCCGCACGCGCGAGGTCACCGATACACCGGTGTGCGTCGGTTTGGGTGTCTCCAATGGGGCACAGGCCGCGGAGATTGCCGAGTTTGCGGATGGCGTAATCGTTGGCTCGGCACTGATCAAGGCCGCGATGAAGAGCACCGATGACCTGGTAACGCTCGCCCGTGAACTCGCCGCGGGCGTACGAGGAGAGAGCTAGCGCATTTATGAGTTCCACCCTTGTTCTCGCTGAAACTGCAACGACGTATCTGGCCAACATTCCCTCTCCGCCGCAGGGGGTGTGGCAGTTAGGACCGCTACCACTGCGTGGTTACGCGATTTCCATCTTGGTTGGCGTACTCGTCGGCATTTATTGGATGCAGCGCCGCTACGCGGCCAGGGGTGGAGACCCGGAGTTAGTCCTCGACATTGCCATTGCGGTTATTCCTGCGGGCATTATCGGCGGCCGTCTCTACCACGTCGCCACTGACTGGGAGAAGTACTTCGGCCTCGGCGCCAATCCCGCCGATGCACTGAAAATCACCAATGGTGGCCTCGGCATCTGGGGAGCGGTGGCGCTGGGGGTGCTGGCCGCGTGGGCGGTCGCTAAGTGGCGAAAGGTGCCGTTTGCGCCAGTTCTTGACGCGGCCGCACCCGCGATCATCCTTGGACAGGCCATTGGGCGTCTGGGCAATTGGTTCAACCAGGAACTCTACGGTGGCCCAACGTCACTTCCGTGGGGTCTGGAAATTTACCAACGAGTTGATGAGTTTGGTCGGGTTACCCCTGTCACCGGAACGTCGACAGGCGAAGTGCTGGCCGTGGTGCATCCAACGTTTCTCTACGAGATGGTGTGGAACGTCCTCGCCTGTCTGGTCATTGTGTGGGCGGACCGAAAGTTCAAGATGGGCGGCGGGCGCGTCTTTGCGCTCTATGTCGCGGCCTACACTTTGGGGCGTTTCTTCATTGAACTCATGCGCGTCGATGACGCAACGCTGATATTCGGTGTGCGTATTAATAACATCACGTCGCTCGTGGTCTTTTTCTGCGCTGTCATTGCTTTGTGGATTCTGCGGGCCAAGAGCCGCGAAACCGCAGCTGAAGTCAGGGGAGAGCGCGAGGCTGCTGAAGCTCACAGTGCTTCCAACTGACGCATAGCCCGTTAAGGGACTAGGCTGGAGGCCGTGCTTAGACGAACGAAGATTGTATGTACCCTCGGTCCAGCAGTTGCTTCGCTGGAGGGGATTACCGGGCTGGTCAACGCCGGCATGGATGTTGCCCGCCTGAATTTCTCTCACGGTGAGCATGAGGACCACGCTCAGAACTACCACTGGGTGCGTGAAGCATCCGACGCTACGGGACATGCCGTCGGTATTCTCGCCGACTTGCAGGGACCAAAGATTCGCCTCGGTCGTTTTAAGGAAGGCTCGACGTATTGGGCTGACGGCGAGATTGTCCGCATCACCGTCGACGATGTCGAAGGCACGCACGACCGCGTCTCCACCACGTACAAGAATCTCGCTGACGATGCCCGTCCGGGCGATCGCCTGCTTGTCGACGATGGCAAGGTGGGCCTGGAGTGCATCGAGGTAGATGGCAACGATGTGGTGTGCCGTGTCATCGAGGGCGGTCCGGTCTCGAACAACAAGGGTGTTTCCCTGCCGGGGATGAACATCTCGGTGCCGGCTCTGTCGGAGAAGGATATCGCCGACCTGCGCTTCGCTCTGAAGCTGGGAGTCGACTTCATCGCGCTGTCCTTCGTCCGTTCGCCTTCCGACGTCGAACTGGTCCATGCGGTCATGGATGAGGTTGGCCGTCGTGTCCCGATTATCGCCAAGCTGGAGAAGCCAGAGGCAGTCGAGTCTCTCGAGGCCATCATCCTGGCTTTCGATGCCGTGATGGTCGCCCGTGGTGACCTTGGTGTTGAGGTGCCGTTGGAAGATGTTCCGCTGGTTCAGAAGCGCGCTATTCAGATTGCCCGCGAGAACGCCAAGCCGGTCATCGTCGCCACCCAGATGCTCGACTCCATGATTTCGAACTCGCGCCCGACTCGTGCGGAGGCCTCCGACGTGGCCAACGCTGTGCTCGATGGCGCAGATGCCGTGATGCTCTCGGGTGAGACCTCGGTTGGTAAGTACCCGCAGTCCACGGTTAAGACCATGGCTCGCATCGTCACCGCCGCTGAGCGCGAGGGGGAAGTTCCTGCGCTGACCCACATGCCTCGCACGAAGCGTGGTGTGATTTCCTACGCAGCTCGCGATATCGGTGAGCGCTTGAATGCCCGCGCTATGGTTGCTTTCACCACCTCGGGTGATACCGCTCGCCGTGTGGCACGCTTGCACTCTCGCCTGCCGCTGCTGGTATTCACTCCGAATCAGCAGGTTCGTTCGCAGCTTGCGCTGACGTGGGGTGCGGAGACCTTCTTGGTGCGCGAGGTTAACAGCACGGATGAGATCATGCAGGTCATCGATGAGCAGCTCTTGACCATGGAAAACTACAACGCTGGCGACACGCTGGTCGTTGTTGCTGGTACCCCTCCAGGAAATGAGGGCAATACCAACATGATTCACGTCCACGTTATTGGCGAGGACGCTCGCTAGCTCTCTGGCGCGTTTGAAAAAGCCGGTAAGTCCTTTTGGGGCTTACCGGCTTTTTGTAAGAGCCTTTCGACCTGGGCTGTCGGGCTGTTTGGTGGGATCTTTGCGCTGTGCGCGGTGGCAAGCGGCCGGCACGCAGCTCTTACTTTGCCAAGTAGGACAGTACGGCGGCAGCGGCGGCAGAAGTCGCGGAGGTAGCCGTCGGCTCGAAGTCCGGCAGGAATGTCGGCATGTGATTCGACGGTACGTCTTCGACCACGCGGTCGGCAGCAACGGCGGCTTCCCACGTATCCCGAGGTGTGGCGCCAACGGTCCAGTAGACATATGGGCAGTTCAGTCCACGCGGCAGGTCTGAGAAGTCCTCCGATGCGGTCCACGGCACAGCATCGGTGGAATCGTCGCCGAGCACAGCGTCCATGACCGGGCGAATCGTGGCAAACGCCTCCGGATCATTGTCAGTGACTTCGCCGTGATCGGAGTACTCAATCACAGGCTCAACCTCAGTGCCGGAAGCCAGGCATTCGCCACGAACAACGCGCTCAATGCCCGCAATGAGCTTCGCGCGCACATCGTTGGAGTAGTAGCGAATATTCAGCACAATCTTGGCCTGACCGGGGATTGTGTTATTCGAATTGCCGGACTGCAGCGTGCCGACGGACAAAACACCAAACTCGTGGGGAGGAATCTCGCGCCCCACAATTCCTTGCAAGCGCAGAACGATTGCGGCAGCCAAGTACGTCGGGTCAATGGCGTTGTGCGGCATAGATCCATGTGCGGAGCGACCTGTCAGCGTGATGCTAATGGTGTCACAGCCAGCAAGTGCCGGGCCGGGCATGGTCATTACCTGACCTGCGGGGCCGGGAACAATGTGCTGGCCGAAGCACACATCTGGGGTGGGGATGAGGTCTGCCAGGCCGTCGTCAATCATAGCCTGTGCACCACAGGCCAGTTCCTCGGCGGGCTGGAACAGGGCAATGAAAGTACCCGACCACTCAGACTTAGTTGCTGCCATCAGGCTAGCCAGACCAAGACCGGCCGTCATGTGCATGTCATGGCCACAGGCGTGCATGACGGCGGTGGCAGAACCATCGCGGGCGGTACCGGTGGCAGAGGAAGCGAAGTCCACACCGGTTTCCTCGAACACCGGAAGCGCATCGATATCAGCGCGGAACAGCACGGTAGGGCCGGGGCCATTTTCCATGACACCAACGAGGCCGTGACCACCGATTCCCTCATACACCGTGTAAGTGCCCATGTCGCGAAGAGCACCGGCCAGATACGCGGCAGTTTTCTCCTCCGCCTGAGATAGCTCCGGGTGCTGGTGCAGGTAACGGTAGATTTCCCACTGCCTGTCCAATGGCACTCGATGAGTGGCGATGAGGTCGCGAATGCGGCTCAGTCGTGCTTCATTGTTGCTCACCTGGATTAAGACTCCTAACTCCTCTCTACTCTGTGCCAGAGAACTACAGTCGCGACCCGTCTTCGACGAGCGGGTTGTACTTCAGCGAGTTTGGCTGGCACTGGCACTCGGTCGCAATGTGAATGCTGTCCGAAATCTTTCCGGTCTCCCGTAAACGGTACATCTCCGGGACAACGCGGTCGCGCAGATCCCATGGGGAGATGGTGTTCAGATAAATCTTGGTGCCACCTTCAAAACCGGCCAAATTTGAGGTGCGCCACTTAATCATTACGCGCCACGGCATGCGGGCATCCAAATCGACAGGGCGGTGGTGCCATTCCTCGTTACACGGAATGGTGGGCCCGGCAGCGGCATGACATGCGTGAATCAGGTCCGACATTGCGTCTATCTCAGCCCGGGTTTGCAGCCACGGTTCGCAGACATCCGACTTCGAGAAGATCTCCAGCGTCGGGTAGCGGTGTCCGAATCCTGCGAAAGCCACCGCGTGCTCGTTTTCCGCAATAACCAGGTTGTGGCGGGCCGCATAGTCCACTGCGTATTCGTTGTAGATATTCGGGTTCTTGCGCACCGCCTGCACTTCGCGCTTGAGCTGCTCGCCGTGCTCATCGATGGCCACAAGCTGCTTGTGCAAGTGATCGAAGCTTGCGCCTGCCGGTTTCAGCCAGTTTTGGAAAGCGGCCACATAACGCACGTAGCGGTTCCGTCGGTACAGGTCAGCAATCGACTCGACGGTAAACGCAATGAGTGCGCGGTGCTCGGCAACGCTCAATGTGCCAGAAGAAGCCAGCTGGTTATCGTGGGTAGCGGCGTCGACAAAGTGGCGACGGGCAACAATCACATCGTGGCCGCCGGCGAAATAGCTTGGGGCGCGGCGCAGCAATTCCTCGTCGGAAAGCGCGTTGATTTCCTCTTCACTGCGTCCAGCGGCGCGGTATCGCGTGCGAATGATGTTGAGCACGTGCTCGCGGCCCTTCGGGTCATCGAGGTAGGCCTCCATACGTTGCTGAGTTTCGCGGTCGGGCTCGAAGCCATAGTTTTCCGACCAATAGTCATAGGAGACGATCTCGAACAGGTTGGGCACGCGGCGGAACTCCGCAGTGGTGTCGAAAAGCTGGTCGGGCAGCACTCCCGTCACCGTGCTGTAGCCGCCGAATACCGATTCGTCGAGGACAACGCGGGCCTTCTCCGGCGGGGTTTGCAGCAGGTTGTTCCAGCCAAAGGAGTCGCGGGATCCAAAATCCTCCTCGCTCAATGGCTGCGGATCCGTGTGCTTAATTCCCAACGGCCGATTGCCACGACCTGGGACTGTCCATACCTGGGTACCGGAAAAAGGATTGACTTGCTTCACCGTGCCGTCGGCAAGCGTGATGAGGGGATTGCTGAAAGCCTGCATAAGTCCAACACTACGTCTTTGCTGCCGGTCGGCGCGCCAACGTAGGGGGACAGGGCTTGACGACGGTTAGCTATTGTCTGGCCGTCTCGCGTGGCTTAGCCTGTGAAGTTATGTCGAAGATTGTTTTTCACTGCCTGGTGAAGCCGACCGAATCGGAGGCGCTGGCCGAGGCATTTCGTACCAAGTTGAGTGAGTTTGACCGCGCCGGGCGAATTAGTGACGTGGATGTTTCGGTGGCGTCGGCGGACACGGACGCGCAGTTGGTGGAGCAGTGGGAGCGTGAGAACCCGAAGGAGCCGTTGGGGGATAGGAAGGTATTCCGTTATCTCTTGAGCTTCGATCAGCACGGCGGTTCTCTCAATGAACTCGCTATGGACCTCTCTGAGCTACTGACTCCGCGTGCAGAATTGCCCCCGGACCCAGTGCTGCGTGAGTTCGACGAAATGCTCGAATCTGTTGCGACGTATCCCTGGAATGTTGCCGTATTTAGGTAATATCCTACCTAATTCGTGAAAAGTGTAAGCCTCCACAGAGTCAGTGATTGGCTTGGCCAACGGGTGTAGCGCGAATCGCTACGAGTTTTCCCAGCAATATGCCGTTGTATAATTATGTCCGCTTCAATATCTACAGTTGCCCAGTCCTTGTGCACACAACCTGTGCCACCGAGTTACGGCAACCGGAAAGTGGTTTACAACCGCTGACGGTTTGTTCTTCGTGGGCGCCATAATGGTTTCGCAGAGAGGTTTATTTTGAATATCGAGCAGAAGGTTTCGGGACTCTATGACCAGATTCTCACCCGAAACGCCGGTGAGCCGGAGTTCCACCAGGCAGTGGCAGAAGTTCTGGAGTCGCTGAAGGTCGTCCTGGAAAAGGACCCACACTACGGTGACTACGGCTTGGTTCAGCGTCTGTGTGAGCCGGAGCGTCAGATCATTTTCCGCGTGCCGTGGGTCGATGACCAGGGGAAGGTCCAGGTCAACCGTGGCTTCCGTGTTCAATTCAACTCTGTGCTGGGCCCGTACAAGGGTGGTCTGCGCTTCCACCCGAGCGTGAACCTCGGCATCATTAAGTTCCTGGGCTTCGAGCAGATCTTCAAGAACTCCCTGACCGGCCTGCCGATCGGTGGCGGCAAGGGTGGCTCCGACTTTGATCCGAAGGGCAAGTCCGAGCTAGAAATCATGCGCTTCTGCCAGTCGTTCATGACTGAGCTGCACCGCCACATCGGTGAGTACCGTGACGTCCCGGCCGGTGACATCGGCGTCGGCGGCCGCGAGATTGGCTACCTGTTCGGTCAGTACCGCCGTATGGCCAACCAGCACGAGTCCGGCGTTCTCACCGGTAAGGGCCTGACCTGGGGCGGTTCCCTGGTTCGTACCGAGGCCACCGGTTACGGCTGTGTCTACTTCACTGAAGAGATGATGAAGGCCAACGGTGCTGACATCAACGGTGCCAAGGTCATCGTTTCCGGTTCCGGTAACGTCGCCATCTACGCCATTAAGAAGGCTCAGGAGCTCGGCGCTACCGTCGTCGGTTTCTCTGACTCTTCCGGTTACGTCTCCACCCCGAACGGTGTCGACGTCGAGCTGCTGAAGGAAATCAAGGAAGTTCGTCGTGCTCGCGTCTCCGAGTACGTCGCTGAGGCTGAGGGCGCTGAGTTCCACGAGGGTGGCAACATCTGGGAGCTCAAGGCTGATGTCGCACTGCCGTGTGCAACTCAGAATGAGCTCAATGGCGAGTCCGCCAAGCTGCTGGTCGACAACGGCTGCCGCTTCGTTGCTGAGGGCGCAAACATGCCGTCCACCCCGGAGGCTATCGAGGTCTTCAAGGCCAACGGTGTCCACTTTGCGCCGGGCAAGGCTGCCAATGCCGGTGGTGTTGCTACCTCCGCTCTGGAGATGCAGCAGAACGCTACCCGCGATTCCTGGTCCTTCTCCTACACCGATGAGCGCCTGAAGCGCATCATGACCAACATCTTCAAGAACTGCGAAACCACCGCCGCTGAGTACGATCACGAGGGTAACTACGTGCTCGGTGCCAACATCGCAGGCTTCAAGAAGGTCGCTAACGCAATGCTGGCTCAGGGCGTCATCTAGTCTGCTAACGTTTCCGCTTTACGACGGATCCTCGGCGACCCCGCCCGTCGAAAAGCCAAAAAGCCCACGCTGTAAACTCCCTCCTATGGAGTTATCAGTGTGGGCTTTTGTCTTTATCGTGGCAACGATTTTCATCGGGGCTCTGATGCAGCGAATAGCCGGTATGGGACTCGGACTGTTGGGAGGTCCGGTCCTCTCACTGGTTGCAGGTCCCGTAGCAGGAATTTTGATTATTAACGTGCTCGCATCGGTCAATGCGATCATGCAGACCATCTCGGTGCGAGAGAACGTCGATTGGAAGAAGTTCTGGCTGATTGGCCCGGTGATGGCCTTAGGTGCGCTGCCAGGCGCCTGGGTGGTTCACAACACGCCCAGCGGGCCACTCCAGGTTCTGGTCGGCGGGCTCGTGCTACTCGCGCTGCTAGTGACATCCTTTATGCCTCAGCGCATGCGTGTCGACGGCCCACAATACGCCGTTGCCTCAGGCGTGGCCGGCGGTTTTATGAATACCCTGGCCGGCATTGCGGGCCCAGCCATTACCGTTTACGCACAGGCTTCCCGTTGGCCAGCGCAGACATTTGCAGCCACCCTGCAACCGCTCTTCTTTGTTTCCGGCGCGTTGTCCTTGCTGTTCAAGGAAATCAGCGGTGACGTATCTGTCTTCGCCACCACACCGGCTATCCTCTGGCCGCTGTGTTTGGTTGCCATGATTGTGGGTATATTTTTGGGCACTCGCGTTTCCCGACGAGTGCCCATTGTGCAAGCCCGAAAGCTCGCGGTCATTCTGGCGACTACCGGCGCGGCAGTCACTATGTTTCGCGGAATCTCCGCAACTTTTGGCGCTTAGGCTTGCTGTTACTTCAACAGCGAAGACAGGAAGTTGCGGGTGCGCTCGTGCTGCGGATTACCCAGCACCTCATCCGGGGTGCCTTTCTCCACGACCACGCCGTCAGCCATAAACACGACCTGGTCGGCGACTTCGCGGGCAAAGCCCATCTCGTGCGTCACGACGACCATGGTCATGCCCTTATCGGCCAGACCACGCATGACGTTGAGAACCTCACCGACGAGCTCGGGGTCAAGAGCGGAAGTCGGCTCATCGAAGAGCATTAGCTTCGGCTCCATGGCCAGGGCTCGAGCAATGGCAACACGCTGCTGCTGACCGCCCGAGAGCTGAACAGGGTAGGCATCGGCCTTGTGAGCCAGACCAACAGTCTCCAGCAGCTCCATGGCACGCTTTTCAGCCTGCTCCTGAGAGACGCCCTTTACCAGCACTGGTGCCTCGGTGATATTTCCCAGCACCGTGCGGTGCGGGAACAGGTTGAAGTTCTGGAACACCATGCCGATATCGCGACGCTGACGGGCAGCTTCTGCGGCGGAAATTTCGTAGAGGCTGCCGTTCTTTTCGCGGTAGCCAATCAGGGAACCGTCGACGTAGAGACGGCCGGCATTGACCTTCTCCAGGTGGTTGATGCAGCGCAGCAGTGTGGACTTACCGGAGCCCGAAGGCCCAATGAGGCAGGTAACCGTACCGCGTGGAACTTCCAGGTCGATGCCCTTGAGGACCTCGAGACGGCCGAAGTTCTTCCGAACCTTTTGCGCCTCAACCATCAAATCTTTGGTAGTCATTTACTGCGGATCCTCTCGGTAGAAGTGCTCTTCGTCCTTATCGACAACGCGAGCATTTGCAAGCGGCACACCTTCGGCGTCGGCAAGCGCGGCCAGCTGGCGGGCGGTGAGCTGACGGGTAGCGCCGCGGGCGAAGTAGCGCTCAAGGTAGAACTGTCCGACCATCAGAATTGATGTGATGACCAAGTACCAGGTGGCGGCGACAAGCAGCATCGGCACCGGCAGGAACAGCGCATTGGCGATGTCCGTGGAGCGGCCGTAGAGTTCCAGCGAGAACGGCACTGCGATGACCAGCGAAGTGGTCTTCAGCAGGGAGATGAACTCGTTGCCCGTCGGCGGGATGATGATGCGCATAGCCTGTGGCAAGATGGTGCGGCGGACAGTCTGCCACCAGCTCATACCCAGTGCCTTCGATGCTTCGGTCTGGCCCTCCGGGACAGCCTGGATGCCGGCACGGACAATTTCAGCCATGTATGCGGACTCATTCAAGCCGAGACCGACGAACGCTAACACAAAGGTATTGGACAGGACAGTGCTGAGATCAACCTCGGCAACGCCCAGGTCAATCGTCGAGTAGATAGTGCCGAGGAGGCCCCAAAAGACCAGCTGCACGTAGACCGGAGTTCCTCGGAAAACCCACAGGTAGAACCAAGCAACAGTGGACAGCACGGGGTTGTCCGACATTCGGAGTACGGCGACGATGGCACCGCCGACGATACCGATGAGCATGGCCAGGACCGTTAGTGCAATGGTCCAGCCAGCGGCAGCGGCGATTCGTGTGTCGAACAGGTACTGGAAGTAAACATCCCAGTGGTAGGCCTCGTTGCGGGCGGCACCGATGATGAACCACAGGAAGAGCACAAGCAGCACTGCTGCGGTGATCCAGCGACCCGGGTGCGGCAGCGGTTTGGCCTTAATTTCTTCGTTGAGTTCCGCCTGTGTGGCCTCGTAGCGGGCGCCAGACGCAGATGAGTCGCTCACTTAAAGTTCCTCTCCGTTAATAGTGGCGCGTTCCAAAGCACCGTCTTCCAAACCCCATGTGGTCAGGATTTGCTTGTACTGGCCGTTGTCGATGAGGTACTGCAGCGCCTGCTGGAGTACTGGGCCGAGTTCTGAATCCTTCGGAATAGCGAAGCCGAACGGGGCACCATCGTAGATATCTCCGGCAAGTTCGAGTTTGCCCTCAGAACGATTGACCGCGTAGGCACTGACTGGTGAGTCAGCTGCCAGCGCGTCAGCACGCCCCAGCACCACGGTGGTAGCTGCGGTACCAGCATCCTGGTAGGCCAATTTGTTAATTGGTGGCAAACCGCGATCCAGACAATCCTGATTCTTTACCGGCAGGTCCTCCATGTCAGCGACGGTATTGCGCTGAACAGCGACAGTTTTGCCACAGTAGTTGTCGGAGCTGGCGTCGCTGCCCGGGCGACGTGCCCACTGCAGGCCGGTATCCAGGTAGTCGACGAAGTCGTAGGTCTTGCGGCGCTCCTCGTTTGAGGTGAAGCCGGAGGCACCAACATCAACTGCGCCGGCCGACAGGGCCGGCAGAATCAGTGCGAAATCCTGTTCTTGGATTTCCAGCCGCAGATCCAGGACGCTGGCCATGGCCCGCATGAGGTCAATGTCGAATCCGATGATGGAACCGGCGGAATCCTTAAACTCTGCCGGGGCGAATGTTGGGTTGGTGCCGATGCGCAATACTTCGCGCTTACGAAGATCTGCTGGGACCTGTTTCGCCAGTTCGGGGACCGCTGCCGGTTTGATCTCTGACCAGCCCTCGGGGTTACCGCTTTCGTCATTGGTGACGCAGCCTGTAAGCCCTAAGAACAAGGTCGCAGTCAGCGTGGCAGCCGCCAATGCGATGGGTCTTTTCATATCTGAATATGTTACCTAGGCACAGGAATACCTTAAATTCGGTACCCCTATTCAGCTGCGTCTTAGGCTGGTGCAGGAAAACCGCACACTTTTCAGACTTCCCGGGGAATAGTCAGCGCCGGTTTTCTAGTTCGCTTCAGCTGCAGCAAAGCCATTGCCAGTGACGTCGAGCGGGCCGACCGCGCCGGAGGCCGGGTCGCTCAGCGCAGCATCGCGGACAGCCTTCGCCACGGCCGGCATGACGCGCGAATCCAGCGCCGACGGGATAATGCGGTCGGCACTCAGGTCTTCTACGCCAACATTTGCAATGGCCTGAGTAGCAGCCAGCTTCATGGCCTCGGTGATCCGTTTGGCACCCGCCTCCAGTGCGCCACGGAACAGACCCGGGAAGGCCAGCACATTATTAATCTGGTTCGGATGATCCGAGCGGCCAGTGGCCACGACGGCTCCGTACTTGCGGGCGACTTCCATCGGAATCTCCGGAATCGGGTTGGCCAGCGAGAACAGAATCGGGTCAGCGGCCATTTGGCTAATCGCATCCTCGCCGATACGGCCGGCAGAGACGCCGATGAACACGTTAGCGTCGACAAGCGCATCGTTGATCGAGCCGGTGATACCGCGTGGGTTAGTCATGCCGGCGACCCACTGCTTGATGTCGCTCAGTGGCTCGCGGTCCGGGTGGATGATGCCGCGCGAATCGACGACGACGATGTCGGACACGCCAGCGGACAGCAGCATCTTCGTCGCAGCGACACCAGCGGCACCAGCGCCGGAGATGACCACGCGGAGATCCTGGAAGCTGCGACCTGTCAGCTTGCAGGCGTTGATCAGGCCGGCGGCGATGACGATGGCGGTGCCGTGCTGGTCGTCGTGGAAGATGGGGATGTCGAGCTCTTGGTCGAGACGCTGCTCGATCTCGAAGCAGCGAGGCGCGGAGATGTCTTCGAGGTTCACTCCGCCAAACGACGGCGCCAGCGCCTTGACCGTCTGGATGATTTCCTCTGTATTGAGGGTATCCAGGACGATTGGCACAGCGGAGATGCCGGCGAACTGCTCGAAGAGCTGGGCTTTTCCTTCCATCACCGGTAGCGCGGCCTTGGGCCCGATGTCGCCAAGGCCAAGCACGGCGGTGCCGTCGGAAACCACTGCGACGTTCTGGCCGGTCCAGGTGTAGGTGCGGGCCAGAGCCGGATCTTCGTGGATGGCCTCACAGACGCGAGCGACACCTGGGGTGTAGCCGATGGAGAGGTCGCGAATTGTCTCGAGCTTCATGGTGGAGTGGGAGCGGAGCTTGCCGCCTCGGTGTGCCTCAAAGATTTCCGCATCGGTGATGGTCGACGGATCTGTGGGGGCGGTGTCCTCCGGTACTGCGTGAAGTGGCGTCTTAGCGGAGTTCGCGTTCGCAGTGTGGGCGGAGGAGCTAGAGGGGGAATTCGCAGCAGGCATGATGACAGTCCAAAACGTGTTGAGTACTGAGTACTTTGTACTTTGAGAAAACTCGACCGCGGCGTGAGCTGCTGGTGGGCAGTGCGTAAAGCCGGGAGCAAAGCTTGGCAGGTGATACGTAGTGGTGTGCGTAAAAACTAAACCAGTCTTGCTATACGGGATTGGTATCTCATTATATGGACAGTGGGGTGGAAAATAAAATCTTTGCGGTTGGGGGAGCGGGGATTTGGGAAGTGTCGTGGGGCTGGCGGCCGCGGGCGTGATGCCGGAACCCCGGCTTTTGCCGAGTTCGACGAGTCCTGCCATGGCATCGTTTGTGTTAAGGGCTACTCAGCTGCGTCGTTTGTGATGAAGGTGTGCATCGAGCTTGCTCGGAAGCATCTTTGTTAGGAAGTGCCTTCGGTGGGGTGTCTATGTGCTGTCGGGTTCCATATGGGCGGCTGTCGTTGGAGGGGCTCCATGCCTTGGCCGCTTTTGGCCTTCTATTGGTTTGGAAAATGTTGGCGATATTATTTGCCGATATTGAGTAAGCGCTGGCCGGGGTTGAAGGTTAGTTTTTAAAGAGATTAACCAGTTCCAAGCCCTGTTCTATGGGGTAGAGGCCTGGTTTTTTCTTACCTTCAGTGGTGCCTTATGGTTCGCGAATCGAAAATGTTTGTGTAGTGCGGAAAGTTGAATCCGGAGTTCCTGGGATAGTTCCAACTGACGACAGAGAGCTGTTCGTTTATTGCAACTTCTACGCAGGAGGCTTCTTACGATGTCCGATTCCACTTTCCCCCAGAACCCGCAGAGTCCACAGAACCCGTATGGCTCCCAGAATCCGTACGGCTCCCAGAATCCGCAGGATTCGCTGGGGCAGCAGTCCTACCAGCACAGCCCGCAGGATCCGCTCGGCCAGCAGCCCTACCCGCAGGGTCCGTCGGCAGCGGGGCAGATGCCTCCGGCTCCGAAAGAAAAGAAGAAGGGTGGCTGCTTCAAATGGGGTGGTATTGCCGCGGGCGCTGTCGTGGTCCTCGCTGTGGCGGCCAGCTTGACTGGTGGCGGTGACACTGAGTCGGGTTCCGATTCTGAAGCTGCATCTCTCTTTGGTTCGGAGACTGCCGTTGCGGCTGATTCTGGGACTGTTGAGAATGCCGATTTCGCTGAGTCTTCCGAGGCAGGTGTAGATGAGCAGCAAGGTCAGACGGGGGAGCAGCAAAAGCAGGATGAGAAGGTCCCGACCGAATACAAGAATGCTCTCCGCAAGGCAGAGATTTACGCGAATCGCATGCACATGTCGAAGGCCGGTATTTATGATCAGCTGACCTCGGAGTACGGCGAGAAGTTCTCACCGGAGGCAGCCCAGTATGCAATGGACAATCTCGATGCGGACTGGAATAAGAACGCACTGGAAAAGGCGAGAATCTACCAGGATTCGATGGCGATGTCCCCGGATGCGGTTTACGAGCAGCTGACGTCGGAATACGGCGAGCAGTTTACTCCGGAGGAAGCTCAGTACGCGGTGGATAACCTGTAGCAGCGGGCTTCGTTTGTTGATGACGCCAATTGGCCAGAGTCCAGTTGGATGCCTGCTGCAAAAGAACGGCTTCCGCTTCACCAGAATGCATTTGCTGCACACTGAACGGCTGCTGGTGAAGCGGAAACCGTCTCGGCAGTTTTAATGCGTGACCGGGCAGTTGAGCGAGTGTCTGCAGCACAACTTCGGCGCGGTACAATTCGTGCCGTTTATCAACCGCGCCCGCATCGGCGACCGCGGCGGCAAATCAGAAGTAACCGCGGCACTGCGCCGCTACGCAGTCGCAGCCACCTATCTTGCAGAAGACATCGCTGAGTTTCGAGTCTCCATCATAGAAGAGCAGCGGCAAGCTTTGTTGAGTGGGATGTCCGAGTACGTCGATGGCGATGAAGAAGTTTTCAGAGCGTATGCTCGCCTGTTGAAATCAACGGACTCAAAAGCCATGGAGTAGCCACATTCGCGGGGTGCGAGTCCCCGCCATGGCACTGCCCCGTTCACTCAATCGGTAGTGGCGGGGTTTTCTTATGCCCAAAAACAGATTCACCCAGGAGTTAACGCAGGATTCAGCAGGCAATACGTGGCTCTTTTTTGGCTCATTTTTGGTGCAAAATACCCGTGAAAGTACGTGAAAGTGCGTGAAAAAGAGTGAAAGATAGTGAATACGCAGACAAGCAAAAACCCGCCCCCACCAGGCTAAAAGCCAGGTGAAAGCGGGTTTTCAAATCGTGCCCCCGGTGAGACTCGAACTCACACTGGACGGGTTTTGAATCCGTTGCCTCTGCCAATTGGGCTACAGGGGCGCAAAGCCGTCGATAAGCGAAAATGCTCTATCGAAGCGACTTTGACTAGTTTAGTCCATCGACCCCGAATTAGAAAAACGGCGCTGCGCATAAGCGACGACGCTGACGATTGCGGCGCCGAGAATGAACAGTCCGAGGGCGAGTCCCCAGTCGGAGCCGATGCCCTGGAGCTCGTTGTTTTCGGTCTGCCACGGCCAGAGAGCGCGCAGTGAACCGAGCATGAGGCCGGACATGGCGACCAACGTGAGCGCCTGGTGCGTACTCAGCAGCCATTCGAGGAAGCGGATGAACAGGACGATGCCAATCAGCGCGCCGACGAAGAAAGTGCCGATGTAGGCGAAGTCGCGGTCGTGAATTGCGCCCATGGTCGGTGCGTAGAGTCCGATGACCAGCAGGAAGAAAGAGCCCGAAACGCCCGGCAGAACCAGCGCGCACACGGCAATCGAGGCGGCGATGAGTACGAGCCAGAGAGGCGGCTGCGTCGGTGCGGCCTGGGGGAGGGAGGTCAGCGCGAACAGGGCGATGCTGAAGAACAGGAAGACAGCGATGGCCTTGCCGCGCATGCCCGGCTGACGCAGAGCACCCGGCTGTAGCTCGTTCAGCGGCATGGTGATCGAGGCGGCGATCATGCCCATGAACAGTGCTCGAGAAGCGACTGGTTGGTTGGTGACGAAGTTCTCCATGACGCCTGCCATGGAGAAGACCACGGCAACCATGCCGATAGCCACCGGGATGAGCAGCCACCAGTCGATTCTGCGAAGGTCCTCCTTGAAGGTGCCCTTCGACATTGCCCGCGGCAGGTCGGTGATGCGCTTGGCCGATTCAATCAGGCGTCCGTAGATGCCCGTGATCAGCGCAAGGGTTCCGCCGGAGACCCCCGGAATCGTCTCGGCGAGACCAATGAGGCCACCGCGAACTGCGTTGGCGATGACACCCAGCGGGGTCGGCTTCGGGATTTCAGAGTAGGGGCTCGTGGTCGGCAGCGTGGTCGACTCTGCGCCAGGAGCGCTCGTATTTTCAGTAGACATCGCAGGCCATTGTATGTCTTCCACCTGAGAAGAAGCGTATTTCCGTGTGTGTATTAGTGGCTTCGGGGTGCGATTAAGGACACAAAACAAAAAAGCAGCGCCTGGGGTGGCGCTGCTGATTCAGTGAGTTACGCAGGAGTAGTCGGTGGTAGTGGGTGGTGGCAGTGGGCAGTGGGCAGTGGAGCTGCTTCCTTGGCCGTGCTCAGTTCTTAGCCGTGCTCGATGATTTGCTGCAGGCAGCTGCCCAGGGCCTCAACCGAAATCCTCGGCGCGTTGGCCTCATCAATCAGACCAGTATCAGAAAGAACTAGGTATCCGACGCAGAGGGAAATAGCCATCTGGCTGCGGTGCACAGCAGCGTCGTGGCTAACGTCTTCCGGTCCGTCCTCTTCGACGCGGCGAATCAAGTCATCTGCAACAGCTTCATTGAACCGCTCGGCGATGACTTTTGCGGTTTCCTCGGAGTCGAGGGATCCGACAATCAGTGGAATCATGGACTGTCCGGCCATTCCTTGACCAGTCAAAATAGCGCTGGCCATCCGCTGGCCAAGTTCATTGAAGGGAGCTCGGCTGAGTGTGCCTTTGAACTGGCTGAAGTCAATCAGTTCGGCCATGAGACCTTCTTTGGAGCCGAAGTACTTGATGATGAGCGGCGCGCTAACGCCCGCATCGCTGGCAATTTCCTTCAGCGGCACGCTTCGCAAAGGCTTGCGCGCGAAGTGCCGAGCTGCAGCCGCGATGATGCGCTCGCGGGTGGACTGGGCGCTCCGTTGGAAATCGGTCGAATCGAACTCACTCATGCTGAAGAGTCTAAAGCCATGAAAGCGTAACTACGCCAATTGATTTCAGAGGCATGCGCAGGACGTGGTGATATGTTTTCGCGGCCACCTCAAAGAGGGGGTAATTTCTAGGTGCCTCATTTGGGGCAGGTTCCGTGCATGCTGTTGAACAATCGCTGGAAAATATGGAAAAACTCCAGGAAAATAAGGCGAATATTAAAGTTGGATTACAGCATTTCGGAAACTGAAACCAGGTGCCAAGCGACGCTCGAGAGGCTCACTCTTGCGAATCACTGTTCAGGTGGACTAAGGGGCTGCTGAATCCGTTTCAAAATGCAGCCTGATTACCGTAATTATTGTTCACTGAAGCTGACCGGCCAACAGCTCATCCTCCGCAGCCCGCGATTCCTCAGCGCGCATCTCAGTTTTCCTACGCTGTTCAATATTTTCCTACACTGGGATGTCATGAAGAAGACCCTCATGCTTATCGACGGTCATTCCATGGCCTTCCGCGCGTTCTTTGCCCTTCCGGTGGATAATTTCTCAACCACCGGTGGTCAGACAACGAACGCGGTGTACGGCTTCCTTTCTATGCTGTCCAATATCCTCAGCGAGGAAAAGCCCACGCACGTGGCGGTCGCCTTCGATGTCGCCCGCGAGACCTTCCGCAACGAGATCTTCCCGGAGTATAAGGCTCAGCGTGAGAAGACTCCTGAGGAATTCCGTGGTCAGGTGCCGCTTATTCAGCAGGTGCTGAAAGAGATGGGCATCGTCACGCTGGAAAAGGACAACTACGAGGCCGACGACATTATCGCGACGTTGGCTACCCAAGCCAAGCCTGAGGGCTTCGAAACGCTCATCGTCACTGGTGACCGTGACTCGTTCCAGTTGGTCAACGACACCACGACGGTGCTTTATCCAATGCGCGGCGTCACCACGCTGCATCGCTTCACGCCTGCTGCTATCGAGAAGAAGTACGGTCTGACGCCGACTCAGTACCCGGATTTCGCGGCTCTCCGCGGCGACCCCTCCGACAATCTCCCGGGCATTCCGGGGGTCGGCGAGAAGACCGCGACGAAGTGGATCGTTCAGTACGGCACGCTGGCAAACCTCATCGACCACGCTGACGAAATCCGCGGCAAAGTCGGCGATAACTTCCGCGAGCGCGTCGCAAACGTCCAGCTGAACCGCGACATCACCGAAATGGTCAAGGATCTGCCCTTGCCGTACGGTCCGAACGAGCTCGAGCTCCGTCCCGCCGACGCCCAGGGAATCATCGACTTCTTCGACCGCCTCGAATTCGGCGACAACCTTCGCGAACGCGTCTTCCGCACCCTTTCCATCGAAGGCGCGGGCGTCACCGCCTCCACCAGCGACAGTGCGACAAAGCTCGAGGCTGTTTCGCTTGACGACGGCGCCCTGGCTGCCTGGCTCGATAATCTGCACGAGCCGGCCGCGTTGCAGGTCGGGGAGCACACCCTGATGATTGGCTCCGCAGATGAGAAGGGCAAGACCTCCGGCCAGGCTGTTTCTCTCGACTTGGGTGATCTTTCCGCCGAAGATGCCGACGCACTGCGCGAGTGGCTCGCTGGCGACCATCCGAAGCTGGTGCATGACTCTAAAACGGCCATGCATGCACTCTGGAACTACGACTTCGAGCTGGCCGGGGTCATCCACGACACCTTCCTGGCTGCGTATCTGCTGCGCCCAAGCCAGCGCAGCTACAGCTTGGACAACGTCGTCCAGCGTCACCTGGGCCAGACTCTTTCGCAGGCCGAGGGCCAGATGACCCTGCTCGATGGCCCGGCCGAAGACGCTTCCCATGTCGCCGCCGTCATCGACCTGGCTGAGCGATTGGCTGTCGAACTCGACGAGGCCGGGCTCTACAGTGTGTACGCCGACCTGGAAGTCCCGCTCGCCCCAGTGCTGGGTCGGATGGAGCGTGCCGGTATCGCTGTCGATGTTGATGCGCTCGAGGAGCTCCGAAAGCAGGCGCAGGCGGCTACCGATGAGGCGGAGAGTGAGGCTCGCAACCTCGTCGATAAGCCTGAGCTGAATCTCGGATCGCCGAAGCAGTTGCAAGAGGTCCTGTTTGACCAGCTGGGAATGCCCAAGACAAAGAAGACGAAGACGGGCTATTCCACGGCGGCGAAGGAAATTGAGGGGCTGGCGAAGGTCAACCCGCATCCGTTCCTGGATTACCTGTTGAAGTTCCGCGAGTCGCAGAAGATGAAGTCGACCGTGGAGGGGCTGATTAAGGCTGTCGCTGATGATGGCCGTATTCATACGACTTTTAATCAGGCGGTCGCGGCGACGGGGCGTCTGTCGTCGACGGAGCCGAATCTGCAGAACATCCCGGTGCGCACGGAGTTCGGGCGACGGATTCGTGAGGCGTTCGTGGTCGGCGATGGCTATGAGCAGCTGATCACCGCGGACTACTCGCAGATTGAGATGCGCGTGATGGCGCACCTATCGCAGGATCCGGGGCTGATTGAGGCCTACCGCCAGGGCGAGGACCTGCATAACTACGTCGGCTCGAAGGTCTTCGGCGTCGGCATCGATGAGGTTACGCCCGAGCTGCGTCGTCGTGTAAAGGCGATGAGCTACGGATTGGCTTATGGTCTGAGCGCTTTTGGTCTGGCTCAGCAGCTCGACATTCCGCAGCGCGAGGCGAAGAAGCTCATGGAGGACTACTTCGAGCGCTTCGGCGGCGTGCGCGATTATCTGCACAAGGTTGTTGAGCAGGCGCGTAAGGACGGCTTTACGGCCACGATGTTCGATCGTCGTCGCTACCTGCCGGAACTCAACGCCGACAACCGCATCGCTCGCGATAACGCGGAACGTGCGGCTTTGAACTCGCCGATCCAGGGCTCGGCGGCAGACATTATTAAGATTGCAATGCTCCGGGTCGACGATGCTTTACGACGGGGCGGGTTGCGCTCACGTGTCCTCCTGCAGGTTCATGACGAACTGGTTGTGGAAGTTGCAGATGGGGAAGAGGAAGCCATCAAGGAGCTGCTGCATCGGGAGATGGACTCGGCGGCTGAATTGTTGGTGCCGTTGGATGTTTCTATCGGTGCTGGTGTGAACTGGGATACTGCTGCGCATTAGTGGTGCGAAGGTCGGGCCGTAGTGCTGGTCGGCGGACTTGTTGCGGGCTTGCCGCGGATGTGTTGCGGACTTGAATGTCGCAGCTCAAATCGGTATTGTTCGCTAGGTATGCATTAGCGTGCCGACTTTGCAGCCTCGAGCTTCGGGGATACCGGGTTAACTAATTGCCAATGGCGAGATTCGCCGAAAGCGGATTTGGCCCGGTTGTCCAGGAGTTTCTTTGAGGGGCAAGGCCGAAATTGTCCGTTTTTCGATTTCTATCCGCTTCGGAGCACATCTTATATGTCCACTTCTAACGTCCCTCAGGTTGCCATCAACGACATTGGCACCGCTGAGGATTTCCTGGCCGCTGTCGACTCGACGATGAAGTACTTCAACGATGGTGACATCGTTGAGGGCACCGTCGTTAAGGTTGACCGCGACGAGGTTCTTCTCGACATCGGCTACAAGACTGAAGGTGTCATTCCTTCCCGCGAACTGTCCATCAAGCACGATGTCGACCCTGACGAAGTGGTCGAAGTTGGCGATGAGATCGACGCGCTGGTCCTGACCAAGGAAGACAAGGAAGGCCGCCTCATCCTGTCCAAGAAGCGCGCTCAGTACGAGCGTGCTTGGGGCACCATCGAGCAGCTCAAGGAGAACGACGAGCCGGTTACCGGTACCGTCATCGAGGTCGTCAAGGGCGGCCTGATCCTCGACATCGGCCTGCGCGGCTTCCTGCCGGCTTCCCTCGTCGAGATGCGTCGTGTCCGCGACCTCCAGCCGTACATCGGCCAGGAGATCGAGGCCAAGATCATCGAGCTCGACAAGAACCGCAACAACGTCGTTCTGTCCCGCCGTGCATGGCTCGAGCAGACCCAGTCTGAGGTCCGCTCTGAGTTCCTGCACCAGCTGCAGAAGGGCCAGGTCCGCAAGGGTGTCGTTTCCTCCATCGTCAACTTCGGCGCATTCGTCGATCTCGGCGGTGTTGACGGCCTGGTTCACGTTTCCGAGCTGTCCTGGAAGCACATCGACCACCCGTCCGAGGTTGTCCAGGTTGGCGACGAGGTCACCGTCGAGGTTCTCGAGGTCGACCTGAACCGCGAGCGCGTTTCCCTGTCCCTGAAGGCTACTCAGGAAGATCCGTGGCGCGTCTTCGCCCGTACTCACGCAATCGGCCAGATTGTTCCGGGCAAGGTCACCAAGCTGGTTCCGTTCGGTGCGTTCGTCCGCGTCGAGGAGGGCATCGAGGGCCTGGTTCACATCTCCGAGCTGGCTTCCCGCCACATCGATGTTCCGGACCAGATCGTCTCCGTCGACGAGCAGGTCATGGTCAAGGTCATCGACATCGACCTCGAGCGTCGTCGTATCTCCCTGTCCCTCAAGCAGGCTGACGAGGACTTCACCGAAGAGTTCGACCCGACCAAGTACGGCATGGGCGACTCCTACGACGAGCAGGGCAACTACATCTTCCCGGAGGGCTTCGACCCGGAGACCAACGAGTGGATGGAGGGCTTCGAGACCCAGCGCGCAGAGTGGGAGGCTCGCTACGCAGAGGCAGAGCGTCACCACCAGCTGCACGCTGCCCAGATCGAGCGTCACCGCGCTGCAGCTGCCGAGGCTGCAGAGACCGCTTCGAACTACTCCTCCGAGTCCGGCGAGGCAGCTCCGGCTGCTCCGGCCGCACCGGCTGCAGACAATGCAGGCGGCACCCTGGCTTCCGACGAGCAGCTCGCTGCTCTGCGCGAGAAGCTGGCTGGCAACTAAGCTAGACCGCTAAGGGCTTACACGTCCCTTTGAGAAATTGCCCCGGCGAGGTTTTCCTCGCTGGGGCTTTTTCGTGCCTTCTTTGCTTTACGACGGGCACCTGCTCGGCCTTGTTCTTATAGCGGCGGCTTGGGGGGTTGCTGCATCTTTGGTCCGGGTGATGGAGCTTTGGGCCATGAAGGGGGCACCGCTGTTGCCTAGGGCGGGCTTACGCTTCACCAGAAGTAGTTTGCTGCACAGTAACCGGCTACTGGCGAAGCGCAAGCCGTCCTAATGGCCCTAATGACTCTAATGCCCCGGTGGTCCTGTCGACTTTGGTGGCTCTGGCGGTCTTTACTGCCGTTGACAGCCTATCTTTCTGCCCATATGATTGGTGACATGACAACAAAGGACGAAGCCAAGCAGGTAGATAACGCTAACCAGGTAGAGGATTCCTCCCACTCCACCGGTGGTGTGTACTCCCAGGAGGGCAAGGACTTTAACCGCGACACCCGCTATATCAACGACCGCATTGTTAAGAACGGTCGCGAGGTAGGCGACGGAATTAAGACGTGGCCCGTTGAAGCCGGTCGCTACCGCCTTGTTGCAGCTCGCGCCTGCCCGTGGGCGCATCGCACGCTTATCGTTCGCAGGCTGCTCGGCCTGGAAGATGCAATTTCAGTCGGAATTCCAGGGCCAGTTCACGATGCCCGCTCCTGGACATTCGACAAGGGACCAGGTGGCCGTGACGAAGTACTAGGCTACGAACGCCTCCAGGAGGCATTCCTCAAGCGTTTCCCGGACTACCAGCGTGGCATTACTGTTCCGGCCATCGTCGAGATCGAGTCGGGCGAGGTCGTGACCAATGACTTCCCCTGGATTACCTTGGACTTCATTACCGAGTGGACCGAGTTCCACCGCGAAGGCGCCCCGAATCTTTACCCGGTGGAGATGCGCGAGGAAATGGATGAGCTCATGCAGTTCATCTACACCGAGATCAACAACGGCGTCTATCGCTGCGGTTTCGCAGGCTCGCAGGAGTCCTACGACAAGGCCTACGACCGACTGTTCAGTGCCCTAGACAAGGTTTCTGAGCGCTTAGAGACCCGCCGTTACCTCATGGGCGACCACATCACTGAGGCCGACATTCGCCTTTACACGACCCTGATCCGCTTCGATGCCGTCTACCACGGCCACTTCAAGTGCAACCGGAGCAAGATCTCCGAGATGCCGGTTCTTTACAACTACCTGCGTGATCTCTTCCAAACTCCGGGCTTCGGCGACACCACTGACTTCGTCGATATCAAGCGCCATTACTACGAGGTCCACCGCGATCTCAATCCTTTAGGGATTGTCCCGAAGGGCCCGGAGCTCTCCGGCCTGCTCCAGCCGCACGGCCGTGAGGCCCTTGGTGGCAGCCCATTCGGTGACGGCACCGCCCCGGCCCCAGTCAACCCAGATCCCGTTGAAGAGGGGCACCGCATCGAGGATCTCGTCGTAAAGCACTAACGTGCGGGGGCGTGTCCACGTACCCTTAGAGTCATGCTCAAAGTAGGACTAACCGGCGGCATGGGCAGTGGGAAATCTACGGTCGCCCGTAGGTTTGCCGAGCTCGGTGCTGTCATCATCGACGCTGATCAGATCGCTCGCGATGTCGTCGAACCCGGGGAACCGGCGCTGGCCGAACTCGCCGAAGCTTTCGGCGGGGGCATTTTGCTTGACGACGGCTCCCTCAACCGCGGCGAACTTGCGAAGCGGGCCTTCGTATCTGCGGAGAAGACGGAGCTGCTGAACTCCATTACCCACCCGCGTATTGAGCAGCGCACCGAAGAGCAGTTCAACGCGGCAGGTGACGCCATCATTGTTTTTGACTCTCCGCTGTTGATTGAAATGGGGCAGTCGGAAGCACAGGACCTCGTCGTAGTTGTGCATACCCCGGTGGAGGTCCGTCTCGACCGTCTGGTGGAAAGCCGCGGTGTAGACCGAGAGGATGCGAAGCAGCGCATCGCTAAGCAAATCAGCGATGATAAGCGCCTGCAGTTCGCCGACGTAGTTCTGGAAAACTCAGGCACCGAGGAGGACCTCGTGCGCCAGGTCGACCGGATTTGGGAGCGGATTATTCAGCCGCTGAATCAGATTCGTCAGCTGCAGGCCGGGCAGCAAGATAATTCCGCAGCCGGGTGATAGCCTTCTCAATCACCTCGGCGCGCTTGCAGAAAGCGAACCGCACCAGGTAGCGGTACTTTTCTGACTCTGGGTCATCCACAAAAGCGGTGACGGGGATGGCTGCGACGCGGCATTCCTTGACCAGGCGGGTGCAGGTCTCCAGGGCGTCGCCAAGCCCCCAGCTCGAGACATCGGCGACGACAAAATACCCTGCCTGCGGCGTGAAGGCATCGGCGCCAAGGCCCTCCAAGCCCTCGGCGAGGAGCCGCATGTTGCCCTCGAGCTGACCTGCCAGCTCGTCCACCCATGGGGCACATTCCTGCAGGCCACGGGCGACTGCGGGCTGAAGGGGAGTGGCGCCGACATAGCTCAAGAACTGCTTGGCCTTGACGACGCCATCGAGTAGCTCAGTCGGGGCGAGCGCCCAGCCAATCTTCCAGCCGGTGACGTTGAAGGTTTTTGCGGCACTGGACACGACAATGGTCCGCTCGCGCATGCCGGGCAGAGCGCTGATGGAAGAGTGTGACAATCCGTTGAAGTACAGGCGTTCGTAGACTTCGTCGGCAAGCACGAGTAGATGGTTTGCGATGGCGACATCGGCGATGGCCTGCAAGTCCTCGTCCGCGAGGACGGTGCCGGTGGGGTTGTGCGGCGAATTGATGATGATCATGGCCGTTTTGGCGGTGACGGCATCGGCAAGCGCGCTGCGGTCGAGCGACCAGGAGCGTGCCGTGCCGGAAGCTGCGGGGATGAGCGGCACCGCGGTATATGTGCAGTTAGCCAGTGCGATGGCGGCTTTGTACGAGTCGTAGTACGGCTCGATGACGATGACGTGGCTGCCGGGTTCGAGATGCCCCAAGGTGGTGGCGGCAATCGCCTCCGTGGCACCGACCGTGACGAGGCATTCGGTGTCGGCATCGTAGACCTGCCCCGTGCGGCGGGCGCGATCGGCGACGATAGCCTCGCGGAGCACCTTCATGCCGCGGCCGGGGCCGTACTGGTTGTTTCCGCCAGCTATCTGATGCCTCGCCTCCGCGAGCACCTCGTCCGGCCCATCCCAGTCGGGGAAGCCCTGTCCAAGATTGATTGCCTCGTGCTCAGTGGCGAGGCGGGACATGGTGGCGAAGATGGTCTCGCCGAAGGGGCGCAAGCGGGAAACGGTCATGGTTTCACTGTAGGCGGGAGTTTGCGGGCTTGTTGCGATTCCCCATCGGCGAATCGCGGCTGGCGGCCAGCAGTTGCACCGACTGCCGACCGCCACCTGGTGCGCTAGTACATGTAAATCTTCGCGTTGTTGCCGCCGGTGCACACGACAACGTCGTCTTGTGTGCTGCAGCTGAGGTCGTAGGTCTTCCCGGTCGCGGGACTCTTGGCCTTGATGTTTGGCTGCAGGTGGTCGCGGATATTGTCCTCCGAGGCGTTAAGCCCCTCGGTCTGCTGGTTGAAAACGGCCTTCGCAAAGTCGCAGCTGGTATTCGGGCCCGCCGCGATGAGGTTGAGGCCGTACCCATCGCCGTAGATGCAGGTGGTTGCCTGTTCGCCGGCCGCCATGAAGGTAGATCCCGGCGAGGGGTTGTTGTAGATTTCAGCGGTCATGTCCTGACGAAGCCGGCTCCCGTCGCCGTTGTCGCCTCTTTCGCTTGACGACGTCGACGCGCCACCAGTCTCCGCCGTCGATGTATCGCCTCCCTGGTCCGGTGCAGAACCGGTTGGGTTTGGCGTGTTGCCCGAACTCTTGTCAGACACGCCATCCTCGGTCTGAGTAACGGTAGTGGTTTCAACCGGAGCAGCAGATTCGGGCGCTGCTTCAGTTTCCTGTGTTGAGCAGGCGGTGAAAGCCAATGCGGTGGTAGCGAGGATGCCGGCCACAAGGGCTCGGTGTGAGGTTGCTTTTCGAGTGGTGGAACCTGGGCGAGTCGTAGCGGGCGTGTGGACTGGTGTGCGGCGCGAAGTGTTCATAGGCGCCAGGCTAGTTGCTGTTCGGTCAGTTTTCATTACAAAATAAATAACAATTTGGCAAGTGGATGGCTGTTTATCTCGCGATATCGGCTGTTTATCGCTGCTTATTGGCGTAGCCAACCGTTGGATTCCATTCCCAAACTTTCTGACAGGCAGGCCATCCTGGTTTATAGTCCACGCGGGGACGGCGCTTTTGCACCCATCGAATTGCCTGCTCGATTTCGTCGAGGACACTGTCGAGATTCCAATTGATGCATGAGTCTGTGAACCGCAGGACTATCCAGCCGTGCAGCGTGCCGGAGTTGGCCTTCCAGCGATCTGCGATGAACGAGTCCTCGTTAGCGTGGTACGTCTCTGAGTCGACTTCGATAGCTATTTTCCACTGGTCAAGCAGGATGTCGAAGCAGTAGGGGCCGATGTACTGGTTCATTCGGATGCGGTACCCGCGCTTGATTAGTGGACGGGCCAGCTTGCGCTCGAGTTCGCTGCATGAGCCGATTGGCGTGGTGGCGATGGTTTCACGCAGCCAGGCGGGAACTTTCCGCATCCGGCTGAGGTCGTGGTTGAGTCGCTTCTCGCCGTCCCGGCCGGCGTAGTGTGTTTCCAGGATTCTGCGTGCATAGTCTTTTGAAGCTCGTGCTGCCCAGAGTGCTTCGACAACTGGGAGGCCATTGATGCTGGTGTAGGACGGTAGGCGGCTGTGCCTAATGGAGAAGGTCTCGGCCTGAACTGATCCCGCGCCTTCTGCCTGGATAGGAAGTGTCAGGGGAAGTCTCAAGTGGATTTGAGCTGCGCTTTTACCGGTTAGCGCAATGCTTTTGTAATGCCCCGTGATTGCTCGGGCGACTGAGGCGGGAGAGTGGTCGTCAATGTAGAGGCCACGTACCAATTTAATTAGCCTGCCTTGTTGTAGGAGGGCTCTGGTCTTTTTCTCTCCGATGCCGAGTGCACGCAACTCGGCCGTGGTGAAACTTCCCATGGTCGGGACTCTAAGCTTTTTCGGCCCAGGGGATTTTCTGTGAGAGAGGCTCCACGTCCAATCTGTGGACAACTTTCAGGGTGTGGATAACCCAGGCCTCCCGCAGCCTTGCAGCCTTGCAGCCTCGCAGCCGCAGCCGCGGACCATCGATAAGACGGCTTGCGCTTCACCAGGAGTCAGTCCATGCGCACTAAGGGCCAGCTGGTGAAGCGGAACCCGCCTTTGCTGGCCTGGCAGCGACTTTATGCCAGCCTTGTCCAAATCTGTGCCGATTTTAATGTTGGTCCGGAACTCGACAGCCGCTCCTAAGCCCCTGGGCCCCAGCCCTGGACAGCCCAAAGCCCCAGGAAGTAACGTAACCAGCCGCTTTCAAGACAGCCTTCGCTACGCTGGGAACTATGGCATTTGCAGCAGAGCAACCCGTCCTCGCGCACTCGGAGTTCCGTCCCGTCGGTGAAGTCGAGCGCGCTGAGGGAAACTTCGAGGTCATCAGCGAGTTCGAGCCCTCGGGCGACCAGCCGCAGGCAATCGCGGAACTGTCGGAGCGCCTAGATAGAGGCGAGCGCGAGGTAGTCCTGATGGGTGCCACGGGCACCGGTAAGTCAGCCACCGCAGCGTGGTTGATCGAAAAGGTGCAGCGGCCAACCCTCGTCATGGCACCGAACAAGACGCTTGCGGCCCAGCTGGCCAATGAGCTCCGCAGCCTGCTGCCAAACAACGCGGTCGAGTACTTCGTTTCGTACTACGACTACTACCAACCCGAGGCCTACATCGCGCAGACCGATACCTATATTGAAAAGGATTCCTCCATCAACGAGGACGTGGAGCGCCTGCGCCACTCGGCTACTTCAGCGCTGCTGTCGCGTCGCGACGTAGTCGTCGTCAGCTCTGTTTCTTGCATCTATGGCCTGGGTACCCCGCAGTCATACCTCGACCGTTCGGTGTGGCTGAAGGAGGGCGAGGAAGTCGACCGCGACCAGTTCCTGCGCCTTTTGGTGGACATTCAGTACGCCCGCAATGACATTGCCTTTACCCGCGGCACCTTCCGAGTAAAAGGTGACGTGGTCGATATCATCCCGGCCTACGAAGAAAAGGCCGTGCGGGTGGAGTTCTTCGGCGACGAGATTGATTCGCTGTACTACCTCAATCCAGTCACAGGCGACGTCATCGACCAAGTCCCTGAGCTGCGCATCTTCCCAGCTACGCACTACGTCGCAGGCCCGGAGCGGATGGAACGGGCCGTCGCGGACATCAAGGCCGAACTCGCCGAACGCCTGGCGGATCTGGAAAACCGGGGCAAGTTGCTGGAAGCACAGCGTCTGCGCATGCGCACGGAGTACGACCTCGAAATGATTGAACAGGTCGGCTTCTGCTCCGGCATTGAGAACTACTCGCGCCACATCGATGGTCGCGCGCCGGGCTCGGCCCCCGCGACGCTCATTGACTATTTCCCGGAGGACTTCCTCACCATCATCGATGAGTCGCACGTCACCGTGCCACAGATTGGCGGCATGTTCGAGGGCGACGCTTCCCGTAAGCGCAACCTCGTCGACTTCGGTTTCCGCCTCCCATCGGCGCTGGATAACCGCCCGCTGACGTTCGACGAATTCGATGCCCGCGTGGGCCAGGTCGTGTTCATGTCCGCAACGCCGGGTGACTATGAGCTCGAAAAGACCGGTGGAGAGTATGTGGAGCAGGTCATTCGTCCGACTGGGCTGGTGGACCCCAAGATCGTCGTTAAGCCTACTGAGGGGCAGATTGATGATCTGATCGGCGAGATCCGAAAGCGCACCGAGCGTGACGAGCGCGTTCTCGTGACCACCCTGACGAAGAAGATGGCGGAGGACCTGACCGACTACCTGCTCGAAAATGGTGTGCAGGTGCGGTACATGCACTCGGATGTGGATACGCTCAAGCGCGTTGAGCTGCTGCGACAGTTGCGGCTCGGCGAGTACGACGTGCTGGTCGGCATTAACCTGCTGCGCGAGGGCCTCGACCTGCCCGAGGTTTCGCTGGTGGCAATCCTCGACGCCGACAAGGAGGGGTTCCTGCGTTCGGAGCGCTCGTTGATTCAGACGATTGGTCGTGCCGCGCGAAACGTCTCCGGCGAGGTGCACATGTACGCCGACAAGATCACCGATTCCATGCGGTTCGCCATCGACGAGACGGAGCGCCGCCGCGAAAAGCAGATTGCTTACAACACTGAGCATGGCATCGATCCGCAGCCGCTGCGCAAGAAGATCGCGGACATTCTGGATCAGGTCTACGACAACGCTGACACCGATTACGAAGGCAAGACCGGTGCGGCCGCTGATGCGCTGCTCTCGCGTGCCGACGGCTCGGGCGCGGCCGATGGTGCTAGCGGTAAGCAGATGCCGAGGGCGGAGCTTGAGGCGCTTATCGCGGACCTGTCGGAGCAGATGGCCGCGGCTGCGCGAGAGTTGAAGTTCGAGCTCGCGGGGCGCTTGCGCGATGAGATTTTCGACCTCAAGAAGGAACTTAAGGGGATGATTGAGGCCGGTGTCGAGTAGTTTTTTGCTACTGTTGTGGGAAGTAAAACAGTGTATTCGCGAAAGTGGCTCTGGCCAGTGGGTTCGGGGCAACGACGGCGTTACGCACGATGAACTGTTTTAATGCAACTTCCACAGTGAGGGATAGTTTTCATGAGTGATTACAAGACCATTGTTGTCGGCACGGATGGTTCTAAGTCGTCGCTGCTCGCAGTAGAGCGCGCTGCCTCGATTGCCGCGGCTTTCGATGCCACCCTGGTTATCGGCTGCGCTTACTACGAGACTGCAGAGGATGCGTCCAAGACCCTGCGCCAGGATTCGGTTCAGGTCCTCGGTGATGACCCGGCTCAGAAGAACCTGGCTGCTGCTAAGGAGGCCGCAGAAGCCGTCGGCGCTACCAAGGTTGAGACCGAGGTTCGTTCCGGCTCCCCGGTTGAGGCTCTGATGTCTCTGGTCACTGACCGTCGCGCTGACCTGCTGGTGGTTGGCAACCGCGGTATTAACTCGCTGACTGGTCGTCTGCTGGGCTCCGTGCCGGCTGATGTTGCTCGTCAGTCGGACTGTGACGTCATGATTGTTCACACTGTGAGCTAACAAAACGGTGAGCTAGTAGTTTAGCTTTCGCTTTAAACCGGCATCTCTTAGTTGAGGTGCCGGTTTTTCTATTGCCGGCCGGTGATAATCCCTTCTTCAACTACAAAAGGCCAGCTAATTCCGTTTCTGGTTAAGACCTGGTTGCGAAGGGATTCAGGAAGAATTTCGGTGCGGCTGCCGTAGCCCATGAGGTACTCGTCAAAAGCGGGCAGTCGAAGCGTCAGTGAAAGCGCGGCTTCAAGCTCGGCTTCAGTTACGTTCTGCTGCCATGTCGGCATGAAGTACTCATTTTGCGCGAGATTTTCGCCGATGAATTCTGTGCCAGTTGGCGCGTCCGGAGAGGCAGAGGAATCGAGGGAGAAAGGAACTATTAAGTGGTCGATAAGCTTAAGGGCCTTTTTCGCTTGAGTTTTCGTCATCCCCAGCCACCACGCGAAGTCAGCTACACAGATAGGTCCGCGGGAATTAACATAGCGCCAGGCAATGTCGGCCAGCGTGGAATCAGCTGAGTGTTCTGTGCTGGAGCCCTCTGTGGTATTTGCTGAGAGGCCGCCTTTGAAAGTTACGTCGGCAAGCAGGACGAAGGTATCTTCGGATCCTTTTCGTGGCCCTTGGACGACAGCGCCTTCGCCGCCGAATGTGCGCAGTAGGTGAGGACCTCTTTGTTCCGTGGGGTCTATTCCATGATCTGCGAAAACCTCATAGGCTTCAGTCCGAGTCAGCGGGTCGGACAGGCCACGTGAGCGCAATTCGGAATGAAATGCTGCCCTTGCGGTCTGCACATCATCTTGAGAAAGCCCGAGTGTCGTACGACGTCTTGCTGCTGCCTTTTCGATGCGCGGATTCGTCAACCTCATAATTGCTCGCGCGTCTTGCGCTGAAACAAAGTGCAGGGTGCCTCGTTGCGACCAACAGCGAACGATGTCGTAAGAAGAAATGGCTGCTAAAACATCGTCGGTGGTGCTGCCACTGCGCAAGGCGATGGCATCAACACCGTTCGAATAATTCTGTCCTTGCAGAGCAACCATGCCATGCGTTGCTGATAATGCAGGCGACTTGAGGTTTGTATTCCAATCGCTGCGTGCTTGACTTGCAGCTAACCCCTGGGCAATGAGACGGCGTGCGCGAAGTTCAGCTAGCTGAGGTAGATAGTTTTGGGACATTATGTCTCACTCATTCTGTACGGCACTATCCTCGTCATTCTAACCACTGCAGCTCCGGCAAAACGCCTGACTGCTGAGGCGCCACAACAATTAGCCCCTGGGTCGCACGAGTCAGTGCAACGTACAGGTCCTGTAGCCCCTGTGGGGATTGCGCCACAATCTGGTCGGGCGCAACGACGATGACCTCGTCGAATTCCAGGCCTTTTGAGGTCGTGATGTCGTAGACCGCGCAGTTGGTGAGTTTGCTGGGGCGAGTAGCAGGTGCGTCATCGGCGGCACTAGCCCCGCCAGCACCATCAGGGTCACCATCTCCATCAGCTCCACCACCGAGAAAATCCCGCACCTCCGCGCGCGTGGCTTCGAGCAACTCGGCGGGCGCGATTACAGCGACCAGGCGGTCCGGCTGCGCAACCTGCTCCACATGCGTCAGAGCCTCCGCGACGGTGTGGGCCTGAACAGGCTTGCGGCCGGTCGCGCGGATCGACTGCGGCGCCTCCAGCTCCGGGTCAATCTCAGCCAGGACGCTGGCGGCAACCTCCATCACCTCAGCTGGGGTGCGGTAGTTGACGGTTAGCTCGTGGAGATGCCACCTCGATCCGATGATGGGTTCCAGCACATCGTCCCAGGTCGCGGCGCCTGCGGGGGAGCCCGTCTGGGCCACGTCGCCGACGAGGGTCATCCAGCCGTTGGGGCTGCGGCGGCGCAGCATTCGCCAGGCCATCGCGGAGAGTTCCTGAGCCTCGTCGACGATGACATGGCCGTAGGCCCACAGGCGATCCGCCGCCGCCCGCTCGGCGGTGGATCGCAGGTCGCGCTCACGGTGGCGTTCGGCCAGTGCCTCGGCATCGATGACGTCATACGCTGACAAGATCTCGGCCTCGAAGCCGTCGTCAAGATCCTGGGACGCAGAACTGGACAGGGTATCCAACGCGCCCTGCGCCTCCTCGACGCGGGCCTGCCAATCCTCTTCATCGGCCTCCGCGTCACCAACTGGGCCGAGGAGTTCCGCCAGCTCGTCGAGAAGCGGGGCGTCGGAAGGCATCCAGTCGGTGCCTTCCGGCCGGTAGAGAGCCTCGCGCGTCAGCTCGTCGTAATCGGTGGCGGCGTAGTCGATGGCCTCGCGAGAGCTCAGCAGTTCCGACAGCACCCGCTCGGGCGTAAGCGCAGGCCACAGCTCGTCGAGGATGTCGGCAACTGCTCCGGATTCGTCGATTTCGTCGCGTAAGTCGGCAACGTCGGTCACGGACAGCAGGTTCTCGCCGCCCAGCGGGTCGGCGCCGATGACCTCGGCCATCTGCGCGGCCAGGAGCTCCACCACGTGATCGCGGAAAATCGGCCGGGCCAGATTGTGGGGTTTCCGAGTCCGCCGCGCACGCGTGCGTGCAGCTTTCACCATGTCAGGTGTGATCGTCAGGGTGATGTTGTCGTTCCGGACTTCAAGAGGTTCCGCGGGGAGCTCCTGGTAGGCCCGCACGGCTTCGCGCAGGATAGTGAGCATCTCAATCGAGCCCTTAACTTCCTGCGCAACCAGGGGTTCGGGGTTGTGTCCGTCGATAAGCGCGTTGGAACCGCGCACGCCGGGGTAGAGATCGGCAATGGTGGTCAGTACCACGCCCGTTTCGCCGAGGCTCGGCAGCACGCGCGAGATGTAGTCGAGGAAGGTTGTGTTCGGGCCGATGATGAGGACACCGGTTTTCGCCAGTTGATCGCGGTAGGTGTAGAGAAGCCATGCGACGCGATGCAGCGCCACTGCCGTCTTGCCTGTGCCGGGACCGCCCTGGACAACCAAGGTTCCGCGGGTGGAGTCGCGGATGATGAGGTCCTGCTCGCGCTGGATGGTCTCCACAATGCCGCGCATATGGCCGGTGCGCGCTTGATTCATGACCTCCCGCAGCACCGATTCGCCACCGACGCCCGCTTCAACTTCGGTCTCGTGTGCGCTGTCGGCTTCCTCGCCGGAGAGCCATTCGTCGTCAATGCTGCGGACCTTCCGGCCGTGAGTGCGCAGGTGTCGACGCAGACTGACTCCCTCGGGATGCGCGGTCGTGGCCAGGTAAAACGGGCGCGCGCCGTCGGCACGCCAATCCATGATGACCGTGCGGTAGTCGTCGTCTTCATCGGACAGGCCGATTCGCCCGATGTATCGCTTATCGACGGTCGCCCCCGGCCCTTCCTCTGCCAAAGGATTGTCGGGGTCTGTGTCATCGATATCGATTCGACCAAAGACCAGGCCAATCTCGGCTGAGCGGTAGCGGTCCAGATTAGCCTGTAGTCGGTGGTATTCCACCTCGCGTTCAACGCGGGCTTGCGGGTCTGGGTCGTCGATGAGCATGACCTGGCGCAGGTACTCTTGGTCGCGCTCGCGTGCCCGGTCGAGGAAGCTGAACGCACGGTCGACGTAGGCCTGTTCGGCAGCGAGGATGCTTTCTTCTTCTCGCTGTGGTGCTGAACTTGCCTGGTCCGGCAGACCTGCCTGGCCAGTGTGGCCAATGCGGCCTGTCTGGTCCTGCCCGGGCTCGGATGCGCGCGACGCCAACCTGGTCTCCTCAACGAATCGCAAAATTAGTGCTAACTGATGTGCTGAATGAATATAAAAATATGAAAACGCTCCCGCACGCGTAGTGGCGTGGGGAGCGTTTAAGTATACTGCTTTAACTGCGGCAGCAAACTTACTGCAGGCGCTTCTGCGCCTTCTTTGCGGACTTCTTGGCCTCCTTGGAAGCCTTGGCTGCGCGCTTGCGCAGTTCCTTGCGCTGCTTGCGAGTGTCCTTCTTGAGATCCTTGCCCAGGTCCTCGGCATAGTCGCGCGCGTCCTCAGCGAGCTCGGTAGCCTTGGCAATCCAGTCGTCCTTGTTGTCCTCGACGTAGCTCTTAGCGGTGTCGAAGGCGTCGGTGAGTTGCTCGCGCCAGCCGTCCTTGTTGTCCTCGACGTATTCACGAGCCCCATCGGTGGCCTCAGATGCGCGGTCGCGGAGCAGCCCGGCCTTTTCGCGGACGTTCTCGCCGGCGGAAGCGAAGGCTGCGCTGATTTCCTCAGTGCGCTGCTCGGTTTCAGACTTGGTCGGCAGGGCAGCCTGAACCTTCTTGTTCAGCTGCTTGCCAGCCTTCTCAGCGCGCCAAGCGACACCCGGCTTGCCGTCGGTGTCAGCGGTAGCAAGGAAGAGGCCGCCCAGCAAACCGATGTCGGTCAGGAAACCAGTGCGGCGAGCTGCCTTCTCCTTCGAATCCTGGGTCTCCCAGAATGCGTGGCGAGCCAGCATCGTCGGAACTTGTGCAGCGACCAGAGCGGTGGCGGACAGGCGTGGGGCCTTACCCAGAGCGTAGAGGGAACCCGCAGCAACCTTGGTGCCAGCGACGACCTGGACAACCAGCTTCTCGCTATTTGGCACGTACTTGTTGTACTGGTTCGGGGTTACGGAGCGGACGCGGGCAATCAGGTCGCGTGCGCCCTCTTCATGATCCTTCTGGTTCATCAGCGTGTCGACACCGTCGGCAACGAAAACCGAGGCCAGCATTGGTCGGGCAAACTTGCGAATCATCTAAATTCCATCTCCTTTGTCGTCCAGGTGAAACCGTGTTTTTGGCCATCTGGTCGCTGTAATTCACTATTAATCCTACGCAGCCCGGCCTATTTATGTCGCGGGATTGACGAGTTTTTCAGAAGCTCCGGCTGCATCCAGCGCTGCCAACCACACTCATCCAGCACTACCGACCACGCTCATCCAGCGCTACCAACCACGCTGGCGCCAGTTCTCGACCTCGGGGCTCTCGACACCAACTGTGGTGTCTTTGCCGTGGCCGGGGTGAATCACCGAGTCGGCGGGGTAGACGTGAAAGAGGCGGCTCTCGACATCGTCGATAAGCTGCGTGAAATCCTCGGGCGAGTACGTTTTGCCGACACCGCCTGGGAAGATGCTGTCACCGACGAAGAGGTGGTGTGACGGGGTGTCGTCGGAAAGCGCGCCGGCTTCCTTGGCGGACAGGTCGAGGCAGAGGCCGCCCTTGGTGTGTCCGCGAAGGATGAACGTGGGCAGCGTGATGTCCTCGCCGAACGTGATGGTCTCGCCGCCGTCGAGCTGCTGGTCGGCGGGCTCGGGAATGTCGGCAGCGTCGAGGCTGGACGTGATGTGGCGGGCCGGGAATGACTGCAGGAGCTCGCCGAGCGCCTGAACGTGATCGCCGTGGGAGTGCGTGGTGACAATCGTGCGGACCTGCGCGCCGACGTGCTCAACCAGGCGGATTAGATGGTCGGCGTCGGTGGCGGCGTCGATAAGTAGGGAATTGTCGGGCTCGCGGGAGTCGACCAAAAGGTAGACGTTGTTGTCCATCGATCCGACGGAGGTCTTATAAATAGTGACATTGCCGTAGTCAATGCGCTCAACGCCGCGCGTTCTCGGCGAGTTGGAGTAAGGGCTGATTGTAATGTCGTCGTTCATGCGCCCCAGGGTAATGAGGTGTCTGTCGGCGCGCTAGGAGCGCAACGTAACCACGAGTCTCTGAACACATGTGCGAAAAATTGGTTATGGACTGTAGACTAGTCGGCAGTGAATCGTCGACGAATTGAGGTTTCCCACTGTGGCTGAACGTCTAGTGGTCAGAGGCGCCCGCGAGCATAACCTGCAGGGTGTTGACATCGATTTGCCCAGAGACAAGATGGTGGTTTTCACAGGTCTGTCGGGGTCGGGTAAATCGTCACTGGCATTTGACACAATTTTCGCCGAGGGCCAGCGCCGTTACGTGGAGTCGCTGAGCTCCTATGCGCGCATGTTCCTGGGGCAGATGGAAAAGCCCGATGTAGAGATGATTGAGGGGCTCTCGCCGGCGGTGTCGATCGACCAGAAGTCGACGAACCGCAACCCGCGCTCGACCGTCGGAACCATCACTGAAGTGTATGACTACCTGCGTCTTCTCTACGCGCGCACCGGTACTCCGCACTGTCCGACCTGTGGGGAAGTAATCTCCTCACAGACTCCACAGCAGATCGTCGATCAGGTCATGGAAATGCCGGAGGGCACCAAATTCCAGGTCCTCGCACCCGTCGTGCGCACGCGCAAGGGTGAATTCGTCGACCTGTTTGAACGCCTCGCATCCGAGGGCTACGCGCGTGTCATCGTCGATGGTGAAATGCACCGTCTAACGGATCCGCCGAAGCTGAAGAAGCAGGTCAAGCATGACATTGACGTGGTCATTGACCGTCTCCAGGTGAAGGAGTCGCAGCAGCGCAGGCTCACCGATTCCGTCGAAACGGCGCTTCTGCTTGCCGACGGCGTCGTGGTCATCGACGCCGTCGGGCTAGAGGCGGACGACCCGCGTCGAACCCAGCGGTTCTCGGAGAAGATGGCCTGCCCGAATGGGCACCGTATTGCTATCGATGAGTTGGAGCCACGGTCGTTTTCCTTTAACTCGCCGTATGGTGCGTGCCCGGAGTGTGACGGTATCGGTACCAAGCTGGAGGTGGACACGGACCTGGTGATTCCAGATCCGTCGCTGCCGACGATTGAGGCGATTGCGCCGTGGCGGCAGACGCTGAACAAGAAGTACTTTGAAAAGCTGGTTGAAGGCCTCGCCACCGAGATGAGCTTCGACCCGACCACGCCTTTCGAAGACCTCACAGCGCCGCAGCGCAAGGCCCTGCTGCATGGTTCCAGCCACAAGGTCACGGTGCGTTACCGCAATCGCTACGGCCGTACTCGCCAGTACACCGCACCTTTCGAAGGCGTGATGCCGTACCTGCACCGCAAGCTGTCACAGGCGGAGAGCGACTCTCAGAAGGAGCGTTTCCAGGGGTACATGCGTGAGGTGCCGTGCCCGGCATGTAGCGGTACTCGTTTGCGTCCGGAGATTCTTTCGGTGACGTTGGATTCGGCGGAGTTCGGGCAGAAGAATATTGCCGAGCTGACAGAGCTATCGGTTCACGATGGCTCGGCATTCCTGAATTCGCTGACTCTGGGCAAGCGCGAGGAAATGATTGCCGGGCGTGTTCTGCGTGAGGTGCAGGCTCGTCTGAAATTCCTGCTTGACGTTGGCCTGGATTATCTGTCCCTGTCTCGTTCGGCAGGCACGCTGTCCGGTGGTGAAGCGCAGCGAATTCGTCTGGCCACACAGATTGGTTCGGGGCTCGCTGGCGTGCTCTATGTCTTAGATGAGCCCTCGATTGGTCTTCACCAGCGTGATAACAACCGTCTAATCAAGACTCTGAAAAACCTGCGCGACCTGGGCAATACCCTGATTGTGGTCGAGCATGATGAGGACACGATTCGCGAGGCCGATTGGCTGGTCGACATTGGGCCAAAGGCCGGTGAATACGGTGGACAAATCGTCTACCAGGGTGAACCGTCTGGCATCGTTGACTGCGAGGAATCACTGACAGGTGCGTATCTCTCGGGTCGTCGGGTATTGGCGGTGCCGGAGAACCGTCGTGCGATTGATAAGTCGCGCATGGTGACGGTCAAGGGCGCTCGCGAAAACAACCTGAAGAAGATTGACGTGAAGTTCCCCCTCGGCGTGTTGACCTGCGTTACGGGTGTTTCCGGGTCCGGCAAGTCCACCTTGGTCAACGAAATCCTGGCCAAGGTGATGAGCAACGAGCTCAACGGTGCTCGTCAGGTGCCGGGTCGACACAGCCGCGTGGAGGGGTTGGATCAGCTGGACAAGCTGGTGCAAGTTGATCAGTCGCCGATTGGTCGCACCCCGCGTTCCAACCCAGCGACGTACACCGGTGTGTTCGACAAGATCCGCAACCTCTTCGCCGAGACGCAAGAGGCCAAGGTTCGTGGCTATAAGCCCGGTCGATTCAGCTTCAACGTCAAGGGCGGCCGCTGTGAGGCGTGTAAGGGCGACGGCACCATCAAGATTGAGATGAACTTCCTGCCGGACGTCTATGTGCCTTGCGAGGTTTGCCACGGCGCGCGCTACAACCGCGAAACGCTGGAGGTTCGTTACAAGGGCAAGACCATCGCTGAGGTTCTGGACATGCCCATCTCCGAGGCAGCGGAGTTCTTCGAGCCGATTCAGTCGATTGCGCGTTATCTCAATACGCTTGTCGACGTCGGCCTGGGCTATGTCCGTCTCGGGCAGGCGGCAACCACGCTCTCGGGTGGTGAGGCTCAGCGCGTGAAGTTGGCCAGTGAGCTGCAGAAGCGCTCCAATGGCCGGACGGTCTACATCTTGGATGAGCCGACCACGGGGCTGCATTTTGAGGACATCCGCAAGCTCATGTTGGTGTTGCAGGGCCTGGTGGACAAGGGCAACACCGTCATTGTCATTGAGCACAATTTGGATGTCATCAAGTCTGCGGATTGGATCATCGACATGGGGCCGGAAGGCGGCTCCGGCGGTGGCACCGTGGTTGTAGAGGGCACGCCGGAGGATGTCGCGAACTGTTCCGGCTCCCACACCGGGCAGTACCTGAAGCCGCTGCTTAAGTAGCTTAGGTAGTCGGCTCGTTTCCGTCGGAAATTCCAGGACCGTCGGTGCGGGTGATGCCTTCCATTCTGTCAGCAGCGGGGTCGGCATCTGCTGCGCCGCTCGCACCGGCAGCGTCGGCAGCAGCGCCGGCAGCGTCAGTATCGCTGGCGGTGCCGTCACGCTCCGGTGCCGCCGGCTCCTCGGCACTCTTCTGCTTCGCCCCGGAGACCGCCATGGCCAGCAGAATCAGACCACAGCCGAGGAACGCCAAGGCGCGGATAACGCCATCGAGCGTTGCCATGTCGTAGAAGATCAGCTTGACGATAGACAGCGCCGCAATCGTCAAACCCGCTGCCAGTCGCGCCGGAATGTGGTGGAACCTCTTCGATAGCACCAGCATGCCGGCAATCGTGGCCCAGAAAATACTCAGCAACATGTGTGCGGCGTTGAAGCTCACGCCAATAGTCGTGAGCAGCACGATAAATGGCATACCCAGTGCAGCCAGGCCAATCAGTGCAAAAGCTGGCGGTAGCTGCGACCTCGCTGCCGTCACGGCCAGGCCGACATCGGCGCACAGCAGGAACAACAGCGAAAGCGTTTCTGCCCACGTTGCCGAGTAATCAGCTGCGGCACCGGCATTCAACGCTGCGGGCAGGATGTAGAGGTGTACTACCGTTGCGCCGAGCAGCCAGGTCAGTGCCGCAATCTTTGTATATGGTGCCACGGCATCCTGGGTTGGTTCAGGAGCCTGTAGTCGTGCGCCAATCGCGCCGTGCTTCGGTGCTGTGGCCAGCGCCCAGACAAAGAGCGCGGCACCGATGGAGATTGGGATGAGACCCCAAGTGTGGGTTCCAGTATCGGCTCCTGAGCTCCTTTCCGGGCCTGCCACCGCGAGCGCTAGCCAGGGCAGAATTGCCGTGGCCAAGGCCATTGGGGCGAGATAGCGGAAGATGGCACGGTTCCAAAGGAATACTGCAGCAATTGCGATGAACAGCACGAATCCGCCGTAGAACAGCAGCCAGAGGCTGGAGGCGGACTGTGTGGCGTTGACCATTGGGACTGCAGCTACAACCGGAGTCGAGAAGGCAACTACTGACGTGATGGTGACCAGATCGTCTTCCCAGGTGCTGGTTTCCGAAGGCTCGTCGTCAAGCTCGGGAGTGAGTTGGCGAGCCATCGCCAGCGGGCCGAACTGGGCAAACACGAAAAGGGCAATGGTGAGTGCGGCGATTGCGGGCATCACCAGTGCATTGTTGGTCGTGATTACGCCGATGAGAACGTTTGCGCCGAGCAGGAATGCGACTACGTACTTCCGGAAGGGGACGTTCAGGAGGCAGACGATAGCGGCGATGACCATCAGTTGAAGGGTGATTTGCGCGAGCGAGGAGCTCAGCGGGCGGGCGTGGAAGTCGAGGCCGATCGTCGCCCACAGCATTAATCCGGTGTTGATTGTGATTGTCCACGCCGCGGTTGCACTCGACTTCGTCCACCGCGCGCCGTATAGACCGACTGCAGCGAAAGGCAACATGATGACCAGCGTCGCCGCCACCGGAATCCAGTCGAGGAGGTAGGACATCGACATCGTTGTCAGGTGCGCAGCGGCTAGTGATGTCGCAATCAACGCCGTCACGCCAGCAGGCGGTGCTTGACGACGGTGCGCTCGCACAGCTGCGACCGCGAGCACGGCGGCCAACAAGTAAGCCAGGACCACACGACCGGCCGGTCCGATCAGGCCGGATTGGATTGCGACCGCGACGAAAAATGCGATACCGGCAGCGGTGATGAGACCACCGAAGATGGCGATGATTCTGATGATTGCCTTCTCGTTGCGCCACCAGGGCTCGCGAGGTTCACGCGGTGCCTCTGGCAGCTTCGGTGGCGGGGTGGAGTCTGTGGGAGAAGACTGTGGCGAGGGAGAAGACTGCGGCGACTTCGAATCCCGCCGCCATTGGTGGGCAGAGGGGAAGCCAAACATCGGCTGCGCAGCTGCGTCGCTCTGTGGCAGGGGAGCTGGTTGATTCCGCCAGTCCGCTTGTGTTGGCGGTGGTGGCACCTGTATCTGCTGAGACTGCTGGGGATACTGCGGTGTGGCGAGCGTCTGCTCAGCCTGCGGTTCCCAACGGGGAGGAGGTGCCTGCTCTAGTGGCGGACTGGGCGCTGGCGGCGGTTGCGGATTGTGTTGATGTGCCCCTTGAGGTGCAGCATGGGGCGGCGCTTGAGGTACCGGCGCAGATTCCGCTCCCGTAGTGTGAGGCGCGTGCGGTCCAGTCGGCGCTTGCCCGCTTGCCTGAGAAAGGCGCACCTGCCAAGTACGGGTGAGCTGAGCCAGCCGAAGCGAGCTGGCCTCCAAATCTGCCAGAGCATGGGAAAGCTCTGAGACGGAGTCGCCGGTCAGGACAAAATCGCCGGTCGGTGGCTTGTCGTATCGGGCGGAATGCTGATTAGGATCGGTGTTCTCGGCTTTAGGGCCAAAGCCGTTGGAGCCAGTATTCATGGTGACGACTTTAATCGTGTTTGGCCTAAAAACTATGGAGAGAATCTACCAATCTGATTACAATTCGGATTGCACTTTTTTGACGCTTGGTATCGCGTCGGGTGCCGATGGTGAATAACCCGGAGTGAGAGCCGGTTTTGGTATGCGAGAACAGCTGTGTTAACATCTCGTCTACGACCGCCAGAATGCGATGCTTGCTGCCTTCGGGGAGCATTTAGTTGCATTCGGCAGCGAAGAGGATTTAAGTCCCACCCTAGGTGCGCCAAAGAATTACGGTAGCGCCGGGGTCCACCCTAATCGGTGATGTCACATCGCACGATTGGAAGGCGTCCTTATACAGTGTGTAGTAATCCGCTGTAGACGCGTGGCTTTTCTTCCTTTCCCGCTTGCTATCGCGGTTTGAAACGAAGATTGTTCAGGTTCAACCTAGGAGGCCACATCAGCGCTGAAGCTCGTATTAACGAGGATATTCGAGTACCGGAAGTCCGCCTTGTAGGACCGAATGGTGAGCAGGTGGGCGTTGTCCGCACCGGTGACGCACTCAAGCTCGCTTACGAAGCAGACCTTGACCTGGTTGAGGTTGCTCCGCGAGCAAAGCCGCCGGTCGCCAAGATTATGGACTACGGCAAGTTCAAGTACGAACAAGCCCAGAAGGCACGCGAGGCTCGAAAGAACCAGCAGCAGACTGTGGTCAAGGAGCAGAAGTTCCGTCCGAAGATTGATGACCACGACTACGAAACCAAGAAGAACAACGTTGTTCGTTTCTTGGAGAAGGGTTCGAAGGTCAAGGTCACGATTATGTTCCGTGGCCGTGAACAGTCTCGTCCAGAACTGGGATTCCGCCTGTTGGAGCGTCTGGCCGCCGATGTCGAAGAGTACGGCACCGTCGAGTCTCGCCCGAAGCAGGACGGTCGCAACATGACTATGGTCCTGGGGCCGGTTCGGAATAAGGGTAAGAAGTAACCGACCTGACCAGAAATGGTTGTAAACGAGATTTTTGCGCCACGAGCGTCAAAGATCGGTAGGGGAGAGTTTTAACATGAAGCAGAAGACCCACAAGGGCACCGCAAAGCGCATCAAGGTTACCGGTTCCGGCAAGCTGCGCCGCGAGCAGGCTAATCGCCGCCACCTCCTGGAGGGCAAGCCGTCCACTCGTACCCGTCGCCTGAAGGGCACCACGGACGTTGCTAAGTCGGACGTCAAGCGCGTCAAGCGTCTGCTGGGCAAGGCTTAGTTTTTCAAGCCTCGTCCCAGGGCAATCGCCCTCTTAATTTCACTAGTTCTTAAAGACAACGAAAAGGAAGTATCACCGTGGCACGTGTGAAGCGGTCTGTTAACGCTAAGAAGAAGCGTCGCGAAGTTCTCGATTCCGCAAAGGGCTACCGTGGTCAGCGCTCCCGCCTGTACCGCAAGGCCAAGGAGCAGATGCTCCACTCCAAGACCTACGAGTTCCGCGATCGCCGCCACCGTAAGGGTCAGTTCCGTCGTCTGTGGATTCAGCGTATCAACGCTGCTGCCCGCGCTAACGACATCACCTACAACCGCTTCGTCCAGGGCCTGAACCTGGCTGGCGTTGAGGTTGACCGTAAGAACCTGGCTGAGATGGCTGTCAACGACCCACAGGCATTCGCTGCTCTGGTCAAGGTCGCTAAGGATGCTCTGCCGGAGGACGTCAACGCTCCTGCTGCTAAGTAAAGCAGCTACGAGGTAACTCGTACGTAGCGTCGGCAAGCGCCTGCGACCGGCAGTGCGCCTGCCAACATCTTTGAAAAACCACCGTCGATTGGGTTAACGAATAACCTCGACGGTGGTTTTTCGTATCCGCACTGGCCTGCTGGCGGTTATGAATCCCGAGCCGCATCACTAGGATTAATCACTATGAACTCTGCGCTGTACTTCAACGACGAGCCGTTTACTCCTCGCACCCCGCGAGTCTCGGCGGCTATTCAGCTCCACCGTGCGGCCAAGCGGAAGAAGGCCGGGCGCTTCCTCATCGAGGGCTTCAATTCCGTCGATGCGGCTATCCGCGCAGAGGCTGTCGTAGAAATTTTCGTCACCGCTGCCGCCGCCGAGCAGTTCCGCGAGCTGCTCACGGGGTATCTCGAATCGGGGACGCAGCGTAAGTCTGTTTCGCTTATCGACGCCGCCGCCGCCCGCTCTTTAAGTGAAACTGTCACCACCACCGGACTCTTCGCTGTCTGCGACACAGGTGCGGTGTCCATTTCGTTGGAAGAGGCCATTGAGGTTGGAAAGCAGTCCGGCTGTCTGGTGATTCCGGTGGAGTGCAATGACCCGGGTAATGTCGGCACGATTGTGCGTATGACTGATGCTCTCGGAGCTGGTGCGGTTATCCTTGCTGGCGATTCGGTTGACCCGTTGAATTCTAAGGCCGTGCGTTCGTCGGCAGGTTCTGTTTTTCATACCCCTGTCGCACGCGAGCGCGATATTGATGTCGTTATGGAGAAAGTCAGGGAAGCGGGCTTTACCACCCTCGCCACGGCGATGGATGGCGCTCTCACGCTCGGCGTTGATGCGCTTCCCGACGGTCCCGTCGCCTGGCTTTTCGGCAACGAAGCCCATGGCCTGTCGGAGGAGATTACGGCCTCGGCGGGGGCAAGTGTGTCCATCCCGATTAAGGGCGAGGCAGAGTCGTTGAACCTCGCCACCGCAGCGGCCATGTGCCTGTGGGAGACGGTTCGGGGTAAGTAGGAAACCTCGATGGTGAGGTGCATGCACGTGTGCAGTTATCCTCGACTATGATTGTTCCATCACAAGAACTGATAGTCCTATATAGAAGTGGTTGACACGTGAGCGATTCGCCAAATCCTATCGATCTTTCCGAGGAAGCCCTCCAGGCGGCTGCGCAGAAGGCCACGGGTGCCTTTGATGCTGCCGGCAACCTGGATGAGCTTTCTGCCGCCCGCCGTGAGCACTTGGGGGATGAAGGCTACATTCCGCAGGCTCGCCGCGCGCTGGGCTCCATTCCGAAGGCTGAGCGCAAGGATGCTGGTCGTCGCGTAAATGTTGTTCGCGGAGCCGTCGAAAAGCACTATGCTGAGCGTCTTGCAGTGCTGGAGGAAGAGGAAAACGCGCGTCGCCTGGTCGCGGAGCGTATCGACGTGTCGGTGGACACCACGCAGAGTCAGCGTGGCGGTATGCACCCAATTACCATCCTGTCCGAGCAGATTGGTGACATCTTCGTGGGCATGGGCTGGGAAATCGCCGAGGGCCCAGAGGTCGAAGCCGAGTACTTCAACTTTGACGCGCTGAACTTCCTGCCGGATCACCCGGCTCGTACTCTGCAGGATACTTTCCACATTGCGCCGGAAGGATCCAAGCAGGTGCTGCGTACGCACACCTCGCCGGTCCAGGTTCGCACTCTGCAGTCACGTGACCTGCCGATTTACGTTATCTGCCCGGGCCGTACCTTCCGCACCGATGAGCTCGACGCCACCCACACCCCGGTCTTCCACCAGGTGGAGGGACTCGCTGTGGACAAGGGGCTGACCATGGGGCACCTGCGCGGCACGCTGGATCACATGGCAAAGGCGCTGTTCGGTCCGGAGACCAAGACCCGCATGCGCACCAACTACTTCCCGTTCACTGAGCCGTCCGCTGAGGTTGACGTCTGGTTCCCGAATAAGAAGGGCGGCGCAGGCTGGATCGAGTGGGGTGGCTGCGGCATGGTCAACCCGAACGTGCTGCGTGCCTCCGGTATTGACCCGGAGGTGTACTCGGGCTTCGCGTTCGGCATGGGCCTGGAGCGCACCCTGCAGTTCCGCAACGGCCTGACCGACATGCGCGACATGGTCGAAGGCGACGTCCGCTTCACGCAGCCGTTCGGTATCCGCGGCTAATTCACTGACCTACAGATAGGAGTTTTACTTACATGTTCATTCCACAGTCGTGGGTCACTGAAATCGTTCGCGGCCCAGAGAACACCATCAACCCGGACTGGTCCGTTACCCCGGACGAGTTGGATGAGGGCTTTGTCCGCGTTGGTTTTGAAACCGAGGGGCACGAGCCGCTGGAGAAGGTCGAGGGGCCGCTGGTTTTCGGTCGCGTCGACCACATTGAGGAGCTCGAGGGCTTTAAGAAGCCAATTCGCTTCTGTCAGGTCAATGTCGGTGATGTCAATGGCACCGGCGAGCTGCAGGAGATCATCTGTGGTGCCCGCAACTTTGAAGAGGGCTCCATTGTTATCGTCGCACTGCCGGGCTGCGTGCTGCCGGGTGGGTTCGAGATTTCCGCACGGAAGACTTACGGCAAGATTTCCAACGGCATGCTCTGCTCCGAAGCTGAGCTGGGTATGACCGATTCCTCCGCCGGTATTCTGACGCTGCCGTCGGCCCCAGCTGAGCTGGGTTCGTGCGCCAAGGAATTCATCGGTCTCGATGACGAGAAGTTCGAGGTCAACATCACCCCGGACCGCAGTTACGCGCTGTCGGCCCGCGGTCTGGGCCGCGAGATCTGCTCCGCCTTCAACCTCGACTTCGCCGATCCAGCCAAGGTCAACGAGCTGCCGGTCGAAGGTGAGGTCCTGAACGTCACTATCGACGAGGACACCGACACCCGCCGCTTTGGTCTGCGCCGAGTCACCGGCATCGACCCGAACGCCGAGACCCCGTGGTGGATGCGTCGCCGCCTGCTGCTGGCTGGTCAGCGTCCGGTCAACGTGGCCACGGACGTCACCAACTATGTGATGCTACTGCTCGGTCAGCCGATGCACGCTTTCGACGGTTCCAAGATCGCTGGTGGCCTGCACATCCGCAACGCTAAGGCCGGCGAGACTCTGACCACCCTCGACCACGTGGACCGCAAGCTCGACCCGGCAGACGTTGTCATCTGCGACGACAATGGTATTCAGTCGCTGGCCGGCATCATGGGTGGTCTCACCTCCGAGATCGCCGACGACACCACCGATGTGGTCTTCGAGGCCGCCAACTGGTCGCCGCTGCATGTCTTCCGCAGTGGTCGCCGCCACAAGCTGAGCTCCGAGGCTTCACGACGTTTCGAGCGCGGCGTGGACACCGCTCTGGTCGAGCCGGCTCTGGATCTGGCCTGCCAGCTGCTCGCTGACATCGCCGGCGGCACTATCGACACTGGTCGCACCCTGCTCGGTGAGGTTGCCACCATGCCGACTATTGACTTTGCTGTCAACCGCGCCAGCGAAGTTGCGGGCGTTGATTACCCGCGTGAGACCGTCATTGGACGCCTGCGCGAGGTCGGTTGCGAGGTCGTCGACAACGGTGACCGCCTGGCTGTCACTCCGCCAACCTGGCGCTCGGACCTGACCATGTCCGCTGACCTGGTTGAGGAGATCCTACGTCTGGAGGGCCTGGAAGACATTCCGGTTATCCTCCCAATCGCCCCGGCCGGTCGCGGTCTGACCGAGCGTCAGCTGCGTCGCCGCTTCGTCGGCCACGCGCTGGCTCACAATGGCTACCTGGAGATTCTGCCGACACCGTTCATTGCCAACGATGTCTTCGACGTCTGGGGCCTGGACGCTGATGACCCGCGTCGTAACACCGTCAAGGTCATCAACCCGTTGGAGTCCGACCACGCTCAGCTGGGCACGACTCTGCTGCCGTCCATGCTTGAATCGCTGAAGCGCAATGTTGCTCGCGGCCAGGTCGACCTGTCGCTCTACGGTGTGGAGCAGGTATCCATCGAGCGCGGTAACGGTGTCTCGCCGATGCCGTCTACCGCGGGTCTGCCGAGCGAGGCCGAGCGCGCCGAGCTGCTGGAGTCGCTGCCGGAGCAGCCGCTGCACGTCGCCACTGTCGCCTGCGGTCGTATCCGCCTGGATAGCCCGTGGGGTGACGAGGCCGCGTACACCGTCGCCGACGCCATCGAAGCCGCGCGCATTGTTGCCCGCGCTGCCAACGTCGAGCTGGAGATCCGTAACGCTGAGGTGCTGCCGTGGCACCCGGGCCGCTGCGCTGAGCTGCTTGTCGACGGCGAGGTCGTCGGCCACGCCGGTGAGCTGCACCCGAAGGTGTGCAAGGACGCTGGTCTGCCGGAGCGCACCTGCGCGATGGAGATTAATCTCGATGCACTGCCAGTGACGGAGCACCTGCCGGCGCCGGTACTCAGCCCGTTCCCGGCTGTCCACCAGGACGTCGCGCTTGTTGTCAGCGATGAGGTCTCCGCCGCAGAGGTGGAGAAGACTCTGGTGGAGGGTGCTGGTGAGCTCCTCGAATCCATTCGTATCTTCGATGTTTACCGTTCCGAGCAGATGGGCGAAGGCGTTCGTTCACTGGCGTACTCCCTGCGTTTCCGCGCACCGGACCGTACGCTGAAGGAAGAGGAAGCTTCCGCGGCTCGCGAGGCGGCTATTGAGCTGGCCACTACCCGTCACGGCGCTCAGCTGCGTGGCTAAAAGGGGAGACCACAGGGAGAGATACCCATGATTGGCATCTTGCGGCACCGCGGCAACAGGCTGAATAGCGCAGAGGCACGAGAGCAGCGCGTTGGAGTGCGCGCGGTGAGCAGCGCGAAGCCTGCGGCGACTGTGGCTGCAGCTGCTGTCACGGCAGGTCTGTTGCTCACCGGCGCGCCGAGTGCGGCTGCGCTGGTTGGCGGGGAGGCTGCTGCGCCTAGTGTGGCGGCGGACTCCGTGGTGTCAATCATGGTCCAGACCAGTCCCCATACCGGAAACTTTTGCACGGGAACTGCAATCGCCCCGCAGTGGGTAATGACCGCCGCCCACTGCGTGCGTGATGTCCCGCAGCAGGCTGGGGAAGTAGAGGTCGGTTTCGGTCAGGATTCCCACCGTGTTCCTATCGATAGCTGGGAAATTGCGCCCACCGGTGACGTAGCGCTTGTTCACCTTGCGGGCGACGCAGCTCTTCCGGGGTATCCCGCAATGGAACGTCGTCAAGCGTTTTCGGAGCAAGAAACGGCAGGCACGGTCTATGGGCGATCGCTGCTCGGCGATGTTGCGGATGGCTCGCTGCCGTCGGCGACCGTCACCGCTTCGATGTGTCCGGTGAAGTATCAACAATGCGTGCGGGAAGACTCCGTGTTGGCGCGCATGGAGCGCCCCGCGGCGTTGCAGGTAGGCGATTCGGGCGGACCGCTTTTTATCGACGGCCAGCTAGCGGCGGTGTTCTCGGGCGCGGTGGCTTTTGATGGCAGCGTGGCACCGGAGGAATCGGGTTACTATCTCTACACCACGACGTCATCGGTGGCGCAGTGGGCAGATGGCGTGATGAGCCAGGAGCCAAGCGTCGTAGTTGAATAGTCCGGCGTTGAGTAATCCGGCGCGCTGATTGAATGGCCGGCTCGGCGAACCAGATGTATGTACCGACGACGGCGTTATATTCATAATTCACTCACGTCACATCGATAGAATTCCAGCACTTTGGCAACGAATTCTATGAATATCTTGCAACGCAGTGAATAAAAGTGTTGAATGTTTGGCATGAGTATTTCCGTTGCCATTGCTGGTGCGACCGGTTACGCAGGAGGAGAGATCCTCCGCCTCCTGTTGTCGCACCCGGCGTATCTTTCCGGCGAACTGACCATCGGCGCACTAACGGGAGCATCCAACGCGGGTGCCCGTGTGGGCGACATTATGCCTCATGTGGCACCTTTGGCTGATCGTCGTATTGAGCCGACTAATGGTGACACACTTGCCGGGCATGACGTGGTGTTCCTCGGCCTGCCCCACGGTCATTCGGCTGCGATTGCAGAGCAGTTGGGCGATGACACGGTGATTATTGACTGCGGCGCGGATTTCCGCCTGCAGGATGCCGATGAGTGGGAGCACTACTACGGCTCGGAGCACGCCGGTACCTGGACTTACGGTATTCCGGAGCTGCCGGGCAACAGGGAAGTAGTGGCTGCTTCCAAGCGTATTGCTGTGCCGGGTTGTTTCCCCACTGGCGGTACCATTACGGCACTGCCGGCAGTTGCAAAGGGTCTGGTCAAGCCGGATCTGTCCGTTGTTTCCGTCACCGGTACCTCCGGTGCGGGCAAGAAGGCAGCTGTGCCCCTGCTCGGGTCCGAGGTTATGGGCAATCTCCGCGCCTACAACACTGCGGGCAAGCACCGCCACACCGCAGAGTTCCTACAAAACCTCAAGCCGTACGCAGAGGCTCTCACCGTCAGCTTCACGCCGGTGCTCGCTCCGACGTCGCGCGGCATTCTCACCACCATCACCGCTCCGCTTGTCGACGGGGTGACGGAGGCAACCGCACGGGAGGCCTACCTCGAGTTCTACAAGGGTGAGCCGTTTGTGCAGGTGTTGGCCGAAGGGCTGCAGCCGCAGACGCAGTCGGTAATTGGCTCTAACTTGGTTCAGATTCAGGTTGAGGTAGATGAACGCGCCAAGCGTCTGGTGCTGACCTCGGCGATTGACAATCTGACAAAGGGCACCGGTGGTGCCGCAGTTCAGTGCATGAATTTGGTTACTGGACAGAATGAAACTGCAGGACTTCCATTGGTAGGAGTTGCCCCATGATGAAGGAAGAAAAAGAAGGTCTCGTCAACGTCGCTGGTGACGAAGGCGGCGTATGTGCACCTCAGGGGTTCGTGGCCAGTGGTGTCATTGCAGGCATCAAGGTCAGCGGAAACCCGGACATGGCGCTCATCGTAAACCAGGGGCCGGAGAAGACTGCTGCGGCTGTCTTTACTACCAACCGTGTCCAGGCTGCGCCGGTGACGGTATCCAAGAAGCACATCGCTGACGGCAAGCTGTCCGCTGTGGTGCTGAACTCGGGCAATGCCAACGCCTGCAATGGTCAGCCGGGTATTTCCGACGCCCTCGAAGTCTGTCAGAAGGTCGCAGATGAGCTCGGCGTCGATGTTACCGAGATTGGTACCTGCTCCACCGGCTTGATTGGTGACCGGCTGCCGATGGACATTGTTCTGGCAGGTGTGCCGAAGCTTTGTGAGAATCTGGGCAGCGATGCCGCCGCAGGTACGGCTGCAGCAGAAGCCATCTTGACCACTGACTTGGTGGCAAAGCAGGCCGTTGCGCATGGTGACGGATTCACTGTCGGCGCTATGGGCAAGGGTGTTGGCATGATTAGCCCGTCGATGGCCACGATGCTCGGTGTGATTACGACGGATGCGTCGGTAAGCGCAGAAATGGCGCACGAGGCTATTGCCAAGGCGAGCGAGGTTACGTTTAACCGCCTAGATATTGATGGCTCCACATCCACCAATGACACCGTCATCATTTTGGCCAACGGTGCCTCTGGTGTGAAGCCCTCGCAGGAGGAGCTCGACCAGGCAGTGCTCAGTGTGTGTGATTCCATCGCGCGCCAGATGCAGTCGGACGCCGAAGGCGTGACCAAGCGTGTGTCCGTGACCGTGCGTGGCACCGGTGGTGCTGAAGATGCTCTGGTAGCTGCTCGAATCATCGGCCGCGACAACCTCTTCAAGTGTGCGATGTTCGGTTCGGACCCGAACTGGGGTCGTGTGCTGGCGGCTGTCGGCACTGCACCGGTGGATATGGATCCGGAGCACATCACTGTTTCCTTCAACGGTCATGTAGTCTGTCGCGGTACCGGTGGCACGCCTGATGCTCGTGAAGTGGATCTCTCCGGCAAGGACATTGCCGTGGAGGTTGACCTCGGTACTGGTAATCCGGAAGAGGCCACGATTCGTACGACTGACCTTTCCCACGACTACGTTCACATCAACTCGGCATATTCGTCGTAAAGGTTTTGAGGAGACTCTGCAATGGTTCACCAGTTGACCGAAGGGCTGTCCTTCGAACAGCGGGCACATGTGCTGGCGGAAGCACTGCCGTGGCTGCAGCACCACCGCGACAAGATTGTGGTGGTCAAGTACGGCGGTAACGCGATGACCGACCTGAAACTGAAGAAGGCCTTCGCGCAGGACATGGTTTTTCTGCGCACCGTGGGGGTGAAGCCGGTGGTTGTCCACGGTGGCGGCCCTCAGATTTCGTCGATGCTCAAGCGCCTGGGGCTGGAGGGAGAGTTCCGAGGCGGTTTCCGTGTCACGACTCCGGAGGTCATGGAAATTGTCCGCATGGTGCTCTTCGGGCAGGTCGGCCGCGAACTGGTGAACCTCATCAACGCCTACGGCCCCTATGCAGTGGGTACCTCTGGTGAGGACGGAGGCCTGTTCACTGGTACTCGACGAACGGTAAACGTCGGCGGCAAGGAAACAGATATCGGGCTGGTCGGCAATATCACCGAGGTGCACTCGGAAACGCTATTGGACCTGATTGATGCCGGACGTATTCCGGTGGTCTCTACGATTGCGCCGTCCGCTGATGGCAAAGAGGTCTACAACATCAACGCCGACACGGCAGCAGGTGCACTGGCATCGGCAATTAACGCGAACCGTTTGGTGATTCTGACTAATGTCGAGGGTCTCTACACGGATTGGCCGAACCGTGATTCGCTGGTGTCAAGGATTTCCACTTCGCATCTGCGAGAAATCCTCCCGACGCTGGATTCCGGAATGATTCCGAAGATGGAGTCCTGCCTGAACGCAGTGGATCAGGGAGTGCCTGCGGCCCACGTTATCGACGGCCGCCAGCCACACTCGGTGCTGCTGGAGCTGATGACTTCCGGCGGTATCGGCACAATGGTAGAACCCGGATAAGGCAGAAAAGACGGACAAGAATTTACCGACATACATGTTAGGCAGGTCGAAAGACGACATGAGCGACTTCAAGCAGCAGTGGCAACACACGATGATGAACAATTACGGCACGCCGCGCATTGAGCTTGTGCAGGGTAAGGGCGCTATTGTCACGGATTCCGAGGGCAAGGAATACCTGGACCTGCTCGCCGGTATTGCAGTCAACGCGTTGGGTCACGCACATCCGGCCATCGTGGAAGCTGTGTCCAAGCAGATTTCCACGATGGGGCACGTGTCCAACATCTTCGCCTCTGAGCCACCGTTGGCACTGGGCGAGAAGCTCATTGAGCTCACTGGCTGGGACACTGATGACACCCGAGTTATGTTCTGCAACTCCGGCACTGAGGCCAATGAAGCCGCGTTCAAGCTGGCGCGGTTGACGGGGCGCAATCGCATTATCGCTACCCACCACGGGTTCCACGGCCGTACCATGGGCGCACTTGCCATGACCGGTCAGCCCGACAAGCGCACCCCGTTCGAACCGATGCCGGGTGGAGTCGAGTTCGTGCCGTACGGTGACATTGACTTCCTCACCAAGACCATCGAATCCGATCCGTTGGGTGTCGCTGCGGTGATTCTGGAACCAATTCAGGGTGAGACCGGTGTGGTCGCACCGCCAGAGGGATACCTCGCTGCCGTCCGCGAACTGACCAAGCGCTTCGACGTTCTCATGATTGTCGACGAAGTACAGACCGGCATCGGCCGTACCGGCCAGTGGTTTGCCCACCAGCACGATGGCATCGTGCCGGATGTTATGACCCTGGCGAAGGGGCTCGGCGGCGGCCTGCCGCTGGGTGCTGTCATCGCCAACGGCCGCGCAGCGGAACTGTTTACTCCTGGTGCGCACGGCACCACCTTTGGTGGCAATCCGGTCTGTGCCGCTGCCGGCCTGGCCGTCATCGAGACGCTGGAAGAAGAAAAGCTGCTCAATCGAGTCACCGAGAAGGGCAAGGTCCTGGCTCGCAAGCTCGCGTCGTTAAGCCATGTCGATCACGTGCGTGGTCGCGGCTTCATGCTTGGACTGGTGCTGCGCGAGAACCTGGCGAAGGAAGCGGTTAACGCCGGTTATGAACGTGGTGTCATTCTGAACGCTCCGCAGGCGAATGTGCTGCGTATTGTGCCGCCGTTGAACCTCAGCGATGAGGAAGTCAACCGCGCCGTCGAGTTGATTGATGCCTGCCTGAACGACGCCGTTGAGGCTGTCGCCAACAAAGGAAGGAATTAGAAACTGATGCTCCGTCATTTTCTCGCCGATGATGACCTGACTCCACAGGAGCAGGCTGAGGTGCTGCAGTTGGCTGCAGAGCTGAAGGTAGCGCCGTACTCCCGACGTCCGTTTGAGGGGCCACAGTCGGTTGCGGTGCTGTTCGACAAGACGTCGACTCGTACCCGTTTCTCCTTCGACGCTGGTATCGCAGCTCTGGGCGGCAACGCGATTGTGGTCGAAACCGGTAACTCGCAGATGGGCAAGGGCGAAACCTACCAGGACACCGCTGCTGTGCTCAGCCGCTTTGTCTCGGCAATTGTCTGGCGCACCTACGCGCAGTCAGGGCTGGAGGCCATGTCTGAGACCGCGACGGTGCCGATTGTCAATGCGCTTTCCGACGAGTTCCACCCGTGCCAGATTCTCGCTGACCTGCAGACCATCATCGAGCACAAGTGCCCGGAGGAAGGCCAGACGGGACTGCGTGGCAAGAAGGCTGTGTACTTCGGCGATGGTGCCAACAACATGGCCAACTCCTACCTTGTGGGCTTCGCCACCGCAGGTCTGGACGTCACCATCTGTGCACCGGAGGACTTCCAGCCGGAGCAGGTCTACGTCGACCGTGCCAAGAAGGTCGCGGAACAGACCGGAGCGGTCGTGTCCGTGACCGCGGACGTCGATGAGGCCATTGCCGGTGCCGACGTTGTCATCACCGATACCTGGGTCAGCATGGGGCAGGAGAACGACGGCTTGGATCGTCGTACTCCGTTCCTGCCGTACCAGGTCAACGCTGAGCTGATGGCCAAGGCAAATGAGGATGCCATCTTCCTGCACTGCCTGCCGGCATACCGCGGCAACGAAGTTACCGCCGAGGTCATCGATGGCCCGCAGTCGGTAGTCTTCGACGAGGCGGAAAACCGCATGCACGCTCAGAAGGCGTTGCTGACCTGGCTGGTGGAGAGGCAGTAAGGTCATGACCGCAGCACAACCAGGTTCTCGCACAGCTAGGCAGACGCGCATCGCTGACCTGCTGGCGCAGCATCACGTGTCCAGTCAGGTTCAGCTCGTCGAGCTGCTTGCCGACGAAGGCATTGAGATTGCGCAGGCGACGTTGTCCAGAGACCTCGATGAGCTGGGAGCCCGAAAGATTCGCGATGGAGCCAACGGTTCGCGGTATTCCATCGTCGAAGATGCACTCGCTGTCTCCAGCGGGGCAGTGGCCAGGATGCGGCGCGTTTTAGACGAGCTGCTGGTCTCCATTGATCATTCGGGCACCATCGCGGTTGTGCGTACACCACCGGGAGCCGCACAGTATCTAGCCAGTGTGATTGACCGTGCGGGACTCAAAGAAATCGTTGGCACAATTGCGGGAGATGACACCGTAATGTGCCTGGCTAGAGAACCACTTTCCGGCGCTGACCTAGCCCAGCGTCTAGCCGCCGGAACGAACCAGTAAACTATTCCACGAAATGCTTTAAAGCACCGATTAAAGGAGCGCTTACCCTATGACCAACCGGGTTATTCTTGCTTACTCTGGTGGCCTCGACACCACCGTTGCTATTCCGTACCTCAAGGAAATGACCGACGGCGAGGTCGTCGCAGTTTCCATCGATGTCGGACAGGGCGGCGAGGACATGGAGTCCGTGCGTCAGCGCGCTCTGGACGCCGGCGCTGTCGAAGCTGTCGTTGTCGACGCTAAGGACGAGTTCGCCGAGGAGTACTGCCTGCCGACCATTAAGGCCAATGGTCTCTACATGAAGCAGTACCCGCTGGTTTCTGCACTGTCTCGCCCGCTGATTGTTAAGCACATGGCGAAGGCCGCAGAGGAGTTCGGTGGCACTCACGTCGCACACGGCTGCACCGGTAAGGGCAATGACCAGGTCCGTTTCGAGGTTGGTTTCGCCAACACCGCCCCGGATCTGAAGATTATTGCACCGGCTCGTGACTTCGCTTGGACCCGCGACAAGGCTATTGCCTTCGCTGAGGAGAAGGGTCTGCCAATTGAGCAGTCCAAGTCCTCTCCGTTCTCCATTGACCAGAACCTCTTCGGTCGCGCCATTGAGACCGGCTACCTGGAGGACCTGTGGAACGCACCAACCAAGGATGTCTACGCGTACACCGAGGATCCGACCCTGAACTTCAGCTCCCCGGACGAGGTCATCATCTCCTTCGAGGACGGTAAGCCGACTGCCATCGACGGCAAGAAGGTTTCCGTGCTTGAGGCCATCGAAGAGATGAACCGCCGCGCTGGTGCTCAGGGCATCGGTCGTCTGGACATGGTTGAAGACCGCCTGGTCGGCATTAAGTCCCGCGAGATTTACGAGGCTCCGGGCGCAATTGCCATCATGACCGCACACGCAGCGCTCGAGGACGTCACCGTTGAGCGTGAGCTGGCTCGTTACAAGCGTCAGGTCGAGGGCGAGTGGGCCAACCTGGTCTACGACGGCCTGTGGTTCTCGCCGCTGAAGCGCGCGCTGGATGCCTTCATCGAGGAGTCCCAGAAGGGCGTTTCCGGTGACATCCGCATGGTCATGCACGCAGGTCACTGCAACGTCAACGGTCGTCGTTCGAACACCTCGCTGTACGACTTCAACCTGGCTACCTACGACGAGGGCGACACCTTCGACCAGACCCTGGCTCGCGGTTTTGTCGAGCTGCACGGCCTGTCCTCGAAGATGGCCGCAAAGCGCGACTTCAAACTGTAAAGCTTCTCCAGAGCGACTAGAGCGAAAGGCCTATTGGAAAAGACAATGGTCGAAAAGCACGGTACCAACGAAGGCTCCCTGTGGGGCGGCCGCTTTGCCGGTGGCCCGTCCGAGGCGATGGCCGCATTGAGCAAGTCCACCCATTTTGACTGGGTGCTCGCGCCTTACGACGTTCTTGCGTCCAAGGCCCACGCCCGAGTGCTGCATGCCCGTGGGCTGCTCAGCGATGCCGACTTTGACACCATGATCGAAGGCCTTGATCAGCTCGGTCGCGACGTTGCCTCCGGCGAATTTGGTCCAGAGCCGACAGATGAGGACGTCCACGGTGCCATGGAGCGCGGTCTGATTGATCGCGTCGGCCCGGAGGTCGGCGGTCGCCTGCGCGCTGGTCGTTCCCGCAATGACCAGGTGGCAACTCTGTTCCGCATGTGGCTGCGCGATGCCGTGCGCGGCGTTGCACTGGATGTCACTGACCTGGTTGCCGCCCTGGTGGCTCAGTCCAAGGCACATCCGGATGCCATCATGCCGGGCAAGACCCACTCCCAGGCAGCGCAGCCGGTATTGCTGGCCCACCAGTTGCTGGCTCACGCGCATCCGCTGCTGCGCGATCTGGACCGCATCCGCGATCTCGACCGTCGACTGGCTGTGTCCCCGTACGGTTCCGGTGCGCTCGCGGGATCTTCGCTGCACCTGGATCCGGAGGCCATCGCGGAGGAGCTCGGCTTCGACTCTGCCACGGACAACTCCATTGACGGCACTTCTTCGCGTGACTTCGCCTCTGAGGCGGCTTTTGTCTTCGCCCAGATTGCTGTGGACATGTCTCGCCTGGCAGAGGAAATCATCTACTGGGCCACCCCGGAGTACGGCTACGTCACTCTGGCTGATGCCTGGTCGACTGGATCCTCCATCATGCCGCAGAAGAAGAACCCGGACGTGGCAGAGCTGACCCGCGGTAAGACCGGTCGCCTGATCGGTAACCTCGCTGGTCTTATGGCCACGCTGAAAGCGCAGCCGCTGGCCTACAACCGTGACCTCCAGGAGGACAAGGAGCCTTTGGTGGACTCGGTTGAGCAGCTAACCTTGCTGCTGCCGGCCCTGACCGGCCTGGTGGCAACGCTGACCTTCCACGAAGACCGTCTGCGCGAGCTCGCTCCGGCGGGCTACACCCTGGCCACGGACTTGGCTGAGTGGCTGGTCCGCGAGGGCGTACCGTTCCGCGACGCTCACGAGGCATCCGGCCAGTGTGTCCGCATCGCAGAGTCCAAGGGCGGTATCGGTCTGGACGAGCTTTCCGACGAGGACCTCGCCGGTATCCACCCGGCACTGACTCCGAAGGTCCGTGAAGTGCTGACTATTGACGGTGCTGTCGCTTCCCGCGATACTCGCGGCGGCACCGCGGGTGTCCGTGTTGCAGAGCAGCTCGCTCGCGTTGACGAGAAGAATACCGAGCTGAAGCAGTGGGCTGAAAAGCCGGTTCGCGGCTAAAGCTGCTAGAGCTAGCAAACCTGCTAGCCCAGCTAACGCAGCTAATTAATCGGTGTGCGGTCAATCGACCGCACGCCGATTTTTTACAGCCCGGGGGGGGGGAGGAGAAAAACCAGCAACCCGACAACTGATGACCCGGTAACTATCAACCCGATAACTGGCCACCCGAAAAATTACGGGCTCCACGTGCGAATACGGGCTGCAAATGTGAAACTGTGTAAGTTTATGACACTTTCAGGCCATTTTTCGGGCCATTTTTGTCATAAACGTAGTCAGTAACTCGGCTCGACCCGCCGCCGCCAGTCATAAACGCAGTCAGTAACTCGGATCGATCCGACGCCACCAGTAACCTTGTAATGCCAGGGTGCCCCCCCCCCGAAGTGACGCAGATTACTGATTATTTCTATATCTGTTGCCAGGTTTGGCCGGGTCTCTTACCATAATTTCATGGCGGAAAGTACGCGGTCGAGCGGTGGAAATCGCAGCTCACGAGATAAAAATAAAAATCAGAGTGGTAGCAAGAAAGGGTGCATGGGCCCGGGGGCAATTCTTGCAGTCATTTTGATTGTCATCGCGGCTGTTGCAGTCTATGTCGGTCGCGGCGGTAGTATTCCAGGTTTTTCTGGTGGCAGCTCCGGAGGAAACCGTGATTTCTTCGGTGGTGAAAAGACCGTCGTCAAGGCGATTGTTGGCTCTGAGAAAAAGCCCTTCTTCGAAGACAAAGAGGTCCAGAAGGCTCTTGCCTCTCACGGCTATGTGGTGGAAGTAAAGACGGCGGGTTCGCGTCGGATGGCCACGGATGTGGATCTGGATTCCTTCGACTTGGCATTCCCGTCGTCGGCACCGGCAGCGGAGAAAATTGCCGAGAAAATGAGCGGCGCTGAGCGGTACGACGTCTTCTACACACCGATGGCGATCGCTACTTTCGACAACATCTTGCAGGCATTGGCGCGGGAAAATGTTGCTCGCCAACAGGGCACTACGTGGCAGGTAGATATGGCAGCGCTGGCCACGATGCAGCACGACAATGTCCGCTGGCGTGACTTCGCGGAGAGCGATTATCCGTCGCCGCGCACGGTGCAGATGTCCACAACGGACATTCGTTCGTCGAACTCGGCCGCAATGTACTTGTCGCTCATGTCTTGGATTACCAATGAAGGCCGGATTGTGTCTGACAATGGGCAGGTCAATGCGGTCTTGCCGGAGCTCACCCCTCTGTTCACCGGCCAGGGGTACACGGAATCCTCGTCGGCTGGTCCATTTTCGGACTACCTCTCGCAGGGTGTCGGTTCGAAGCCAATGGTGATGGTTTACGAGTCGCAGTTCCTGGGGGAGAACAGTGCCCCGAACAGCCGGTTGAAGTCGGAAATGCGCCTGGCGTATCCATCGCCGACGATTCTGAGTACTCACGTGGCGCTGGGTTTTAACGACAATGGAGCTGCGGTCGCACGGCTCCTCGCCGAAGACCCTGAGCTTCAGAAGCTGGCGGCCAAGCACGGTTACCGCTCCAGCCAGCCTGAGGCGATGGAGGAATTCCAGACGCAGTTGAAGACGGGCCAGGAGGTCTCCACCGATTTTGTGGACTCCATTGATCCGCCGAGTTTCGACATCCTCGAGCAGCTTATTGAGGGTGTGTCCCGTGGATACCAGAGCCCACCGAGGCCGGAAACAGAAGAGGGGTAAAGCCGAATGAACATGGATAAGGCACTAACTGCCCTCCGCAAAATGCTTCTTGGCCTCGTCGGTGTGCTCGGCATCTTCGCTGCCGCGGCCTGCTCCGACGGTGGCCTGAACCTGCCGCTGGGCTCCGACGGGGAGAAGACCAACAAAGTCGACGTCGATTCTGACCTCAAGGGCTCGACTATGCGCATCGCCGGGGCCACGGAGCTTGCAGAGCTCCAGCCACTGATGCAAAAGGCCTCCGACGACCTCGGTTTTACTATTAACCTTGAGCTTCTCGACGGCACCGTGAAGAACAGCCACGCGCTTGTCTCAGGCGAATTCGACAACCAATTTGACGCCACTTGGTTTGCTACCAACCGGTACGTTGATCTGCTCGGTGGGGCTGACAAGCTGGGCGAAGCCAAGAAAGTCGCCACCTCACCCGTAGCGTTCGGTATCCATTCGGCGAAGGCTCGGGAGCTCGGTTGGGATACCAAGCAGCCGACGTGGGCTGAGATCGCGGAGGCTGCGTCGTCAGGCAAATTGGCCTACGGCATGACCAACCCCGCGGAATCGAACTCGGGCTTTTCCGGTGTGGTGTCGGTTGCGACCGCGTTCGCCGACACCGGATCGGCGCTGACTACGGGGGATATCAACCGCACCACGCCTGAACTGCAGAAGTTCTTCGAGGGGCAGAAGATGACCTCGGGTTCGTCGGGGTGGCTGCGCGACAAGTTCCTGGATGAGCCGGACTCCGTCGACGCGCTCATCAACTATGAAGCTGTGTTGCAGCAGATGAATAAAGAGGGCGCTGACCTGGAAGTTGTTGTTCCGAGCGACGGTGTCATCAGTGCGGATTACCCGCTGACGCCACTAGCTCAGCCGGCTAACGACCTTGCCGCGCGGCAGACGGAGGCACTCGGGCAGTGGCTGGAAGCGAACTCGCAGGTTCTCGCCGACCACTTCCTTCGCCCGGTCTCCGATGACGCCAACCTGCCGGAAAGCATGACCAACAGCGTCATTATCGAGCTGCCGTTCCCGGGTGATCGCGCAGTCACGGATCGTCTCATCGAGGCGTACGACAATGACCTGCGCGTGCCCGGAGAGTCGGTCTTTGTTCTCGACACTTCCGGTTCAATGTTCGGGGAGCGCATCGCTGATCTACAGGCGACAATGCGCGCAATCGTCGACGGCAGTGCACGCACCGAAACGGGAAGCGTGGGATTGCGAAACCGTGAGATCGCGACGATCCTGCCGTTCAGTACGAGCGTCGGCGAGCCCACGACCACGACAATTGACGGCCCGGAATCGCGCGCGCAGCTCACCGCCGCCGTCGATGGTCTGTACGCAGAGGGCGAGACGGCGCTTTACGACGCACTGATTCAGGCCTTCGACCTTCTCGGCAGCTCGGATAAGAACTCCATCCCGTCTATCGTGGTGTTGACCGATGGTCAGGTGACGTCGGGCAAGAGCTTTGCGGAATTCCGTGATTTCTACCAGTCCAAGGGCGGGAATCTGCCGCCGGTATTCGTCATCCGCTATGGAGAGGCGGATCCGGGAGAAATGCAGGAACTTGCGAACCTGACTGGTGGTAAGGTCTTTGAATCCCGTGAGACCGAGCTTGCTGATGTGTTCAAGGAGATTCGTGGCTACCAGTAAATCCTCCGGAACTTCCTCTGGCGGTGGCTTTCTCAACAGTCCCGCCAACATTGTCGGGCTCATCCTTGCCATCGCCGTCGTGCTGCTGCACCTGACCGTGGGGCTTGGTTTCCTGTGGCCGGTTGTTGCGATTGCCGCCTGGGGCGCGTCGGTTGCTTTGTTGCCGAGGCAGAGCAAAGGGGCTCAGAAGTCCGTTAGTTCGGCGCCGAAGCCTGAGATCCCACAGCGTCGCCCGCTCAATCCATCTGAGCTGCGTAGGAATCTTCACCGGACATTGGGCAGGCTTTTCGATGCCCAGCCTGGCGAAGCTCTTGGCAACGCCGCAAATGACCTGGGTGCGACGCTGGAATCCGTCCTGAGCGAGTGGAAGTATCTCAAAGATTATCCCGAGCAGAAGGTGGTCATCGGCGGCATTATCCAGGAGTACTTGCCGCAGACAGTCAACTCCTACCTCGCGGTCCCGGAGCGTCTGCGTCACAAAGCCGAGAATCCGGCTCGGGAATCCATCGACCTGCTGCATTCCGCGGTTCAGAAGATCCAGGATGCAATCGGTCAGGACAACCTGATTGCTTTGGAAGGTCAGCGTGACACCCTGGCAATTCAGTTCGGTAAGGTAGTGGACTATGAGCCTTGATCCGAAACTCCTTGATATCCTCGCTTGCCCGCGTGACAAGGGGCCGCTTGAATACCTCGAAGATGAGCAGGTGCTGGTCAATCCTCGCCTGAAGATCGCCTACCGCATCGACGAAGGCATTCCGGTCATGCTTTCCGACGAAGCTATCGCCTGGGACAAGTAATTGCCTTTCCCGCTTCCCGACGGCTACAGCGCCCTCGACCGCACTGTGCTGTCGGGAGCTCCCATTGAGGCTGCGAAGACACTGCTCGGCCGCGTAATTGTCATCCCCGCTGAGCATGTTATCGCCACCATCACGGAGGTCGAGGCCTATGGTGGCCCAGTTGACCAGCGCTATCCCGACCCGGCCGCGCACTGCTTCATGGGGCCAACCGCACGCAATCGCGCCATGTTTGGCCCGGCGGGACATTGGTATATCTACCGCTCCTACGGCATCCACTTTTGTGCCAATATCACCAGCGCTACGGACGGCACGGGCGGGGGAGTATTGGTCCGTTCCGTACGCATTGAGCAGGGCCTGGATGCGGTGCGCCGTCGCCGCGGTGAAAAGCCAGCAGTTGCGGGTCTCGGACGTGGTCCGGGCAATGTTGGTCAGGCGCTTGGCCTTGACTTAAATGACTATGGGGCAGATGCGCTGGATCCGTCGTCACGCGTGTTCGTGGCGCAGCCAGAGAGCATCAACCCGGATAAAGATGTCCACGCAGGCCCGCGTGTGGGCGTTCGGCGAGCGGCGAATCGGCCGTGGCGGCTGTGGCTTCCGGACGATTCCGTCTCAGCCTATCGTCGCCACAAGAAGGCCGTTGAGGAGTTCTAGGTCACCCTCGCGGTGAACGTCGGCAAGCGAGACGTTACGATAGGGGACGTGACTGAACAGAACATTATCGACGAACTACAGTGGCGTGGCCTGATTAATCAGTCCACCGATGTTGACGCGCTGCGCGAGGCGTGCGAAAGCCCCATTACTCTGTATTGCGGTTTTGACCCAACGGGCGATTCGCTGCACGCGGGCCACCTGGTTCCGATGATTATGTTGCGTCGTTTCCAGCTGGCCGGTCACCACCCAATTGCACTGGCAGGCGGTGCTACGGGCTTCATCGGCGATCCGCGTGATGTCGGTGAGCGTTCGATGCTCAGCCAAGACGCCATTGAGCACAACCTGGAGGCCATCAAGGGCCAGCTGCGTCGTTTTATTGACTTTGAGGGCGATGCCCCGGCGACAATGGTCAATAATGCGGACTGGACTATGAACATGTCCGTCATTGACTTCCTTCGCGATGTCGGCAAGAACTTCTCCCTCAACACCATGCTCGACCGCGACACCGTGAAGCGTCGCCTCGAGTCTGACGGTATCTCCTACACCGAGTTTTCCTACATGCTGCTGCAGTCCAACGACTACGTGCAGCTGCGCCGCAACTACGATTGCGTGCTGCAGATTGGCGGCGGTGATCAGTGGGGCAACATCGTCTCTGGTGTCGATTTGAACAGGCGTATCGACGGCGCCAAGGTGCACGGCCTGACCGTGCCACTGGTGACCGATGCGCAGGGTCAGAAGTTCGGTAAGTCTACCGGTGGCGGCAAGCTGTGGCTGGACGCTGAAAAGACCTCGCCGTACTCCTGGTACCAGTACTTCCTCAACGCTGGTGACTCGGTTGTTATTGACTACCTGCGTTGGTTCACCTTCCTGTCTCAGGAGGAAATCGCGGAGTACGAGGTTGCTGTTGCGGAGCGTCCGTTCAAGCGTGAGGCGCAGCGTCGTCTGGCGCAGGAGATGACCAACCTGGTCCACGGCGAAGAGGCCACCAAGGCTGTTGAGCTGGCAGCGCAGGCCCTGTTTGGCCGCGCTGAGCTGACCGAGCTGGACGAGGCCACCCTGGCGGGCGCCGTCTCGGAGACTGAGGTTGCGGAGATTGCTGAGGGCGAGCCGCGTACTGTTGTCGACCTTCTCGTCGCTGCGGGTCTTGCCAAGTCGAAGGGCGAGGCACGCCGCACCATTAAGGAAGGTGGCGCGTACGCTAATAACCAGCGCATCGAGGACGAAGCGTGGGAGCCAGCTGCCGAGGACCTGCTGCACGGCAAGTGGATCGTGCTGCGCCGCGGTAAGAAGAACTTCGCTGGTGTGAAGTTCGTGTAGGTGCTGGTTGGTCTTTGTGTAGGCGCGCTGCTAATCTCTCGATTAATTGGTGTTTATGCAGCTTGATTCCTTTTAGGTAGCTGGGCTAGGGCTCCGGGCAGGCTAGGGGATTGATGATTTCAGAATCATCTGCTCCTGGTCAGCTTGGAGCCTTAGTTGTTTTAAAGGGAGCGTAGAAGCCGAAGCAAAGGTGGTAGCGATGAGTCCAAGACATGAAAACCGTGCTGGACGGGGAGGCTCGTTGATGGGTCGGATTATCGCGCGTTTCTCGAAGAAGTCTCAGCGTGCGTCAGAAACGGGCTCCGAACAAGCCCACGATTTTCAGGGTGAGGTTGCTTCTCGGCGGGTGAGCCCGCAGAGCACGCCAGGCCGATTGACGGTTGAAAACCCAAATGTGTTCTACACCGTTGAAGATAGGCAAAACGAAATCGTTATCCGTGAATATGATGCCTTCATCGGTGGCCTTTCCGACATGGTCGGACTGGAGGATGAATTCCAGCGGAATTTTTACGACCGTGAAGTCATTGTCAGGAAAACCACGGACAGTCAGCGAAAGGAGCGAATACATTCTTCCAGAGAAGCCTTCGAGGATTATCACCGAAGACTTCGTGGACAGTAGCTGTAGCTCTTCTTGGGTTTCATCAAAGGAGCGGACTGGCAGCTTCTGGTTAACAACTCTTTTGAACAGATGGGACGTTGATTCACGTCTGTCGACCTGGGGTTTTGTGTCTTTGGGTGGGGTGTGTG
>NZ_KV801848.1:0-8615 GCF_001810555.1 Corynebacterium sp. HMSC063G05 | reverse complement strand
ACGCCGAGCGGACACACTTTTTGCTACTTAACCCTGAGTTTATGACACTTTCAAGCCATTTTTCGTGCCATTTTTGTCATAAACGCAGTCACTAACTTGCATTGGCCAGGCCGCGCAGTAGTCATGCCACGCAGTGGCATAAGGCAAAGGCGACGTGGCGTTCTGCAGTTATCCACAGTCTGAAAATTATCCACAGACAGCGAGGTTTTGGCCCCTTGTGGGCATCATTGAATCCGCCCTGTAGTGCACGCTATGGCCATGGCGATCAAGAAACTGTCCATGGCTCAGCGAACCGAGGCTCCAACAAATCCAGTAGTCAACGCCGTCGATGATGAAGCGCTGCGTGAAGAGGTTGCGCTCATAGTCGCTGCTACCGGTCGTGACTGTGTGCAGGAGACCGTGCCACCTGTGGCTGCAGCGTCAGTGGCCGCACAAACATTTGCTTCGCCGCCAGCATCACTATCATCATCAGCCCCAGAGCCTTCCCCATCATCAGTATCGACAGGAGCGGGAGTGTCATCGGCCCTGTGGCGTCGGGCACCAGCGGTGTTCGTCGATGCACCGGCAGCCCGAAGATTGACCGGACGGCCTCATAGTGAGGGAGCGATCTTCCTGGTCCGCAGTGATACTGAGGCGGAAGATGTGCAGGTAGCGAAGGTTTTAGCGCCTGTTTACAGCGCCAGTTTGCCCGCGGATAACGTCGATATTGTCGAGCTGCTCGGCCGTGGCGACGTACGCCCGGATGCTCCGAATCCCACCGATCACCAAAACGGCTCGAGCCTCCTGAACCACCATCAGAACCCAGCGTTACCTGCAAGCACCGACGTGATTACAGCGCCAGGTACAGAACCCGTACCGAACGTGCCGGCAACTACAACCGATGCCACGGCAACGTGCCTGATGTTGGTTCCTGCGGTCGGCGGTGCCGGTGCTTCCATCGCGGCGGCAGCAAGTGCATTGGTTCTTTCCCGTGAAAGGCCCATCTGTTTGGTGGACGCGGACGCACTGGCAGGAGGCATTGATCTGGTGCTCGGGATGGAAACGGAACCGGGACTGAGGTGGCAGGACTTCTCGGCTGCTGATGGTCGTCTCGACGGAGCGGCACTCTACGAAGCACTGCCATCCTGCCCGCGATCACCCGCTCTGAAAGTGTTGACGTGGACTCGCAGTCGCACGCCCGAGACGACTTACAACCACGCCTCTGCGAACAACACATTCGACAGCGCCGACAGAACCGACAGAATCGACAGGCCCGACGATGTCCGGCACATTGCCAGCACCATTAGTTGCCTTATTCATGCCGGAATTACGGTCATCGTGGACTGCCCGAAGCAGGTGGAGTACGTCACCACTCTCGGCGCGCTTGCCGATGACACCGTCATAGTCCTGCCCACCTCCGTTCGAGCTATCGCAGCCGCTGGCCCCTTGGCGAGCATCTGTGCACAAGCGGGGTTCACCCCAAATCTTGCAGTGAGGTACCAGCAGTACCGCGATATCAGTGTCGAAGAGGTGGAATACGCTCTCGACCTGCCCATTGTTGGTGAGATTGAGTACTGCAAGAAGGTAGCTCACGAGATAGATGTGGGCGGGCTCGCTGGGGCCGTCGGCAAGCTGACGCGGGGATTGGAAGCGATGTTTGCCCTTGTCGGCGGTGGTGGCGATGGATGACGTCAGGCTGTTGGCGGCGGTGCGGACGGCGCTTGCGGAGCGGCCTGGGGTGGCATCGCATAGCGAGGTCGCCGACATAATTCGCGCAGAGACCTCGGGGGTTGTCTCCGATGTGAAGGTGCTGGAGATTCTGCGCACGATTCGCGAGGAAACGGTGGGCGCGGGTGTGCTCGATGCGCTGTTGCGACGCCCGGGTGTCAGCGATGTGCTGGTCACCGCGCCGGGCGAGGTCTGGGTCGACGCCGGCAACGGACTGGAGCGCGCCGAGATTTCCTTCGCGGACGAGGGTGAGGTGCGCGCGTATGCGGTGCGGCTCGCGTCGCGGTGTGGACGAAGGCTTGACGACGCGCAACCCTGGGCCGACGGCCATATTCCTGGTGGTGTCGGCGGCTGTGGTGTGCGAGTTCATGCGGTGCTTTCACCACCGTCGGCGACCGGCACTCAGATTAGCCTGCGGGTGTTGCGTCCGGCTCGTCGCGGACTTGCGGAGCTATGCGATGTCGGGCTATTTCCGCCGGAGATTCTGCCGGTGCTCCGGGGAATTGTGGCGGGACAGCTGTCATTTATTGTTGCCGGAGGCACGGGTGCGGGAAAGACCACGCTATTGGCGGCGATGCTCTCAGAAGTTAATCCTGACCAGCGCATTGTGTGTATCGAGGACACTCCGGAGCTGCAGCCTCAGCATCCGCATGTGGTGAAGCTGGTGACCAGGGTCGCCAACCTGGAGGGCGCCGGTGCGATTGGACAGCAGGAGTTGCTGAAGCAGGCGTTGCGCATGCGTCCCGATCGCATTGTCGTCGGTGAGATTCGCGGCGCCGAAGTGGTGGATCTGCTGGCAGCGTTGAATACGGGGCATCGCGGTGGGGCGGGGACAATTCACGCCAACCGCATCGGGGATGTCGTCGCGCGCTTTGAGGCCCTGGGGCTGATCGGTGGCCTTGGTCGCGCCGGGCTGCATGCGCAGTTGGTCTCGGCGGTGCAGGTGGTGTTGGTGGTCGAACGCGCTGATGTTCGCAGGCTGGCACAGATCGGGCTGCTACGCGGTAACCCACCGGAGGTGGTGGAGGTCTGGACTGCTCGGGATGGGCCTGGGCCGGGTTGGGAAGCGTTGCAGAAGTTGCTGGTCGGCGGGGAATAACCGGTGGAATACCCGATGGAATGACTAGAGGAAAAGTCAGGGGATTAGACGGGGAGATTAACAGCTATGGGGGAAGGGTTTAGCGTGGCGATGCTCATTGGGGGAGCGGCTGCAGCAGTCGCTATCTGGCCGGACAGCTCGGCGGCGGTGCGCTCGCGAGCACTGGCAGGCCGTGCCCGCGAGGTGTCCGGCGGGCTGAAGTGGTTGCAGCGCATGGTTGGACTTGGTGCTGGTTCCACGGGGTCGCGTGCAGCAAGCACTGGCAGTGCGAATCGAACTGCAGGGCTATCAATCCTCATCGCTGCAGGCCCGGCGCTCGTGTTGCTGTGGCTCGCCGGGATTCCAGGCGTTGTAGCCGGGCTGTTGCTGGGCCGCACCGCAGCGGCAGTAGTGCGCGCTGTGGGGGAGAGGCGCTGTGAACGTCGGGAAGCGGACAGCGCTGCGGTAGCGCTGGAGACCTTGACCGCGCAGTTACGCGTAGGAGCGGCGGCTTCACGAGCGCTCAACGCGGCAGCAGCGGAATTGCGCAGGTCAGAGGATGAGACTGTGTTGGCTGATCATCTCGCGCACGCGGCGCATCGCGCGCACTTCGCCGACCCGTGGGAGGGCGAAGAATCTTCGGAGCAACTGCGCCGGATTGGGCGTATGTGGACGGTGGCGCAGCAACACGGTCTGAGTTTGGCTGGGTTGCTGGACTGCGCGCGGGGTGATCTGCAGGCTCGTCAGGCGCATCGCTCACAGACGTCTGCCGCGCTGGCGGGGCCACGCATGACGATCGCCATCTTGGCATCACTGCCGGTGTTCGGTTTGGTCATGGGGCAAGCTTTCGGAGCGTCCCCATTCGAGTTCCTCAGTCGCGGCATCGGAGGAATTGTGCTGGTCATCGGTGTCGGGCTGGTGTGCGCGGGCATCGAATGGGCGGTCGCCATCATCGATCGTGCGGAGGCCGGACAATGATTGCCGCCGCACTTCTCATCGCCGTCTACCTCTGCTTGCCGACGTTCAATCCCGTCCGCAGCCGACTGCCCGAATTGGTAGCCGAGTCGGATGCTCGCACGCGAGGAAGCGTACGCCGACAGGTGACCAATCGGGTGGCGCAGATTGCCGCACAGGTGCGGGAACGTGTGCGAACTGTCATTGGCGGTGAGCGCATCAGCCCGGCTGTGCTGCTCGATGCCGCAGCGGCCCTCGACATCATTGGTGCTTGTTTGAGCTCCGGTATGCCGTTGTCGCAGGCCATGGCAGCAGCTGCCGATGGTGCAAACCCTGAGCTGGCCGAGCCACTTCGACAGTGTTCCGCCAGGTTGTCCGTGGGCGCGCACTCCGCTTGGGACAGCCTTGCTGCCACACCCGCGCTCGTGCCCCTGGCGACGGCTGGGCGCCGAGCAAGCGAATCCGGCACCGTTCTGGCGCAGGCGTTGGAGGACACCGCTGCCACGTACCGCAGTCAAGCGCACGATGCGGCGCAAGCCGTCGCCGAAAAGGCTGGTGTCCTCATTGCCGGGCCTCTGGCGTTGTGCTTTCTACCCGCGTTTGTGGTGCTGGGTTTGGTGCCCACCATCGCTGGGCTTGCCGACGAAATGTTTGCAGGACTGATGCCGTCATGAAGCGTGGACACTTCTGCGCCCAGCCTCGCGCGCTGGCACGCGCCGGATGCAGTGCTGGTTGCGCTCTCAGCTGTGGCTTCGGTTGTGCGCGTGGTCCGCCTGCCGCGCCGTAATCCAAGATGCGTCAACGCACGTCAACGCGCGTCAATGCACATCACACCTCACAACTGTCCTGTCACTCGACATCCACATAGGGGGGAAACACTCATGACCACTCAAAACTCCAACCGTCCAACCAATCCGCTGACCGCTGCGCAGTCCCAGCTGCGCTCGTATTTGCACAAGCGTCTGCACGCTCTGGCAACTGAGGAAAACGGCATGTCAACCGTGGAATATGCTCTCGGAACTATTGCGGCCGCCGCCTTCGGAGCCCTGCTCTACACCGTCGTGACCGGCGGCGATATCACCCAGGCGCTCACCGACATCATCGAAAGGGCGCTCAACACCGATGTCTAGCCGCATCCGCTCTACGCTTCATCGCCTGTGCGTCGGCGACGAAGGCCAAACCACGGTAGAAACCGCTTTCGGTCTCGCGGCACTGGTCACGGTCATGGCCACGGCTCTGTCCGGGCTGGTCACCATCGCAATGTACCTAGGGCTTACCGACGCAGCCGGAGCCATCGCACGGGCTGAGGCACGGGGCGATGCGGAGACAGTAGCCGAGCTCCGCGCCGACGCGGATGGGCAGGTCGCGATATCGGAAACCTCCGGTACCGTGCGCGTGACCATTCGGCGCTCAGCGGGGCCATTTTCGCTGGAAGCACGCGCGGTTGCACTGCGGGAGAGAGCGGCATCGTCATGAGAAACGTGACAGCCCGCCTTCTCCGCGAAGAAGAAGGTTCCACCACAGTCGCAGCCGCACTGTTCATCGCCGCTTTCGTCGTTCTGACTTTGGTCGGAGTTACGGCCGGGGTGAGGGTGGTGCAGGTTCGGCAGGCAGCGGTAGCAGCGGACCTGGCCGCGGTGGCCGGCGCCGTGGCTGCGCAAGAGAGCGACGACGCCTGCAAAGCTGCGGGGTCAATCGCAAAAGCTAACCACGCACGCCTTGTGACCTGTGAGATTGATGGGGAGGATGTGCAGGTCAGCGTCCAACGAAAGGAGAGAAAAGCCACGTCCAGAGCAGGGCCGGTAGCGGTGGAGGATGCTGCTACTGGCCGTCGTTAAGCGCGCGCGACACCCCACTGAGCACCTTGATTGCGCCGGCCTTGTCCAACGGATCGTTGCCATTGCCGCACTTGGGCGACTGGATGCACGATGGGCAGCCGGATTCGCACTCGCAGGCGGCGACGGCATCGCGGGTCGCGCGAATCCACCGAGCGAAGGCCTCGTAGCCACGATCAGCAAAGCCCGCACCACCAGGGTGCCCGTCGTAAACAAAAACGGTGGGCTGCTGGGTATCGGCGTGCATGACCGTGGAAACACCGCCGATGTCCCAGCGGTCGCAGGTGGCAATCAGCGGCAGCATGCCGATAGCTGCGTGTTCCGCCGCGTGGAGAGCCCCCGGCGCGATGTCGGAGCCCACACCCCACGAGCGCAGGGTGGACTCGGGCATTGTGTAGGCCACGGCGCGCGTGACCAAGCGCTGCGGAGGGTAGTCAAGTTCAACACTGTCGAGAATCTCGCCGGTATCCAGGCGACGAAGATAGGAGGTGACCTGGTGAAAGACCTCGACCTGGCAGGAGGCGACCTGTAAGCCCTGGTAGTGGCGCATATCGTCAACATCGAGGATGCGGATGGTGGTGTCCATGCGCGAGCTGGTGGAATAGCGTGGCTGCTCGGGGTGGACCAGGGCGACGAGGCTGTCGAAGTCCAGCTGGTCGACAAGGTAGGACTCGCCGCGGTGCAAGTAGACGGCACCGTCGTGGACCTGCTGCATCGCACGGCCAAGATCGATGGTGCCAAGCAGTCGGCCATCGGTCTGGTCGACGATAGCCACTTCCTGACCATCGCCGCCACGGACGTTCACGGCATCGTGGGCAGTGGCAATGCGCGGTCCCTCATCGCGGTCGGTCGGGTAGTAGACGGGTTCTTGTCCTTCCCAGGTGCGCTTGCGCAACCAGCCTGCGGACACCATGTCTTCGGCTACGGGTAGGGTTCCCCATGTCTGAAGCTGGCTGGTGGTGACGGGTTTCTCCACAGCCGCGCAGTAGAGGTGTGACCACACCACATGTGGGTTGCGGGGATCGAAGACGGTCTTTTCCACCGGCCTGCCCAGCAGTGCGGACGGGTTGTGGACCAAGTAAGTGTCCATGGGGTCATCGCGAGCCACCAACACCACCAGCGCTCCCTGGCCACGACGGCCCGCGCGGCCGGCCTGCTGCCAGAACGAAGCGACCGTGCCCGGGAAACCGGCCTGTACCACCGCGTCGAGGCCGCCGACGTCAATGCCCAGCTCCAATGCATTGGTGGTGGCCACACCTAGCAGAGTGCCATCATCGAGCATGCGCTCGATGTCGCGGCGTTCTTCGGCTAGGTAGCCGGCGCGGTAAGATTCGATGCGCTCAGCGATATCGCTGCGGCGACGCTTCTCCAGGCGCTCGCGCACGCCGAGCGCTACCTTCTCAGCACTGCTTCGCGAACGGGTGAAGGTCAGGGTGCGGGCGCCCTCGACAAGCAGGTCGGCCATGATATCCGCGGCCTCGGTCGGGGCGGGGCGGCGCACGGGTGCGCCGTTCTCGCCTTGGAGGTCGGGGAGCAGGCCGGGTTCCCACAGGGCGATAGTTCGCTCGCCGACCGGGGCGCCGTCTTCGGTGATGGCCTCGACAGGCTCGCCGATGAGGCGACGAGCCTGGTCAGCGGGGTCGTTGGTCGTCGCAGAGGCAAAAATCACGGTCGGCGAGGCGCCGTACTCGCGGGATAGCCGCAGGAGGCGACGCAGAATCTGAGAGACGTTGGCGCCGAACACGCCTCGATAGGCATGGCATTCGTCGACGACGATATAGCGCAGGTTGCGCAGCATCCGCGTCCACCGAACATGGTTGCCGAGCACCGAAACATGCAGCATATCGGGGTTGGTAAACACCCAACGGGCGTGGTCGCGGATGGCGCGCCGGGCGTCTTGTGGGGTGTCGCCGTCGTAAAGCGAAATCAGCGAACTCAGTGACGCCGGTGCCATCGCGCGTGCAGTGTCCAGCTGATCGGCGCCCAGCGCCTTGGTCGGGGAGAGGTACAGCGCGGTGGCCGCGGGGGTGGCGGACAGTTCTGTGAGCACGGGCAGCAGGTAGCCGAGCGATTTACCCGACGCCGTGCCCGTCGCGACGACGCAGTGCACGCCCTCGCGGGCGAGGTTCGCGGTTATCGCCTGATGAGTCCACAGGTTCTCAATTCCGCGATCTACCAGCACTTCTCTCAGCCAACTTGGCACCCACTCAGGCCAAGGCGCAGTCACGCCAGCGCGCGCAGGAAGGTCCGCAATGTGCGTCACTGTCGCCCGCGGATGCGCACGAATAACCGGCCCCAGCAGCTCCCGCCCAAACGACTCCACCGACACCACCCTTTCCTGTAAACGCGCACTTCATATGCTTGACGACGCTTCCTGCCAGCCACATTCTCGCTATTCGACACCCCAGTTTCTCCGGACTCCGAACACGGGTTTACGGGGGTGGCAAGAAGCTGTTCCTAATCGGCGCTCGCGCCCCAAACGTGGCAGACTTTTTGAGTGTATCGCCCGCCAACGGGCACCCAGCAAAAACTCGCACGAGGCGAAAGGGTGCTTTGGCCGTGTTTACCCCATCGTGTGTGGCCGGATGTGCGTGGCGAATACTTGTTTTATCGAATCCTGAAGTTGGGAAGTTTTGTAATGGCACAGGGTACTGTGAAGTGGTTCAACTCGGAGAAGGGCTTCGGGTTTATCGCCCCAGCTGACGGTGGCAACGACGTGTTCGTTCACTACTCCGAGATCCAGGGCACTGGTTTCAAGACGCTGGAAGAGAACCAGGCAGTCGAGTTTGAGATTGGTGAGGGCCAGAAGGGTCCGCAGGCTCTGGATGTGAAGCCTCTGTAAGTCAATCATTTCCAGGTTGAACTGGGCTTTTGTCTGGTTTGGCGCGCGGATTTTTTTGGCTTTTCAAGGCCCATGTTGTGTTCATGGGGTGAGCCTTGATTCTCCCACGCGGAAAGTAATTTCTGCGTGGGATTTTTGCATTTCTGGTGGCAGTGGGTCAATCCGAGTTACTGACTACGTTTATGACAAAAATGGCCCG
>NZ_KV801847.1:0-11725 GCF_001810555.1 Corynebacterium sp. HMSC063G05 | reverse complement strand
AAAGTGGTGATGCATTCACCGCCTGAACCTACCGTGCTCAAAGTGTCATAAACCTAGTCACTTTCTCCGCGGGTGAGCGCACCCGCTAGTCTTGAGGCATGACTGAATCGGCGCGCGAGGAGCGCAAAGCGACTGGGACCTCTTCTCAGACGAAGAGGCGGCGGCGGAATCGTCGCCGTTCTCAACGCGCGTCGGCAGCGGGCGCGAAAACACCACCAACAGCACCGGCTTCCACCACAACGGACGCAGCCACCACCGACGCGGCTACTACCGGCGCAATCGCAACCGGCGCGAGTACCGCTGGCACACCCACAACGGCCACAACCACACCGGCCACAGCCGAGACCGCTGCGACAAAGGCTGCTGACGAGCACAAACAGTTCTCGTCGGCTGAGGAAGCTCCTTACGCAATCGTGTCTATCCAGGCCACGGGCATCCATCCCAAGACGTCTCGGCTGGTCAGCCTGGGAGTGTCTACCGCCGACGGCAGCGGCAACATCGTGGACACCTGGCATGTCGTCATCGATCCCACAGAAGATCCCGGCCCGACGCACCTTCACGGCCTCGAGCCCGCGGACTTCGAGGGAGCCCCGAAGTTCGGGGTGATCCAGGCCAAGCTCGCGCACGCGCTCGATGGGCGCACGCTGGTTGCTCATAATGCACCGCTGGTCTGGGGTTTTATAGTTGCCGAGGCCAAGAGGGCCCGTCGTCAAGCGAATCGTGAGCGATCCGCGCGGAATAAGCGGGGGCGTCGTCGTACGCGCACTCGCGTCGCGAGAATTCCGGCGCCCGCACGGATTGCCGATACGTTGGAAACGGCGCGCCGCCAGGGCAAACGGCTTGACGACGCTCGCCTGCGCGCCGTCGCGCGCGCCTACGGCCTCGATGTGCCTTCACCCGAGGCATCGATTGCCGGCATCTCGGTGCCGGAGCGGGTGCGGACGTTGGATGACGTCACCACCACGCTTGCGCTCTTCCGCGCACAGGGCGGGCTCGACGAGGGTACAACCCTGAACATGTACACGCCCGACCAGCTGCGCGAGGACATTGTGGGCCTGCAGCGCTCGGTAGTGCGTGTCGACGCGATGGAAGCGCCGCGCCCCGTGGAGAACCCCGGCCGTTATACGCCGGGGCGGAAGCTCGCGACGGGCATGGAGTTCGTCGTGGCGCCAGAGGTGTCGCTGGACCCGGATGAGCTGATTGCGGCGGGCGTGCGGGCTGGGCTGGCGTACTCGGAGAAGGTCACGCGAGAGTCATCGGTGCTGGTGTGTAACCGACCTGCGGATGTGACACCGGATCAACTGACGGGCAAGGCCATGCATGCCCACCGGAAGGACATTCCGATCGTTTCCGATGAGGCATTCTTGCGACTGGTCGGAGAGATGGAGAAGTAGGGCTAGGGCTTTTGCCCAGCGCATTCGTTCTGCGAATCATTCACAGTAAAATACACAGTTATGAAAGAAGGCACTTCACATAACGACGTAAGTGACCACAGTCGCGACCGCGCAAGCTCCCCGAGCCTGCGCGCTCGGTTTGCGACTGCCGCCGCTCACGCCGCCACCTGGGCCTCCCGGAAGTCCGGTCGCGGCGCGGGTGGCATGATTGGTGGCCTGATTGCGCAGAAGATTGACCCGCGCATTCTGGCTTCCCTCGGCAAGGGACGCCCGGCCGCGATCATCACTGGCACCAACGGCAAGTCCACCACCACCCGTATGTTCGCGGCCGCCATGCGCGCCGCTGGCCACAACGTGGCCACCAACGAGGGCGGCGACAACATGGACGCGGGTATTATCTCCGCGCTGCTCGCCACTCCCGATGCGGACAGCCTGGTCCTGGAGGTCGATGAGCTGCACGTCCCGCACATCGCAGAGGATCTGAAACCGCAGGTCCTGGTGCTGCTGAACCTTTCCCGCGATCAGCTCGACCGCGTCGGCGAGATCAACAAGATTGAGGCCACACTCCGCGCTGCGGTGGACGCTAACCCGCAGGCGACGGTCATCGCCAACTGCGACGACCCACTCATCGCATCGGCTGCGTGGGATGCCAAGAAGGTTATTTGGGTCTCCGCGGGCGGTGGCTGGACCAACGATGCCACCTCTTCCCCACGCACCGGCGGCCCCATCATCCAGGACGGCCACAACTGGTACGCCGTGAAGCCACTCCCGGACGGCTCGGAGTTCAAGCGGCCAGAGCCGGACTACCGCATCACTGCCGAGGGTGTCATCACGCCTGCTGGCGACACCCTGCCGATGAACCTCACGCTGCCGGGCAATGCCAACCGCGGCAACGCCACCTTGGCAATCGCGGGTGCTGTCGATATGGGCGCGGACCTGGAGAAGTCCCTCCGGGCCACCGAGACCGTCGACAACGTTGCGGGTCGCTACTCCACCATGGTTGTGCGGGATGACAAGGGCGCCGAGAAGCACGTGCGCATGCTGCTGGCCAAGAACCCGGCCGGCTGGCAGGAGGCACTGTCCATGGTCGACCGCACCGCGGATGCCGTGGTCATCGCGGTCAACGGTCACGTCGCCGATGGCGAGGACCTGTCCTGGCTATGGGATGTCCGCTTCGAGGACTTCGACGGCATGGATGTGCTGTCCGCGGGCGAACGCGGAACTGACCTAGCGGTGCGGTTGCTGTATGCGGGCATTGATGCGAGGTTGGTCGCAAATCCGCTGCAGGCGATCCGGTCGTGTGAGGCGCGGGGGTCGTCGTCAAGCGTCACCCGAGTTGAGGTGCTGGCGAACTACACCGCCTTCCGCGATTTGAAGCGCGACATCGAACGAGCACAGGAGGAAAAGTAAATGAGCGAGCTGTCTATCGGCCTGATCCTCCCGGACGTGCTGGGCACCTACGGCGATGATGGAAATGCGCTGGTGCTGCGGCAACGCGCGCGGATGCGTGGGATTGACGCCGAGATTGTCCCCATCAAGCTGGGCGATGCCGTCCCCACCGACCTGGATATTTACACCGTCGGCGGCGGCGAGGACGTCGCACAAACCATCGCGGTGGAGCATCTGATCAATGACGGCGGCATCAAAAAGGCGGCCGAGGCCGGGAAGCAGATCCTCGCGATTTGCGCGGGCTTCCAGATTTTCGGCAATTCCTTCCGCGCGGGCGGACGCGATGTCGCAGGTCTCGGCCTTGTCGATTGCACCACCGATTCGCTGGAATCGCGCGCGATCGGCGAAATCTGCACGCTCGTCGATCCCACGAACGGTTTGCTTGACGACGTCGACGCCAGCCCACTGACTGGCTTCGAAAACCATATGGGTCGCACGACCCTGGGTGCCGATGCGAAGCCGCTTGGTCGAGTTGTCCGGGGCGTGGGCAATACCGGCCCGGAAGTGGAGCAGGCGGACTCCGGGATTGCTCCGGGAGTGGACGTTTCTGCACTCACACCGACCGGTGGCGCCGAAGGCGCGGTGCAGGGCTCGATTATCTGTACCTACCTGCACGGACCTGTGTTGGCTCGCAATCCGCAGCTGGCTGATCTGCTGCTGGCCCGCGCGACCAACCAGGACCTGTCGAGCCTGGCTCCGCTAGACCTCGAGGTTGTGGATAAGCTGCGCGAAGAACGCATCCTGTCCAAGCCGCGTCCGAAGAGCGAGCGCTAGTTTTGTAGTTTCGCGCGCGGCCGGTTGGCGAGCCTAGACCTTCAGCCGGCCCGTCAGCGCGCGGGACAGGGTGAGTTCATCGACGAACTCCAAGTCACCACCGAGCGGCATGCCGGAGGCCAACCGAGTGACCTCGAGATCCGGGAAGTCCCGCAGCAGCCGGGCCAAATAGGTCGCGGTTGCTTCGCCCTCGGTGTTGGGGTCAGTCGCGATGATGACCTCGTGGATTTCTGGGGGTTGGGTCTCGTCGACGTCGTCAAGCACGCCTGCGATACGTTGCAGCAGCGTGCGGATATTGAGCTCGTTCGGACCGATGCCGCCGAGCGGATCGAGCGCCCCGCCGAGCACGTGGTAGCGACCGTTGTACTCCCCCGTGCGCTCGATGGCCTGGATATCGCGCGCCTCTTCCACGACGCACACCAAACCGCGGTCGCGACGTGTGTCCGAGCAGTACTGGCACACGTCGGTTTCCGAAATATTGCCGCAGACCCGGCAGAATTGCACACCCTCGCGCACCCGACCAAGCGCGGATTGGAGCCGGCCGATGTCCTCCGGCTCCGCCTTCATCAGGTAGAAAGCGATACGCTGAGCTGACTTCGGGCCGATGCCCGGCAGGCGCGAGAACTCATCAATGAGATCTTGGAGTGGTCCTTCGAACAATGATAATTACCTACAAATACTGGTCTGAAACGCTAATTTAGAAACCGAGGCCACCGAGACCGTCGAAGCCCTGGGACAGCGGGCCCATCTTCTGCTCCGCCAGCGACTGCACCTTAGCGGTAGCGTCCTGGAAAGCAGCGAGAACCAGGTCCTGCAGCCCGTCGACGTCCTCCGGGTCAACGACCTTCGGATCAATGGCGATGTCCGTGACCTCGCCCGAGCCCTGCATAGTCACCTTGACCAGACCGCCGCCGGCCTCACCGACGATGGTGGAAGCGACGATCTCCTGCTGAGCTGCCTGCAGCTGTGCCTGCATCTGCTGTGCCTGCTGCAGAATTGCGTTCATATCTGGCTGAGTCATAACTAATGTTCCTAACTATTGTGCTCTTTACGTGCTGATTTGTAGTTACGCGCACGCTTCTAAGGCTCATCGCCCATGCTTTACGACGCGCATCGCCGCCCCATTCTAACGGCTCTAGCGGTCTTCTAGCGGTTTGGCTCCCAGCTCCTTTTCCAGCATCTCCATGACCACGTCCTTTAGCGAGCGGTGATCGAGAGACCCGACCTCGTTCGCGGCCTCGAAGTACTCGGAGGTGTCCTCTTCGTAGTTGTTGTCCTGCGGGGTTTGGGGAACCGGGTTGTAGTTGGTGTTGGCGTTGGAGTTGTAGTTGGACGGGTTGCGCGAACCGTAGCTCTCTGCGCCCTCTGCGCCCTCTGGTGGAGCGAACTCCTCCATCGGCTCTGGTGGCAGTGGGACGCCGCCGAAGCCCGAATCCTGATTGGCCTGGGCCTGAGCGTTCGCTTGGGCATTGGCCTGTGCGTTTGCCTGTGCCGCGCGCAGGAATGACTGCGGCTGGTTTGGCTGCTGCGGCTGTTGCTGGGCCGGGTTCGGGTTCGGTTGAGCTGGCTGGCTTGGTTGGCTTGGCTGATGTGGCTGTGCCGGCTGGTCGTGACCTGCCTGCTGTCCCATCGCAGCACGCTTGGCGGCTTCGATTTTGGCACGGCGCTCAACAACGGATGCGTATGCCGACGACCGCTGCGGGCGCGGTGCTGGCTCTGACTGCGTCTGCTGTTCCTGCTGTACCTGCTGCTCAGATGTCTCTGGTTGCGCTGGTGCTGCGGGTGTCGGTGCAGGGGCGGTGTCGTTCGGCGAGGACGAACCTCTTGACGACGAATCATCCTCCCCAGCAACACCACTCGTAGCTGTTGACCGCGGTGCGCGCGGGCGCGTACCGACGACACAGTGCACCTGACCATTGAAGCCCGTCACCTGCTTCACGGCAGCGGACAGTGCCTGTGCGTAATCCGGTGTGTTTAGCCTGGTAGCGAGCGCTCCTGTGCTGTGCCCGATGATGAGCCTGTCATTTTCGACATCGAGTGGCACTGCCTGTTCAGCTAGCACGCGAATGGGGAACGCGTGCGGGCCGTCAACAGCTGCAAGGATGTCCTGCCAGCGCTCGCGGATTTGCTCGATACGAGCGGGTGCAGGTTCGGGCTCCGGCTGCGATTCTGGTTCCGGCTTGTGAACTGGCTGTTCAGGCTGCTCGGGCTGGGCGGCCTGAGTTGGCCGTGCCGACTCGGCTGATTGCTCGGGCTGGGTTGGCTGTTCAGACTGTGCGGCCTGAGTCGGCTGGGTTGGCCGTTCAGAGTGAGTTGGCACGGAAGAGACAACTGGCTCCTCCTCGACAATCGACATCGAGCCGCCCTCACCCTCACGCTCACGAGTCTGCTGCTCACGCTCCTGTGCAAGCTGCGCCCGAGTCTGCTGCTCGCTAATCCGGGCATGCTCCGCCATCTTCCGACGGAACTCACGAATCTTCTCTGCCTGAGCCTCTTCCTCGGACAGCGGCTGCTCAGCCGATTCAGGCTGCTGCGGTTGTTCAGCCTGCTGAGGCTGCTCAACTGATTCGGCCGACGTAGCCTGCGTAGGCTGTTCAGGCTGCTCAGCGGGCGCAGTAGGTGCTTCTGGTGCAGGCTTCGGCTCAGTTACCGACTCCTGCGACACCGCTGCCGCTGGTGCCGATTGCTGCTCAACGGGTTCCGACTGAACCTTAGGCTGCGGTCCCGGCTGGGGCTGAGGTTGCGACGGTGCCTGCGCTGGCGCTGCCTGCTCAGTACGTCCGCGCTGAGTGACCGAAGCCGACTGCGCACCCTTCTTACGCTGGGCATTCCGCTGGCGCCACGCCTCCCGAGCCGACTGGCCAGACTGCATCGGCGACGCTTCAGCCGCACCCGCATCGGAAGACACCGGTGCCGCTGCGGGAGTTGCGGCCCCCGAGCCGTCGGCAAGCGCGGGCCTGCCGTGCTCCAACGCTTCTACGCGCTGCAGCAGCGACTCCACGGAGTCTTCGGTGGCGGGCAGGAGCATGCGCGCACAGAGAACTTCGAGCAGCAAACGCGGCGACGTCACTCCGCGGAAGTGCCGCAGACCATCAGAGAGCACCTGCGTGAAGCGCGTCAGCGTCGCCGGGGGAATTGTCCCGGCCTGCTCCAGAACACCGTCGATTTGGCTCTCCGGGATCTCCACCAAGCCCTGCTCCAGCGCATTCGGCACTGCGGACAGCACCAGCAAATCACGCACCCGGCCAAGCAGATCCGAGGCAAACCGCGCCGGATCCTGACCCGACATAATCACACGCCCGACCACGCTAAACATGGCCGCGCGATCGCCTGCCGCCAGCGCCTCAATCGCATCCGTGATGATTACGCTGTCAGTGACACCGAGAATGGCCGCAGAAGTCTCATAATCCACACCATCGGTGCCGGAACCAGCAATGAGCTGATCCATAACCGACAGCGAGTCACGCGGCGAACCGCCACCGGCCTGGATGACCAGCGGATACACGTCCGGCTCTACCCGCACACCCTCGGCCGTGACCACACGCTCAAGCAGCCCGCGCATATCCGGCGGAGTCAACAACCGGAACGGATAGTGGTGTGTACGCGAGCGAATCGTCGGCAGCACACGCTCCGGCTCCGTGGTCGCAAAAATGAAGATGAGATGCTCCGGCGGCTCCTCCACAATCTTCAACAGCGCATTGAAACCCGAGGCGGTAATCATATGCGCCTCGTCAATAATGAAGATGCGGTAGCGCGACTCCGCCGGCTGGAAGATAGCCTTTTCCCGCAGCTCACGCATATCTTCCACACCGTTGTGGGAAGCCGCGTCCAGCTCAATAACGTCCAAATTGCCCGGACCACCCGGCGCCAACGCACGACACGACGCACACTGGCCACACGGTGTCGCCGTCGGCCCCTCCGCACAGTTCAAACTGCGCGCCATAATGCGCGCCGACGAAGTCTTGCCACAGCCACGCGGCCCGGAGAACAAATACGCATGGTTAATGCGGTTGGGACGCCCCTGCGCATCACGAGATTCCAACGCCGCCGACAGCGGGTCAGTTACGTGCCGCTGCCCCACCACTTCGGCGAACGATGCCGGACGATACTTCCTATACAGAGCCACGTGCTCAGCCTACCTTCCACCCCGGACCGGCTAGTTCGAACCCTCCTGGGAAACAACCGACTCGCGGCACCAATCCCGCAGGTCAGCGTCCACTTCGGCCAACTTCTGCATCAACGCCTGCGGACCCTGCTGCTCATAAAACACCAGCTCCGCATCCGTAATTGGCACCAGCTGCGTCATCGTGGTCATGCGCCCCTGCGGCGACTCCACATCGCCCTCATGCAGGCTGATCTTGCCCGGCATCTCGGACACATTCGGCACCCCGTCGCTCCACACATACGGCACCGTGCACAGCACGTGCGCCACGGTAAAGGCCGCGCTTGACGACGACTCCCCTACCTCGGCCACCTGATCGGCCGCCAGCCGCACCGCATTCGGGATGACACGGCCCGGAATTGGCGACAGGAACTCCGGTTCTTCCTCCACCAGCGCTCCCGCGGCCGCGACCATGGTGGCCACGGGAAAATCAGCGTATGCGACGGAGAAGAGCTCCACGCGGATATCCGTCTTTGCTGCGCCGGTCAGGCCACAGTAGTTGCGGCCCAACTCCACGGTGGCGGCTGCCGTTTCCGGACGACGCTCGTTCGCTTGGCCGTCCGGCCCGTCGTAAAGTGAGAACTCAGCGACCCGAAGCGGAGCCGAATCGTGTTCCTGCCCGTGCCGACCACTGCCCGGCAGCTCCGTCACATACTCGCTGACCTGGGGTTCTCCGGGGAAAAGCCCGGAGATCCAAAACTTCGTCTCTTCGAAGTTCATATAGTCCTATCCCGACCTACCTGGCCTGCTTAACCTACGCAGTCGCCTTCTCAGCGGCGGCGAGCAGCACACAGGTAGCGACGCCATCCATAGCAACCTCGAGCTCCTCCATCGGAGGCAGCGACGGTGCCAGGCGGATATTGCGATTATTCGGATCCTGCTTCAGCGGGAAGGAAGAACCAGAACCGGTCAGCGCAATGCCGGCCTCCTTGGCCAGCTCCACCACGCGACGAGCAGTGCCATCGACCACGTCGAGGTTGATGAAGTAACCGCCGGTCGGCTTCGACCACTCTGCCACGCCGTACTCCGACAGGCGCTCATCCAGAATCTGCAGAACCTTCTCAAACTTCGGAGCCAGCGAACCTGCATGACGACGCATCTGCTCACGCACGCCCTCCGCGTCACCGAAGAACTTGGCGTGAGCCAACTGGTTGACCTTGTTCGGGCCAATGCCGCGGATACCAGCGTGCTTGAGGTAATCCTCCAAGTTGGCGTCCGAGGAAGCGTAGAAAGCAATACCAGCGCCTGCGAAGGTAATCTTCGAGGTCGAGCCGAATGCCCACACGCGGTTCGGGTTACCGGCCTCTTCCGCCCACTTAATGACGTTGTGAATCTCCGGGAACTCATCCGTCAGCGTGTGAACCATGTAGGCGTTATCCCACATCAGACGGAAATCCGGAGCGGCGGTCTCCATTTCAACCAGACGGCGGCAGACCTCAGCGCTGTAGGTCACACCCGTCGGATTCGAGAACATCGGGACATTCCACATGCCCTTAATCTGCGGGTCGGAGGCAACCAGCTTCTCCACGACATCCATATCCGGACCGTCTTCGTTCAACGGCACCTGAATCATTTCAATGCCGAAGTGCTGCGTGATAGCAAAGTGCCGGTCATACCCCGGAACCGGGCACAGCCACTTCAGCACCGGCTCCTCGTTCCACGGGCGCTCCGAGTCCACGTTGCCGAACTGCATGGCCCACGAAATCAGGTCAAACTGGATGTTCAGGCTGGAAGCATCCTGCGCCAGGACGTTTTCCACCGGCAGATCCATCAGTTCCGCCCAGATAGCGCGGATATCAGTAATGCCCTTGGCGTTGCCGTAATTGCGGACATCCTCCCCAGAAGCCGAAATGTAATCCGGCGCCGGGAGACCCAGCAGGGCGTTTGCGAAATCAAGCTGTTCCGACGACGGCTTACCACGAGTCAAATTCAGTGCGAGGTTGCGGGACTTCAGTTCCTCATATGCCTTCGCAAACTCATCCTTGTGTGCCGCCAACTGCTGAACATCGAAGGAATCCACGGCCATGGTGTACGCACCCTCCCAGGTATCGGACATAAGTTAAAACCTGACAAAACTGGCACGGAAAGCTTTTTCCCCGCGCCGCATCCGGCTTTGCAACCAAGTGTAAGGCATACCCCGGATTGGGATTTCTACAACTTCCCCGACAGCGCATCCAGACGCTGCTTACTCGGCCCCTCCAAGCCGATAATTTCTACCTCTTTGCCCCGGTCAGCAAACTTGACCCGCACGGAATCTAACGCCGCCACCGTGGAAGCATCCCAAATCTCAGCCTCAGACATATCGATGACAATCCGCTGCGCAGGATCGGTGTAGTCGAATTGGTACACCAGGTCGTTACTGGAGGCGAAGAACAACTGACCCCGCACCTTGTACGTCCGGGAGTGGGCGCTGGGGTCGTCGTCAAGCACTTCAATCCTGACCAGGTGAGCGACACGGCGCGCGAACATCAGCGACGCCACGACCACACCCAAAATCACCCCGATGGCGAGGTTATCCGTCGCCAGCGTGGCGATGACCGTCACCAGCATCACCGCCGTCTCCGAACGCGGCATCAGGCGCAACGTCCGCGGGGAAATCGAGCGCCAATCGACCGTGTCCACCGACACCACGACCATCACCGCAACCAGCGCCGCCATCGGAATCACTCCAACTGCAGAACTGAGCAGAAGGACCAGAATGAGCAGGAAGACACCGGAAAAGAGCGTCGTCAAGCGAGTGCGTCCCGACGATTCCTTCACACCCACCATCGTCTGACCAATCATCGCGCAGCCAGCGATACCGCCGAAGAAACCGCCCGCGATGTTCGCCACACCCAGCCCCCACGTCTCGCGGGTCTTGTCCGAATGCGTATCCGTGATGTCGTCCACGAGCTTCGCCGTCATCAGCGATTCCATGATGCCGACAATCGCCACGCCCACCGAATACGGCGCAATCAGCTGCAGAGTCTCCCAGGTCAGGGGCACATTCGGGATCAGCAGCTGCGGGAGGGATTCCGGAAGCTCGCCCATATCGCTCACGTTCGGCACGCGCCAATTCGCCAACACCGCAACAAGCGTGACGACGATCACCGTTACCAGCGGAGCCGGAATCGCGGTGAACACGCGGGGCAGGAACACCATAATCGCAATACCCAGAGCGACCAGCGGATACACCAACCAGGGCACATCGATGAGATGCTCGAGCTGCGCAGTGAAAATGAGGATACCCAGCGCGTTAACAAAGCCAATCATGACCGCGCGCGGAATGAAACGCTGCAGCTTAGCGATACCCAGCGCCGCAAAAGCAATCTGCAACACACCCGCGAGCAGCACCGTTGGAATGAGGTAATCCATCCCGTACGTCCGCGACAACGGCGCGACGACGAGCGCAACCGAACCAGCGGCAGCAGTAATCATGGCCGGGCGGCCACCCGTAAAGGCAATCACAATGGCCATAATCACCGAGCTAAACAGCCCCACCGCCGGGTCCACGCCCGCCAGGATGGAAAACGAGATGACCTCGGGGATTAGCGCGAACGACACCGCAGCACCGGCCAGCAGCTCGGTGCGCAGGCGCTTCGGTGAAGAAACTGCGAACCGGAAGGAGTCCCACACGCCCATTGGGGCTGGGGTTTCTCGGGTTTCGGGTGGTTCTGGTGTTTCTAGCGGTTCTCGTGTTGCCTGTGGTGGCACTCGCGTGTCGTCTGCATCGCTCATGCACAGTATTCTTCCAGACCAGCGAACGCGACCACTTGTGGCCAAGGTATTCACCTATCGATGCGCTGCAGCGTGGCCATAAGTGAATAGCTCATCGATAGGTGAAATGGCCTGGCCAATATCGCGGGGGTAAGTGCCGAAAAAACATCGATAGATCATAAGAAACCGCCGACAAGTGCCCGAAACCTAGCCATAAGGGGTTAAGTAAAGAAAAGTGTGTCCGCATGCC
>NZ_KV801846.1:0-133091 GCF_001810555.1 Corynebacterium sp. HMSC063G05 | reverse complement strand
CCCGGAAAAGACACACTTTTCTTTACTTAACCCCACGCTTTTCCGACTTTCCTAGGGCTTGGATTATTTTCTGTCTGTTTTTGTCTTCTTCGTCTTCTTAAACGAAAACCAGGCCAGAGAAAAACTCTCTGACCTGGCTTAATTGCTCCTCCAGCTGGACTCGAACCAGCAACCCTTCGATTAACAGTCGAATGCTCTGCCATTGAGCTATGGAGGAATATCCACCGCACAGAACCGGCTAAACCGAACTTCGGCCATGCCGTTCCTTGCGACGGATAGATACTTTACCCAGACCCCTTGAAACTCACAAATCGCCAGGTCAAAGGTCAATTTAGACCTCTTTTCCCCACACGCCATGACATCGCTGCAAGTTCTCGGAGCCACGCAATCCACACAATCCGCGCAACCTCACACAGCCCCACGAAGCCCTCTACCAGTACTGAAAACGCTTTCCATCATGCACTTTTCATACCGCGCTCATACGATGGGGCTTATGTCTGAACAAACCAACGGAACCGAAAACACCGAGCAAACCGCACGCGTTGTGCGCGGCGTTATCGCCCGCGAAAAAGGCGCACCTGTAGAACTTACTGATATCCACATCCCGTCCCCGGGCCCGAACGATGTCATTGTCGACATCCAGGCCTGCGGCGTCTGCCATACAGACCTGGCTTACCGCGACGGCGATATCACCGACGAGTACCCGTTCTTCCTCGGCCACGAGGCCGCAGGCGTGGTCTCCGAGATTGGCGAAGAGGTCACGCATGTTGCCGTCGGCGATTTCGTTGTCCTCAATTGGCGCGCCGTCTGTGGCGAGTGCCGCGCCTGCAAGCGCGGTGAGCCACAGTACTGCTTTAGCACTTTCAACGCCTCCAAGCCCATGACGCTTGCCGACGGCACCGTCCTCACCCCGGCACTTGGAATCGGCGCTTTTGCGGATGCCACCCTCGTCCACGAGGGCCAGTGCACCAAGGTCGATTCGGCAGCCGATCCGGCCGTTGCGGGCCTGCTGGGCTGCGGTGTCATGGCCGGCATCGGTGCGGCTATTAACACCGGCGAGGTTAAGCGCGGTGAATCGGTAGCCGTCATCGGCTGCGGTGGCGTTGGTACGGCCGCTATCGCCGGTGCCAAGCTGGCCGGCGCTAGCAAGATTATTGCCATCGACATCTCGGACGAGAAGCTGGATACCGCCCGCGAATTCGGCGCGACCGAGACCATTAACTCTGCGGAGCTGGCTAAGAGCGATAAGGGCACCGGGGAAGAGGATCCCGTCGTTAAGCGAGTGCGTGAGCTGACCGACGGTTTCGGTGCTGATGTCGTGATTGATGCGGTCGGCCGTCCGGAAACCTACAAGCAGGCGTTCTACGCCCGTGACCTGGCTGGACGCGTTGTTCTGGTCGGTGTTCCGGCGCCGACAATGGAGCTGGACATCCCGCTGGCGGATGTGTTTAGCCGCGGTGGTGCGTTGAAGTCGTCCTGGTACGGCGACTGCCTACCAGAGCGCGACTTCCCGATGCTGGTGGATCTGTCGTTGCAGACCCGCCTGCCATTAGAGGGCTTCGTGACGGAGCGCATTGGCATTGAGGATGTTGACGAGGCCTTCGAAACCATGAAGGCCGGTAAGGTACTGCGATCGGTGGTGACGCTGTGAACAAGGGTTTGAGGGTCGACCACGTTCTCACGTCGGGCACGTTCTCGCTCGATGGTGGCACGTGGGACGTAGACAACAACGTATGGGTGCTCGGCGATGACCGTGAGGTCATTGTCATCGATGCGGCGCATGAGGCGCAGCCGATTATTGACGCGGTGGATGGCCGCAAGGTAAAGGCGATTGTATGCACCCACGCGCACAACGACCACATCACTGTGGCCCCTGAACTGCAGGAGAAGCTCGACGCTCCCCTGCTCGTCCACCCGGGCGACCAGATGCTGTGGGAGCAGTCCTGGCCGGACCTGGCGCACGAGGACCTCGCGCACGGTCAGCGCCTGGAGATTGCAGGCACGGAGGTTGTCATTATTAACACTCCGGGCCACTCCCCTGGCTCGTGCTGTCTGTACGTACCGGAGGCCGCGGAGCTGTTCTCTGGTGACACGCTGTTTTCCGGCGGTCCGGGGGCGACCGGTCGGTCCTACTCGGATTTCGACACGATTATTAACTCCATCCGCGACAATCTGCTGACTCTGCCTGCGGAAACGACTGTCCGCACGGGTCATGGCGACCACACGACGATTGGCCGCGAGGCTCCGCACTTGGAAGAGTGGATTCGCCGCGGCTACTAGTCGCTAGCCACTAGCTACTCAAACACGACCTTGACCGCCTCTGCTTGCAGTTCGCGGCGGTACTGCTCCATCGCGAGCAGGTCCGCGAACAGCGAGTTGTAGGCGGTTTCGTCGTCTGAGGGGCGCATTCGTGAGAGCATCGCCTTCAGCTGTGCAATTTGGTCACCGACCCACACCTCCTGCAACCGCGCCAGAATCGCCTGCGCATACGGGCGCAGCGTCTCTGCATCGACGGCGATTTGCTCCACGCCCAGCTCAGTCACGAGATGCTTGACGACGTCCTCCCGCGCCTGATCCATAATTGCGGTCGCCCAACTATGTGGCTGTGTGGCCGCTTCCCCGCAGGCACCACCTGCAGCCATGATGGCATCGAATACCGCCCGGTAGGTCGGATGCCCAAAGGTCTCGGGTGCGAGCGCATCGAATACCGGGCCGGTGGTGGCGGGCTCTTGAATTGCCAGCTTGAGGGCCTCACGCTGCGCATAAAGCACAGGGTCCCGCGGGTTTGGATACGGCAGTGCCGGGTTGCGCCGGCGCCGCGCTTCCTCCGCCTCTTCACGGGCCCGGGCCTCTTCTTGGCGACGCTGGTAGGGAGTGCGCTTTTCATTCTGTGGCCGACTGGCCTCCTCGCGGACGCGCTGCACAAGCTCGGCTTCATCATTCCAGCCAATCCAGCCGGCAACTTCGCGGGCATACTCATCGCGCAGCGCCGCGTCCTTGAGCTGGGCCAGGACAGGCACCACTCGGCGCAGCCCGGAGACCCTGCCATTAGCGGTGGTCAGGTCATAGTCGGCCAGAAGTGTGCGGAGGACAAATTCGATCAATGGCCGTCGTGAAGCAACGAGATCGCGCACTGCGGCCTCGCCCTTCTTCTGGCGCAGATCGCACGGATCCATGCCGTCCGGCGCGACCGCGACGTAGGACTGGCCGGTGAAGTTCTGCTCCCCCTCGAAGGCGCGCATGGCGGCCTTCTGTCCTGCCTCGTCGCCGTCGAAGGTGTAGATGAGTTCGCCGCGGAAGAAGTTGTCGTCGAGCATGAGACGGCGCAGCAGCTGGAGGTGTTCCTCGCCGAAAGCGGTACCGCAGGACGCGACGGCCGTGGTCACGCCTGAGGCGTGCATGGCCATGACGTCAGTGTAGCCCTCCACGATTACAGCCTGATGACCAGTGGCAATGTCCTTCTTTGCCAGATCCAAGCCGAAAAGGACCTTGGACTTCTTGTACAGCATGGTCTCGGGCGTGTTCATGTACTTGCCCAGATTGTCATCGTCGAAAAGCTTGCGGGCACCAAAACCGATGACATCGCCGGACATATTGCGGATCGGCCACATGAGACGACGGTGAAAACGATCGATCGGCCCCATGCGCCCCATCTTGGAAAGACCCGCCTTATCCAGCTCCTCGAAGCTAAAGCCCAGGCGCTGCAGGTGCTTGGTTAGAGTGTCCCAGCCGGCTGGCGAGTAACCACAGCCGAACTGGGCCGCGTGCTCGGCGGTGAAGCCGCGGTTTTCCAGAAACTCGCGCGCGGGCGCTGCCGCTGGCGTGGAGAACTGTTCGCGGTAGAACTTCTGTGCCTCGCGGTTTGCGGCGATGAGACGCTGTCGGGTTCCCGGTTCCTCGCGACGGCCCGTGCCGCCGCCCTCATAGTTAATGTGGAAGCCAATTTTCTCCGCACAGGCTTCGACAGCCTCCGGGAAAGACAGGTGTTCCATCTCCATGAGGAAGCTGAATACATCACCGCCCTTGCCGGTGGAAAAGCAGTGGTAGTAGCCATGATTGGGGCGTACGTGGAACGACGGCGTGCGCTCGTCTTTAAAAGGCGATAGCCCTTTCAGAGAATCCGCGCCAGCCGGTTTGAGGTTCACGTATTCTGCAACGATCTCCTCAATCGGAGTCCGTTCGCGGATTGCCGCGATATCGGAGTCCGGAATTCTTCCCCTAGCCATGAAAATAACCTTACCCAACCCGTCCAATCGACTCCGCCGTAGAGGTTTCGCTTGCCGACGAGCCGCCCGCGCTCAACCCAAAAACGTGCCGGCGGCGACAGATATGGAAAGATACTAGCCATGGCTGAGTGGAAGAAGATTGCGAGCGGCGTAGGCGCTGCCGCCCTGGTGCTGGCTGGTAGTTATTTCGGGCTCGATGGCGGAGACCAGAACTCTACGGCATCCGAGAACTCACAGGGGTCGCAGGATTCCACTGCCTCCAGCGCGAAACCAGGCCCTAAACCTGGCCCCAACTCGGGCAGCAACAAGGCTGGCACAAAGGGTGCCACCTGCGCAGTAGATACCCTGCCGCAGGAGGCCGACGATGTTATCGACCGCATCCTGACCGACCAGGACCACATCTACTCGCAGCACGACGGCAAGCACTTCGGCAACTACGAGGGACGCCTGCCGAAGGAGCGCGGTGACTACTACCGCGAATACACCGTGACCACCCCGGGCAATTCCAGCCGCGGTGCACGCCGCATCGTTGTCGGCGGCGGTTCCGAAAACGATCCGGATGTCTGGTACTACACCGACGACCACTACGAGAGCTTCTGCGAAATTCCTGACGCGGAGGAGTAGACAACTATCCCCACGCCGCGGCCACACCAGCAATCTGGCGATCAAGCCGCTCTACACGCGATTCCGTCATCGACGCTAGCTGATCAACGATAACCCGCAGCCGCGCTTGGTCACTCTCCGCCCGGGAATAGAGCCACTGGAACATCGGATCAAGCGTCCCTGGAGCACCTTCCTGCAGATACTCGGCCACCCGGAAAAGACGATCGCGTTCACGCTCCTGACGGCGAATATGACGCGGAAGATCCATCACATACAGCACGGCGATGGTCTTCAGCATGGTGACCTCCGCCAGAATCGAGCTGGGCACGGCGAGGTCCGCGTCGTAACGCCCGAGCGGAAGCGTCGACCCGGAGGCAGCACGCGTACCCGCGACGGAAGCCGTGACGAAACGGCCGACCAGCTCCGAGGTCATCCGTTTCAGCGCGACCAGCGAGCGCAGCGAACCATCATAGGACGCCGCAGCTGATACCACCGGCAAGCTGGCAAGACGCCCGGCAGCCTCGACGAGCTCCGCTGGATCGCCACCAAATGCGGCAGCGCCCTTGTCAGCGAGCGCGGCCAGTTCCACCGTGTCCCACAGAACACCCAGGTCAACGCGGCCAGAGACGATGCCATCCTCGACATCGTGGACGGAATAGGCGACATCGTCAGACCAGTCCATAATCTGCGCCTCAAGACACTGCTTGCCGTGCGGAACGCCCTGGCGAATCCACTGCAGAATCGCAGCATCTTCCTGGTAAGCCCCGTACTTGTGGCGGAGCTGACCATCGGGACCGATCGGTGTCCACGGGTACTTACAAGCCGCATCGAGCGCCGCCCGAGTGAGATTGAGTCCGCAGGGCTCACCTGTACCATCGAGCGCCTTCGGCTCGAGGCGAGTGAGAATACGCAGCGTCTGCGCGTTGCCCTCAAACCCGCCGCACCCAGCGGCAATCTCGTTGAGGGCGCGCTCGCCGTTGTGGCCATACGGCGGATGCCCGATGTCATGGGTCAGGCCGGCCAGCTCTGCGAGATCCTCATCTGCACCCAACTCGCTGGCGATTCCGCGGGAAATCTGCGCGACCTCCAGCGAGTGAGTCAGGCGTGTGCGCGGAGTATCGCCCTCCCCTGGCCCCACAACCTGGGTTTTGTCAGCCAGCCTGCGCAGCGCTGCGGAGTGCAGGACGCGGGCGCGATCTCGTGCAAACGCCGCCCGGTGGGTTTCCAAGGACTGCACCCCGGGCAGCAATGACTGCTTCGGAGACTCCTCGACAATACGGGCGAGTTCAAAAGATGAATACGAAAATTTACCGGCCACGTGATTATTGTTACGTATCCTTGTAGATATGTCTGACAGGAATCGCGTGTTTCGCCCCCTTTACCTTGCTGCATCGGGTGCTTTCCTCGGCCTGAGCATGCCGCTAATTACTGCCGCGCTACCGGCACAGCCACCGGTTCACGCACCTGCTTCGCTGCTGGCACTCGCACCGTCAGCACCACTGTCGCACGCCGAGGCACCGACAGATGTGTCGGGCGAGGTGGCTGATCTCGCAGGTGTGCTGAGCGGCGGCGATGAAGCTCGTCTGAAGGAGCAGATTCAGCAACTCAAGACCGACAAGCGACTCCTGTTCTCGGTGTTTTATATCAAGAGCTTCGACGGCATTCAGGGCCAGCAGTGGGCACAGCAGGCCTGGGAACACCTCGGAGCTGCCGACAACCGCGGTGTCATCGTCGTCGCTGTGGAAGACCGAAACCTCGGCGCTTTCGTCGGAGACTCCTTCCCCCGCAACGCGGAGGCCATCAACAGGGCAGCTCAAGGGCAGTTGTTAGAGGATGACAACTGGGCAGCTGCGGGTGAAGCTGCCATCGCCGAGGCAGGCGGTGGCAGCGGCTCCGCCGGTGGGTGGGCGCTCGGTGCCGGCCTCGGTGGTGCCGCCGTTGTCGGTGGCGCCACCTGGGCCGTGGGCCGTCGCAATAAGAAGAAGCGCGATGAGGAGGAGATCGCTCGTGGCCGCAACATCGACCCCAGGGATGTCTCTTCGCTGGACTCGCTGAGCACCAGCTCGCTCGATGTTCTTGCGCACGATGAGATTGTCAGTACCGATGAGTCCATTCGCAAGGCCAACACCGAGCTCGACCTCGCTCGCGCTGAGTTCGGCACCGAACGCATCCGCAGCTTCGACAACGCACTGAAGCACTCTCAGTCCACGCTCGAGCGCGCGTTTGCACTTCGCCAACAGCTTGACGACGGCTCCGTGACCGACGAAATCGAGCGCCGCAGTGTCCTACTGGAGATTATCTCCACCTGTGGTGTTGCGGATGACCAGCTCGACGGCGAGGCCGCAAACTTCCAGAAACTCCGCCAGGAGTTAATGAATGCTGAAGCGACCATTTCAAAGCTCACTCAGCGAAGCGTCGAGCTGCGCTCACGTATGCCGCGTGCCGGCGAAATTCTCGACGGTCTGCGCGCACGTTACGAAGAGCAGATGCTCAGCTCTGTGACCGACAATATCGACATGGCCACGGAGCACCTGAATCAGGCTGACCAGTCAATGACTGAGGCCCGCCGCATCGCGGACCTACCCGCCGGTGAGCAAGGTGGTCTGATTGATGCACTGTCGGCCACCGACTTTGCGCTCACACAGGCAGAGAGTCTTCTGGAGGCCATTGAACACGCCGATAGCGATATTCACGCTGCAGTCGCGGGGCTGGCTTCCCTTATCGCCGAGGTCCGGGGTGAAATCGATGAGGCCTCGCACCTGATGTCGGCACCGCAAGGCGCCAACATCAACCGCGAGCGTCTCAATGCAGCCATCGAAGCAGGCCGCGAAGCACTCGGTGTGGCAGCCAATAAGTCCGAAGTGGATCCACTGAGTTCCTGGACCGCACTGACCGATGCCGATGAGCTGCTCGACGAAGCCCTCGACTCCGCTCGAGATAAGGCCGCGTCGTTCGCCCGCGCTACCGCTACTTTGCAGCACAGCATGCAGGATGCCGACAATCACATTCGCGCCGCGGCTGACTTAATTGCTACCCGCCGCCGTGTGGTTGGCGCTGAGGCTCGCACTCGCCTCGCAGAGGCGCAGCGTGCTTACGGCTCTGCTCAGGGCTTCGCCAACGACGATCCGCGAAAGGCTTTGGCCTACGCACGTCGTGCGCGCAAGCTCGCGGCTGAGGCCGCTGACTTGGCCCGCCGTGACATCCGCCGCTACCAGGATCAGCGCCGCGGTGGCGGCAGCAACGGTTCGATGGTCGCCGGCATGGTGCTAGGCAGCATGCTCAGCAACAACAGCGGCTTTGGTGGCAGTATCGGCGGATTCGGCGGTTTCGGCGGAGGTTCGAGCCGACCAGGCGGCTCCGGCAGCACAATGGGCTTCTAGATTCCCGCCTAAATTCGCATCTGGCGTGGTCCATCCACAGACCACGTCGCCAGAGCGGCGGCAATCAGCCAGTCTTCGAAACTCCCCCGGAAGTCTCCTTTCTGGGCATAGACACCAAATACCCCTCGGCCTAGGCTGTCCTCTCTGACGATTCGGGCGAGCTCATAGCCTGGCCGTTCGATGTCGAAGACCGTGCGAATTCCCCGTCCTTCTCTGTTTAGGACGAAAGAATCCCCCTCATCCGGATTCGTCATCACTAGCGCGTTCGTGCTAAAAAAGCGGGCTTTCACCTGCCAGCCACGCCCTTGTGGCGAGGTGATCCAGAAAGCACTAAAGACCCCGACCTGACAGCTCCAGCCGTCGGACAGGGTCTTTTTGTACTCGTCGTAAACGACGCCGTCTGCAATAGTTGCTACACGATCCACACCCAAATCATATAGGCAATCAGCAAGAGCAAGCAGACAGTGAGAATCCAGGTAGAGGAAACCATGCGGGACTCCAGCACTCGACGAGCACTGTAGACCAGGAAGATCTTCTCCTCTTCCGGCAGCGCACGGCCCTCATCGGTGTCGAACTGCACCTCTGCGTGGCGCACGCCACGGGACGCACCGGTAAACTGGCCCCACTTCTCGCCGGTCTTCGCATTCTCGATGACGTAGTTCGTCGATCCCTCGCACACCAGCTTGCCTTCAGGACGCTCCGGCCCAAAGGTCACTGAAAGCTGCTTGGCTCGCGAAATCTTGTCACGGTCAGCAGCAACGGTCGAGAACACGCGGCCGTCGGGAAGCGTGGCGGAAACACGGTGATTAGCAGAGGCGTCAATGACCCACTCCCCTTCCGGGGTGTTGAGGCGATCGCCCTGCTCATCACGGATGTACGTGCCGACTTCGGTGCTTTCCTTCAGAATCGGCCAGGTTTGCTCGGATTTTTCCCGAGAACCGTCGCCGAGACTATAGGATTCCCAAAAAACTTCTTCGGCCATTAGCAGCCCACCAGGCGAGCTGCGAGGTAGCCTTCCAGCTCGTCAATCTTGACGCGCTCCTGCTCCATGGTGTCGCGGTCACGGACGGTCACAGCGTTGTCCTCGAGAGTATCGAAGTCAACGGTGACACAGAACGGAGTACCGATCTCATCCTGGCGACGGTAACGACGGCCGATAGCACCGGAGGTGTCGTAATCGACGGCCCAGTACTGGCGCAGCTTGTCGGCGACAGCCTCAGCAGTCGGAGTCAGGGTGTCCTTCTTCGACAGCGGCAAAACAGCAACCTTAACCGGCGACAGACGCGGGTCCAGCTTCAGCACAGTACGGGTGTCGGTGCCGCCCTTTGCGTTCGGCACCTCTTCCTCGGTGTAGGCATCACACAGGAAGGCCATCAGGGCGCGGGTCAGACCGAAGGACGGCTCAATGACGTACGGAACGTACTTTTCGCCGGTGACCTGGTCGTGGTAACGCAGGTCTTCCTTGGAGTGCTCGATGTGGCAGCCGAGGTCGTAGTCCGTACGGTTGGCGACACCCATCAGCTCGCCCCACTCGTTGCCCTGGAAGTGGAAGCGGTACTCGAAGTCAATCGTGCGTGCAGAGTAGTGAGCGCGCTCGTCCTTCGGAACGTCGAACTGACGCATGTTCTCCGGGTTAACGCCCAGGTCAATGAACCAGTTCCAGCAGGCGTCGACCCACTCATCGAACTTCTCTTCCGCCTGGTCCGGTGCGACGAAGTACTCGATCTCCATCTGTTCGAACTCGCGGGTACGGAAGATGAAGTTACCCGGGGTGATCTCGTTGCGGAATGCCTTACCGGTCTGGCCGATACCGAACGGTGGCTTCAGGCGAGCCGTGGTCATAACGTTCTTGAAGTTGACGAAGATACCCTGAGCGGTCTCCGGGCGCATGTAGTGCAGGCCCTGCTCATTGTCGACCGGGCCGAGGAAGGTCTTCATCAGACCGGAGAACATCTGCGGCTCGGTCCAGTTGCCCGGCTGACCGGTCTCCGGGTCCGGAACGTCTGCCAAACCATTGGCCGGCGGGTGACCGTGCTTGGCCTCGTAGGCCTCCAGCAGGTGGTCAGCGCGGTAGCGCTTGTGGGTGTGCAGGGACTCCACCAGCGGGTCGGTGAAGGTAGCGACGTGGCCGGAAGCTTCCCAGACCTGGCGCGGCAGGATAATGGAGGAATCCAGGCCGACGACATCCTTACGGCCGGTGACGAAGGTCTTCCACCACTGGCGCTTGATGTTTTCCTTCAGCTCCACACCCAGGGGACCGTAATCCCATGCCGAGCGGGTACCGCCGTAAATTTCACCACACGGGTAAACGAACCCCCTGCGCTTACACAGGTTGGCGACGGTATCGACAACTGACTTAGGTGCCACGGTCTAGACCACTCCTTATAAATGGCTTCGCATCGCACACCACACGCCTTTTCCGGGCACACAATTCAGCCCGTTCCGTGCGGCGAACGACATAATGAAAAGCAAAATGTACTGACCCCAACAGGCCAGTTAAAAGTTCCCCTATACTCTAGCGCATCTTGTCCAACCGATACCGGGTAGTGTCGGTTACATGGCTGGCGAAGATATGCACGAAGTTAGTTCTGGCGAAAACCCACGTGGTACGGGCTCCCCCGCTAGCACCGGGGCACACGCCTCCGCGCGGCCGGCCGCAACCCGCATCGGCCAGCGCAGTACTCGCCAACGCCGCGCCGTCGTGTCGATTATGAGTGAGGCCCCTAATTTTCGCTCCGCTGCTGACATTCATAAGTCGCTGACGGAACGTGGGGACAAGGTCGGCTTGACGACGGTCTATCGGACGCTCCAGTCCCTTGCAGAAATGGACATTGTCGATGTTCTGCACAATGCCTCCGGAGAGGCTCTCTACCGGCTGTGCGGTGACCACCACCATCATCACCTGGTCTGCACCGATTGCGGCAGCACCGTTGAAGTCGCCGGCGGCCCTGTCGAGCAGTGGGCTCACAGCCTTGCGGAGGAGCACGGTTTTAATCTGACCGGGCACACTGCTGAGGTCTTCGGCCTGTGCAGGGACTGCCAGAAGAAGTAGCCCGGGCTCCCTCCCCCCCCCTAAAAAATATCGGCTCTAGGCCTTGCCGAACCTACGGTCGCGCTTGGCGTACTCCACCACTGCGGCGCGCATGTCATCCCGACCGAAATCCGGGAAAAGCTTGTCCTGATAGACCATCTCCGCATAGGCGGACTGCCAGATTAAGAAGTTGGACGTGCGCTGCTCGCCCGATGGACGCAGGAACAGATCAACATCCGGCATAGTCGGCTCATCCAGGAACTGTGCGAAAGACTTCTCGGTCAAGTCATATTCGCTGAGCTCCTCCGCTGCTGCCTGACGAGCAATCTCTCTAGCAGCATCAACAATTTCAGCGCGACCACCGTAGTTGACGCACATATACAGAGTTAGCGCGTCATTGTCCTTCGTCTGCTCCTCGGCAATCTCAAGTTCCTTAATAACCGAGCGCCACAGTCGCGGGCGACGCCCTGCCCAACGCACGCGAACGTTCTTCGAATCCAACTCATCACGACGTCGGCGCAGCACATCGCGATTAAAGCCCATAAGGAATCGGACCTCATCGACCGAACGGCGCCAATTCTCAGTGGAAAATGCGTAAGCCGACAGGTGCTTGACGCCCATCTCCAAACAAGCATCGACGCACTCCATCAGCACGGCCTCACCACGCTTGTGCCCCTCGGTGCGTTTGAGCCCACGCTGTTCGGCCCATCTACCATTGCCGTCCATCACGAGCGCGATGTGATTGGGCACGAATTGCTGCGGTACAGGAGGATTCAACACGCTTCCTATTGTGCCCCACCGCTACTGCTTACTGCCAAAAAGCATCCACATGTTCCAGCGCCGGCACCCGGCGGCCCAGGTAGTACTGCAGGTACTTCGCCGTTAGGGTACGCGCCGTCGCAATCCGCCCCTCAAAATCGCTTGACGACGTATCGATGCCCGCCCATTGCTCATGAGCAAGCTGCCACATCAGATGCAGAACCTCGGTCGGCGGAGTATCTGCACCCGGTGGCCTGCAGTTGGTGCACACTGCTCCGCCCAGTGCGGGAGAAAACGCGTGGTGAGGGCCGGCTTTGCCGCAGCCTGCGCATTCAAAGAGGCTTGGCTGCCAACCGGCCTGCGCCATTGCTCGCAGAATGTAGGAGGTCAGCAACAAATCGGGGCGATGGCGACCGGCCGCAACGTCGTCGAGCGATTGAGTGGTGAGATCCCACAATTCGGGAGCCGGCACTTGCTCCTCGCCGACAATGCGTTCGGCGACGTCCAGGACTGCACACGCACAGGTGTAGCGCGCATAGTCGTCGACAAGCGGTGCTGCCCACGTGCGCACGGTATCTGCGCCTGCGATAGTGGACAGTCCTCGGCGTGGGTAGATGTTGACATCCACGTCGACGAATGGTGAGAGGCGCGAGCCGAAGCGGCTCTTCGCGCGCCGCACGCCTTTGGCGACACCGCGGACTAAGCCGTGGTCGCGGGTGAAAAGGACGATGATGCGGTCGGCTTCGCCGAGGTCGTAGCGGCGTACGACCAGCGCACGGTCGCGATACGGCTCGACCAACTTTTTAGAATCCCAACTTGCCCAGCTGCTTCGGGTCCGACTGCCAGTCCTTCAATACCTTCACCCGCAGGTCAAGGTAAACATTCTGACCGAGCAGCGCAATGAGTTCCTTACGAGCCTTATGAATGGTGGTGCCCATGCGTCGACCGTCGCGCCCCATGAGGATGGACTTCTGCCCCGAACGCTCGACATAGATAACGGCGTGGACATCCAGGACGCCTTCGCGGTCCTGGTTTGGCAGCACCTCATCAATCTGGACTGCCACGGAATGCGGCAACTCATCGCGCAGACCGCCGAGGGCCGCCTCGCGGATGAGCTCTGCCATCCGGGTGTGCAGATCCTCATCGGTGATGTGCCCCTTCGGGTACAGGCGCGGTCCCTCCGGCAACTGGGAAGCCATGACATCAATCAGCGTGTTGATGTTCTCGCCGGACTTCGACGACAGTGGCACCAGCTCGGCATCCGGACCGAGCAACTCCTGCAGCTCGATCAGGCGCTCAATAATGGTGTCGCGCGAGACCTTATCCACCTTGGACACAATGCCCATGATGTTCTTGCAACCTTTGGAGACGTTCTCGTAAATCCAGCGGTCACCGGGGCCAATTTTCTCGTCGGCAGGCACGACCATCGCGACCAAGTCCACATCGGAGTAGGTCTCCTGAACCATGTCATTCAGGCGCTCACCGAGCAGCGTGCGTGGCTTGTGCAGACCTGGCGTATCCACGACAACAATCTGACAGTTCTCGCGGTGGACTACACCTCGGACTGGATGACGCGTGGTTTCCGGCTGGTTAGCGGTAATAGCGATCTTCTCGCCCACCAGGGAATTGGTCAGCGTCGACTTACCGGTATTCGGACGCCCCACGATAGAGACGAACCCAGAGCGAAAGCCCTCCGGCGCACTGTAATCATCAGCATCTCCGCCAAGTCCAGCATTGGCCAGCATGTCATCAAGATTGCCCATCAGTATCTTCTTCCTCGGAGTAAAACTCCGCAGTCGGCTCCACCACCACAGTGCGTACCCGCATACGACCACGACGGTCACGCGAGCCCTCGGCGGTAAACTTCAGTCCTGCATATTCTACGTACGAACCGGGCAGTGGCACACGTCCAAGCTCATATGCCAACAGACCGGAGACCGTATCCACCTCATCGGTGACCTCGTCATCGAAGACGAGTTGGCGCCCGTGGGCTTCGTCGTAAAGCTCTATGAGCTCGCCCAAGCTGAGGCGCGCCTGCACGCGGTAGGAGGCATCCCCCAGTGGTTCGATGGGGGCCTGCTCGGCCTCGTCGTATTCGTCGGCAATCTCACCGACAATCTCCTCGAGGATGTCCTCAATAGAGATAAGACCGGCGACCGATCCATATTCGTCGATGAGAATGGCGATGTGATTGCGGGTGCGCTGCATTTCATCGAGCAGGTCATCCAGTGGCTTGGAATCGGGCACAAAAACGCAGTCACGCATGACCTCGGAGACGCGAACACCGCGACCGCCATCAGTACGCGAGTACGTCTGCTGGACAATGTCCTTCAAGTAAATGACGCCGACGATGTCCTCAACGCTCTCGCCAATCACCGGCAGTCGCGAGTGACCCGACTTCACGCATAGGGCCACTGCCTGACCACAGTGCTTATCCGCCTCAATCCACACCATCTCTGGGCGCGGAACCATAACAACGCGTGCCGACGTTTCCGCGAGATCGAACACAGACTGAATCATGCGGCGCTCATCGTGCTCCACAATGCCGCGCTCCTGGGCGATATCGACCATCTCGCGCAACTCGACTTCAGTGGCGAACGGGCCATCGCGGAAGCCACCACCAGGGGTGATGATGTTGCCGAACCAAATCAGCAACTTTTCCAGTGGCCCCAACACCTTGGCCATAAAACTCAGAACGACCGCGGTGGCGAGGGAAATCGAGTACGGATTCTTCCGACCCATCGTGCGGGAAAACACCCCGAGGACCAGGAAGGTGAACAGAGCCAACAACACCACTGCAGCCACAATGGCCCAGCGCTCCGGCTCGAAAAGCTTAAGACAAACTGCCGCAAGCGTCACTGCACCGATTGACTCGCACAGCGTACGCAAAATCACCAGCACATTGACGTGCCGAGCGCGATTTTCTACGACCTTGAGAAGCGCATTAGCACCTGCGACCTCGTCACGCTGCAGCTCTGCCACGCGCGCACGGGAAATGCCTGCGACCGCAGTTTCGACTGTGTTAAGTCCGCCAGCGCAGATCATCGCCACAACGGCGACAATTATCAAAGTGATCATCGCTCGTTAGAACGCTCCGGGAACGCATTGGGGTTAATTGGTTTTTCGGAAAAGCTCACGCCACGACGATCGATGTCGTCGTACCAATCCGCCAACAGGCCATTCTGCAGGGAGAACATCTGGCGCTCTTCCTCCGCCGTGACATGGTCATAACCCAACAGGTGCAGTACGCCGTGCACGGTGAGCAGTACCAACTCGTGGCTCAGCGGATGGCCTGCACGCTCCGCCTGCCCCGCGGCAAACTCCGGGCACAACACAATGTCGCCCAGCATCGCAGGCCCTGGGCTAGCTGCATCTGGTCGGCCAGAGCCAGGAGTGAGCTCATCCATCGGGAAGCTCATCACATCAGTCGGCCCCGGCAGATCCAGCCAGCGCACATGGAGGTCTTCGATCGTCTTCAAGTCGACAATGTGAATGCTCAGCTCAGCTGCCGGATGCACGTCCAGGCGGCCCAGCGCATAACGGGCAACGTCGATAAGCGACTCTTCATTGACGCCCTGACCGGACTCGTTGAAAACTTCAATGCTCATGTAATTTCAGCGTCCTTTATCGCTTTGTGGCGGACTGTCGCTTTTGTGGGGACTCGGCGCCCTGTTCAATACCTTCGTTATAGGCATCGTAGTCATCGTAGGCCTCGACAATTGCGGTTACCAGCGGGTTGCGCACCACATCCGCAGCCGCCAGCGCCGGAAAAGCGATTCCCGGCACACTGCGCAGCACCTCACGGGCGACAGCTAGACCGGACTTCTGCCCTCGAGGCAGGTCGACCTGGCTGGCGTCACCGGTGATGACCATCTTCGAACCGAAGCCCAGGCGGGTGAGGAACATTTTCATCTGCGCCGGAGTAGTGTTCTGTGCTTCGTCGAGAATGATGAACGCATTGTTCAAGGTACGACCGCGCATGTACGCCAGCGGTGCGACCTCCACTACCCCAGTTTCCATCAGCTTTGGAATCAGCTCTGGCTCAAGCATTTCGCGCATCGCATCGTGCAATGGGCGCAGGTAGGGGTCAATCTTCTCGTGCAGAGTACCCGGCAGGAAGCCCAGGTTCTCACCCGCCTCCACTGCGGGGCGAGTCAGAATAATGCGTTCTACCTGCTTATTCTTCAGTGCAGCAACCGCCTTGGCCATGGCCAAGAAGGTCTTGCCCGTACCGGCTGGGCCGATACCGAAAACAACGTTATAGCGGTCGATGGCATCGACGTAGTTCTTTTGTCCCTCGGTCTTGGGACGCACGGTCTTGCCACGATGTGTCACGATGCCGCCACCGAGCACCTCGCTGGCGGACTTCTCCCCGCGATCCACAATGCCCACCGCGTGCCGCACCGACTCCGGGGAGAGCTCGTGCCCACGACGGGCCATTGCCTCTAGCTCCTTGAACGCGCGGACAGCCAACGAAACATCCGCCGGAGCACCCTTGATTGTCACAACTCCGCCGCGGACATGAATATCCGCTGCCAGCAGAGATTCCAGCAGACGTAGGTTCTGATCCGCATGACCGACCACAATCGGCGCGAGATTGTCATCGAGCTCGACGACGGCAGTGGTACGAGCAGTTACTGAATACTTTGTCATTATGCGTCTATCCTACTGACCAGGCGTGGGTGCGCCGCCCCAGCGCTTTGTCAACGGGCCCAGTGCGCAAAGAGCAGCAGCTCCCGCGAGGGCGCTGCGGAGAACTGTCGGGCCGAGTACTACCGAGCTAGCACCTGCGGCGCGGAAGGCCTCGAGTTCCCCAGGGCTGACTCCCCCTTCTGGGCCGACGATGAAAAGAACCTTGTCAGCGTTTGCTGCCTGCGCGGCGAAGTCCACGAACGGAGCTGTTTCCTCCTCGTGCAAAACTGCTGCCACACCACCTGCTGACGTGGTTTCCTGGATGAGTTGCTCAATATCAGCGGAGCTATGCAGGTCAGCGACCGGCGGAATCCATGCACGACGAGCCTGCTTGGCTGCCTCGCGCGCAGCCGACTGCCACTTGGCGCGGGCCTTAGTGACCTTCGCGGTACCCTGCCATCGGGCCACACAATTCACGGCCGCCCAGGGGATAATCTCATCGACCCCAGCCTCGGTCATCAAATCGACCGCAAGCTCAGCACGATCCGACTTCGGCAGTGCCTGCACCACAGTGACGTGCGGGCGCGGACGTGGACGTTCCTCGGCGGCAACTACGCGAACGTGGACCTCACGCGGATCTACGTGCATGAGCTGTGCCCGCACCACCTTGTCCGCACCATTGGCAAGAAGAATCTCCGCGCCCTCCTTCAGCCTGCGAACGCTGATGTGCTTTGCCTCCGACCCGAGGATTCGAATGATTTCTTCCGGGCGCGGCAGCTCGGTGAACTCACCGAGGAATACGGGCAAACTCATGTGTGCTTCACACTCACTGGAGGGGGCTTTGGGGATGGCGTGTTCTAACGGCGGCGGAATCGGGAGAAGAAACCGTTGCGCTCACTCGAGTCTGCCACCTTGGCATCATCATCGCGGTGCTCGCGTAGCTTCTCCAGCAGCTCGCGGGACTTGCGGTCCAGCTTCGTCGGCACCGTGACATCGACGTGTGCGACCACGTCGCCGTTGCCCTCGCCGCGCAGATGCGGCATGCCCTTACCCGACAGACGAATCTGCTCTGCCGGCTGGGTGCCCGAATCAACCTTGATGGTCATTGGTTCGCCGAGCAGGTCGTCGACCTCAAACTCGGTACCAAGTGCGGCATCAGCCATGGGCACCTGCACGTTAAAGTGCAGATCATCGCCCTCACGCTCGAATACAGGGTGCGGGTCCATGGCAACTTCCACGTAGAGGTCACCCGCCGGGCCACCGCCCGGACCGACCTCGCCCTGCCCTGCCATGCGAATACGCATGCCATCAGAGATACCTGCCGGAACGTTGACCGTCAGATCACGGCGAGCACGGACGCGGCCATCGCCACCGCAGTTGTTACACGGATCGGGGATGATCTCGCCGGTGCCCTCACAAGTCGGGCACGGCCGCGAGGTCATCACATTGCCCAGGAAAGAACGCTGGACCTGTTGAATCTCGCCAGTGCCATCACAGCTGGTACACATCTTCGGCTTGGACTTGGACTTCGAGCCGGTTCCCTCGCACTGCTCACACAGCACCGCGGTGTCCACCGTGATGGGCTTGCGGACACCGGTGAATGCCTCATCGAGGCCCAGAGAAATACGCAGCAGCGCATCTGCACCTGGCTGCACACGCGAGCGGCGCTGGCGGGTACCGCCGGCACCGCCGAAGAATGCCTCGAAGATATCGCCGACTCCGCCGCCGCCGAAACCGCCGAAGCCACCGCCTGGCATACCGCCCTGCGGATTGAGAGGATCTCCTCCCATATCCACAATCCGGCGCTTTTCAGGATCCAGCAGGACCTCGTTCGCTTCAGAGGCCTCACGGAACTTCTCCGCAGCTTCTTCATCACCCGGATTACGGTCTGGGTGGTACTTGAGCGCCAGCTTTCGGTACGCCTTCTTAATCTCAGCGTCCGTAGCGTCCTTCTCCACTCCGAGGATGCCGTAATAGTCGCGTGCCAACTTTAGCTACTTCCTTTCAATACCCGGCCAACGTACTGTGCAACAGCAGCAACCGAGGAAATTGTTCCCGGATAATCCATAAATGTGGGGCCAACTACTCCCATGCCACCCAAAATCTCGGTGCCGGTGCCATAGCCAGTTGAAACAACTGAAGTAGCGCGCAGCTCCTCGTCCTCGTTTTCCTCACCGATAGAAACGCGGACATGGTGTAAATCCTGCGCGGCCGACAGCAGTTTCAACACGATCACCTGTTCTTCGAGAGCCTCAAGAACCATGGGCAACGTAGAAGGTAAGCGACCGGCCATATTACCACGGGTCAAATTCGACGCCCCGGCCAGGATGAGCCTGTCATTCGGCCTCTCAATTAACGACTCCACCAGCACCGTCGAGCAGCGGATGATTACATCCCGCAAATCGCGCGGGGCGTTAGCCGCAAGATCGGAAATCGCAATCGACGCGTCGGCAAGTGTGTGCCCCGACATTGCACGGTTGAAATGCTCACGCAACAGCGGCACGAGATCGGGATCCATCGGTGCTGGCAGCTCGACATTGCGCTGCTCCACGCGCCCGGTGTCGGTGATGACTACCAGCAACAATCGCGCGTCGGCGAGCTGGACGACCTCGCAGTGTCGGACGCGGGAGACCTCCAGCGTCGGCACCTGCACTACTGCGACCTGGCGGGTTAGCTGGGCCAGCAGCTGCACACTTCGGCGCAGCACGTCCTCCAAATCGACGCCACCTTCGAGGAACTCGAGGATAGCTCGGCGCTCAGCCCGGGACAGCGGCTTAATCTGCGAAAGGTTGTCCACAAAAAGGCGGTAGCCCTTCTCAGTCGGGATACGCCCGGACGATGCATGTTCCTGCTGGATATAGCCCTCGGCCTCCAGCACAGCCATGTCATTTCTAATGGTCGCCGAGGACACACCCAGATTGTGGCGCTCCACCAGAGCCTTCGAGCCGACCGGCTCCTGGGAAGCTACGTAATCCGAGACAATTGCCCGAAGAACTTCCTGCCTGCGCTTATCCGTCTGAGATGACATGCGGATAGTTTAACTAAGGATGTCAACAATTATTGCGTCGGCCAGCAAACGGCCGCGATTTGTCAGCTGAATCCGCTGACCACCATCGACGGAAACAAACTCCACCATGCCCGCTTCCGCTTGCCGACGTGCCTTGTCCAGTTCATCCTCACCGAGCAGATTGGCATCAATACCCTCGGCCAGGCGGAGGCCCAGCATAATCTTCTCGGTGTGTCGATCCTCGGCCGTTAGCCCTTCTGAATCCTTGACTGGCAACTCGCCGCCGGAAATGGTCACCGCGTAGCGAGCCGGATGCTTGACGTTGTAAAACCTCGTGCCATCCAGGTGCGAATGTGCACCGGGGCCCGCACCCCACCAATTTCCATCGCGCCAGTAGAGCATGTTGTGGCGACACTGGCCACCCGGCTTCGCCCAGTTGGACACCTCATACCAGGAGAAACCGACTTGACTCAGTGCAGCATCGATGCGCTCGTAGCGATCGGCGAGATCGTCGTCGTCAGGCATCGGCAGCTCACCGCGACGAACCTTACGCGCCATCGCGGTACCTGGCTCGACAATCAGCGAGTACGCCGAAACATGATCGACGTCCGTGGCCAGGACTGCCTCCAACGTCGTATCGAGGTTCGCCATCGACTCCCCTGGCGTGCCATAGATAACGTCGAGGTTGATGTGCTCAAAGCCGGCCGCGCGTGCCTCCGCCACTGCCGCCGCAGGACGCCCCGGCGTGTGCGTACGATCCAGAGTGGCCAGCACATGCGGCACAGCCGACTGCATGCCCAGACTCACCCGGGTAAACCCTGCCTCGGCCAAGCCTTCGAAAAACTCCGGGGAGGTCGACTCGGGATTCGACTCGGTGGTGACCTCGGCGTCGTCGGCAAGCCCAAAGCTGTTGCGCACACCGTCGAGCAGGCGACGAAGACCACTCGCCCCCAACATCGACGGCGTACCACCGCCGACGAATACGGTATCGGCGCCACGCGCTAGTTCGGGGTGCTTTACGACGGCCATCTCGAGCTCAGCCACGATGGCATCGAGGTAGTCTCCCTGCGTTGCGCCACTGCCCAGCTGACCTGGCGTGTACGTGTTGAAATCACAGTAGCCACAACGGGTGGCACAGAATGGGACGTGTAAGTAGACACCGAAGGAATCGGTGTGTGCGGAGGCTTCGCTCACGCATGCTCCTTGGCTCGACGTTGCTTGACGCGGCGGACAATTTCATCGATGCGGGCACGTTCCATCAGGAACTCCGGAGGCCTACGGCCGCGCAGCGCATTGGCAACTGCCGGATGAGTCTCGGGAACAGCAACACACCAAGCGGCGGCAGCGGACAGTGCACGGCGGCCAGACTGTGCGTAAAGCTGCGGAAGCACCACACTACCGAGCTTTTCCACGCCTCGGATGTTTTCGGCGGAAACCCAGTCGGCGAGTTCCTCCAGGTAAGAAGCCACGGCATCGGAGCGAGCAATCATTGCCTGCGTGACCGTAGGGACTGCAACCGGATGCTTCAAAGGAGCCGGAATGAGCGACAGTGACTGCACATCCGGCGACTTCGGTGCCGGATGCGGGTGTCGACGCGGTGTCGAAGCGGAGGAAAGAGTACCGATGCGCCCCGAGCGAATGCCGGAGGTAAACGCTTGGCGTAGACCATCAAGCTCACCAATCAGAGGGCGGCAGTCCTCAACGGCCTCGTCGACGATGTCAGCGAGCTCGAGGACACATTCGTCCACCAGCTCACGATCTACATCAGCAACCGCCTGAGCAAGGTGCTCGATGTGTTCGGCAACTTCGTCACCAATGTCGTAGAGCTCTTGGGTCACTTCGCGCAGGCGTAGCCGAGCATCGAAGTGGTTAATCATTGCCCGCCCTCCCACGACATCTTCGGCGCCGGTGACATCATTGCAGTCTTCCGCTTTCGAATATCGACGAACATTGACGAATGCCGACTTTCGAAAACTGAAAACTCCTTAAAAATTTCTAGCGCCCCTCACCTTAATGGGGTGAGGGGCGCTAGCGCGGTAACAACACGCTGCCGTTTTCTATCGGCAGCGGGTAGACCGTGAATTAACGCTGGTAGAGAGCCTCAATGTCACGCGAGTAGTTGTCCATGACAATGTTGCGCTTGACCTTCATGGTCGGGGTCAGCTCGCCGCTTTCCTCGGTGAAGTCACTGTCCAGAATATGGAACTTCTTAATGGCCTCTGCGTGAGAAACCAGCTCGTTAGCGGAGTTGACGGCGTCCTGAATCTCGGCGCGCAAAACTGCGCTGGAGGCAGCGAGTTCACGGATCGAGGTGTGCTCGGGGACGGAGTGCTCAATCTTCCACTTCTCCAGTGCCTCCTCATCGAGAGTGACCAACACGGAGACGAACGGACGACCATCGCCGATGACGACTGCCTGGGACACCAGCGGGTGCGCACGCATGCGGTCTTCCATCGGGCCCGGCGCGACATTCTTACCACCAGCGGTGACAATGAGGTCCTTCTTGCGGCCGGTGATCTTCAGGTGGCCTTCTTCGGTCAGCTCACCGAGGTCACCAGTCTTAAACCATTCGCCGTCGATGAAGGCTTCCTTGGTTGCCTCTTCGTTCTTCCAGTAGCGGTCGAACACAACCGGACCACGGAGCAGAACTTCGCCGTCATCAGCGATAGCGGCGGAGCAACCACCGACCGGACGACCAACGGTACCAATAATCTGCTCGCTCGGGTTGTTCACGGTGACGGCAGCCGTGGACTCAGTCAGACCGTAGCCTTCGTAGACAGGCACACCGAGACCACGGAAGAAGTGCCCGAGGTCAGAGGACAGAGCCGAACCACCGGAAATGGTGTACTGCACGGCCTCACCCATAGCTGCGCGAATTTTCGAGAACAGCAGGCGATCGTAGAGCTGGCGACGCAGCTTCAAGACACGCGACGGACCTGCCGGAGTATCCAGTGCCTTGGAGTACTCGATGGCGGTGGCCTCAGCACGCTCGAACATGGCCAGGCCGAATGCGCCCTTCTCCTTAGCGGAGGCGTAGGCGGAGTCACGAACCTTCTCGAACACGCGCGGCACACCGAGAATCATGTGCGGACGGGAACGCTGGAACTCCAGGGTGACGGTCTTGGTATCAGCCCAGTGAGACTGGGTAGCACCGGAAATCATCGAAGCCAGGGACACTGCGTGAGCCAACACGTGCGCCAACGGCAGGAAGGTCAGAATGCGGTTCCCCGGACGGGCAATCAGGCCAATCTCGTTGGTGAGGATGGCGCGGGCCTCCGCCAGCCAGTTGCTGTGCAGGAGCACGCAGCCCTTCGGACGACCAGTGGTACCGGAGGTGTAAATCACGGTTGCCAGGTCGTCGGCCTTGGTGTCCTTGATGCGGCGCTCGACCTCGTCGCCGTCAATGTCACGGCCTTCGTAGCTAATGGTGTCAGTAGCGGAAGCGTTAATCTCCAGTACACGACGCAGCTGAGACTCGCCCTCCGGGTTCTCGGTGCCCTTTTCGACCAGCAGAGGCTTCATGCGGTCGGTGTGCTCACGCGACTCGGTAAATGCGAAAACAGCACCGGAGTTTTCAATAATCCAACGAATCTGGCCAGACGAAGAAGAGCCGTAAATCGGGACAACAGCAGCGCCTGCCATCCAGATAGCGGTATTGATCAGGTTCCACTCGTAGCGAGTCTCACTGAGCAGCGCTACGCGGTCGCCCGGCTGAACACCGTTGGCAATTAGCCCCTTAGCGACGCCCTTTGCCTCGTCATAGAACTCCTGAGCAGTGACATTTACCCACTCAAAGTTCTTGGGGCGAGTGAAAAGCACCAGCTTCGGGCGCTTCTGCACCAGCTCCTGCAGCGAGGTAATAATCGTTTCGTCCTCGCCGATGACGTATTTCGCCTCGGTAGTATATTCACGCATCGAGTTACAAACCCCTACTTTCGGTAGTTCTGTCCGTCGTTGGTTTCGTTAGGAATCAACTTAGAACATCAAACCCTGCGCCGTTGTGATTTCAGTAAATATTTCGATAACGAAGTGATTTACCTTACTACTGGCAAAGTTTTTCTAAACTGGCATGATGGAAAGGGTGACACAGGCAGCTTCCAATCCTCCCCTTTCCTCTCCACTCGCCGACCTCGCTAAAGATGTCGGAGTTGGGGTTTCCTACTACTCCACCGAGGGCCAACTCGTGCACGTCTCTCGTGAGACAGTGCTAAAAACTCTCGCTGCTCTCGACATCGATCTGGGCCCAGATCCCAGCGATGCCGACATCAACGACGCCCGTCGTGAGTGGGCAGACACGCAGTGGTCTCGCCTTCTCCCGCCCGTGGTAGTTACCCGCCAGGGCATCTTCCACCGAGTTCTGGTTCACGTACCGCACGGCAGCAATGTCAGCGTGACTGTGAAACTGGAGGACGGCGCAGAATGGCCCTGCGCTCAGGTGCACCACTTGGTACCGCCACGCCAGGTCGGCGATGTGTTGATGGGTGAAGCCGCCTTCGCAATTCCAGAGGATCTGCCACTTGGTTGGCATCGCTTGCGCGCAGTCAACGATGACAACGTCGCTGAGTGCGATGTGGCCGTAACCCCCAACCGTCTCGCCACTGCCGACAAGTACGTGCAGAATCCTGCGCATGGTGTCATGGCACAGCTGTACTCGGTACGCTCCAGCCGCAGCTGGGGTATTGGCGATTTCGCTACCCTCGGCGACTTGGCACAGGTCAGTGCAGAGCACGCGGGCTCTGATTTCGTCCTCATCAATCCGTTGCACGCCGCAGAGCCACTGCCTCCGGTAGAAGACTCGCCGTACCTGCCCACCACGCGCCGCTATGTCAATCCGCTGTACGCGCGCCCAGAGCTTATCGACGAGTTCGGGTACCTGGACAAGGACGAGGCCGATGAAGCCCGTGCGCTAGCGAACTCTTTCCACCAGCTCAATCACAGCCCTGATGAGATTGACCGCAACCCCATCTACGCTGCAAAGCTCAAGGTATTGCGGGCAATTCACAAGATCCCCCTGTCCAGCGCACGCCAGGCGGAATTTGACCGTTGGCTGGAGGCCGAGGGCCGTGGCATATACGACTACGCGTCGTGGTGCACCGAGCGCGAGCTCGCGGATCGCGCTGCTGCCCGCGATGCTGCACGCGCTGCCACTTCCGATTCTGGTGCCGTAACCGAGAACGATATCGAGTTGGTTCCACCGTTGGGTAACCACGCCAGTGTCGAATCTCTGCGGGAGGAAATCTTCCAGTTCCACCTCTGGGTGCAGTGGATTCTCGATCAGCAGCTCGGCCAGGCACAAGAGGCAGCCCTGGATGCGGGTATGCGCATCGGCATCATGGCCGACCTTGCCGTCGGCGTGCACCCTGGCGGCGCGGATGCCGAGAACCTTGCGGATTGGCTCGCTCCTGCTATCTCTGTTGGCGCACCGCCAGACGGTTTTAACCAGCGCGGCCAAGACTGGTCGCAGCCGCCGTGGAACCCGCACAAGCTAGCCGAGGCCGGCTACCGCCCCTGGCGCGACATGCTGCGCACAATCCTTCGCCACGCAGGTGGCATTCGTGTTGACCACGTGCTGGGTATGTTCCGCCTCTGGGTCATGCCGCGGATGGAGTCCCCCGTCAATGGCACCTACCTGTACTTCGACCACGAGGCAATGGTCGGCATTCTCGCACTTGAGGCCGAGCTCGCTGGGGCCGTCGTCGTAGGCGAAGACCTGGGCACTTTCGAGCCGTGGGTGCAGGACTACCTGGCCTCGCGGGGCATCATGGGCACCTCGATCGTGTGGTTTGAATCCGAGGGCGACCAGCCGAAACCACCAAGCGCTTACCGCAGCCTGTGCCTGTCCTCCGTCACCACGCACGATCTGCCGCCGACGGCAGGCTACCTCGCAGGCGAGCACATCAAGCTACGGGAACGCCTGAGACTATTGCTTTCCGACGTCGCGGAGGAAGACCGCCGGGACTTCGAGTGGATTCGAAAGGTTTTGGGTGCGGCCAAGGAAGCCGGCTGCTTTGGTGACACGGCTGCGGCGGACATGGATGTTCATTCCCTTACCCGCGATAATCTGCCACCAATTGACGCACTGGTCACGGGGCTGCACCGCTTCCTCGACCAGACGCCATCCGCGCTGAAGTGTGAGGCCTTGGTGGACATGGTCGGCGATCGTCGTACTCAGAACCAGCCGGGCACGAGCCACGACCAGTACCCGAACTGGTGCATTCCGCTAACCGATGCCGAGGGCAAGGCCGTGCTTGTCGAGGACCTGCCTCGCTTCCCCGGATTCAAGCGTTAATTGGTTCGTGAGCGACTAATCCCTCATTTTTGCTGTTCACCGATCTTTCAGGTTATATGCCCGGCACTAAAACCGAGGCTAAAACTGGAAATCGGTGACTGCACCAGCGATGAGGATGAGAAGAAGCAAAACGATTAGGGCAAGTAGGACCTTCGAGTGCCTCGACCGATGCATGCTAACTCAGCTCCCTACTGCGAAATATTTGCGAACTACCCAACTCTAGCCTGTTGGGCAAATTTCCTAATACTTTAAGACATACCTTAGGGCAGCGATAGCGACCCAACACTTAAAGGGGGCTTCTCCCAGCTCAATTCATCGGGTCTCTCGGTGAGCTATCCGCAAGGCCACTACCTCTTCGGCTAGCTCTCGCTGCCCGCTCCTCGACGCTCCTGCGAACGCTCCCGCCGATGCACCGACCTCTGCCACAGACGTCCGCTGACAACATCGATTGCGCCAACGAGAACGAAAGCAAGAAACCCTCCGACTACCAGGAGAACCACGCATAGCACGCTGACCTGCGCAAGCAGTGGCAATTGGATAAGCCACTGCCCTACTCTGTCGAATGCTTCTGCCATGAGTGTCAACCTACCCTGCCGGTGACCGGAATAACCAGTGGGCGGCGGTCGCGGGGCTCGTCGTAAAGCGTGAAGCTAGGCATCAGTGCCCGACAGCCCGCGGCGTTCGAGGAGCGGCTGGATGTCCTTATCGCGACCTCGGAAGGCACGGTAGGCGGCCATGAAGTCGATGGCGCCACCACGGGAGAGAATCTCCTCGCGGAAGTGGCTGCCGCCGCTGATTGTGGCACCGCCGTTGTCGGTGAACCAACCGAAACCGTCCGCGTCGAGCACCTCTGCCCACAGGTAGGAGTAATAGCCCGCCGAGTAACCGCCGGCGAAGATGTGGTTGAAGTAGCGGGAGCGGTAACGCGGAGCCAGGTGGGGAACGTCGAGGCCGAGTTCAGCGAGTGCTTCCGCTTCGAAGGCATCAACATCAGTGACCTGAGCTGCTTCCTCCTCGGTGAGGCTGTGCCAGGCCAGATCGATGGCGCACGCGGCGAGGTACTCAACCGTGGCGAATCCCTCACCAGCGGTGCGGGCCTTCTTCACAGACTCGACTAGCTCGGCCGGGATCGGCTCACCGGTACGAACGTGGACGGCGTAATTGGCCAGAATGGATGGCTCAAGTGCCCAGTTCTCGTTAATCTGGGAGGGGAATTCCACGAAGTCGCGCGGGACGTTAGTGCCCGAGAAGGTCGGGTACGTGACGTCGGAAAGCAGACCGTGGAGGGCGTGCCCGAACTCGTGGAAAGCAGTGGTGACCTCGTCGAGCGTCAGTAGCACCGGGGTTCCCGGCTCGGTTTCGGCGATGTTCATCACGTTGACCACGACTGGCAGGCGCCCCAGCAGACGGGACTGGTCCCTAAACGAGCTCATCCATGCACCACCGCGCTTAGTCGGGCGCGAGAAGTAGTCCGTAATAATCAGGCCGATGGTCTCGCCTCCGCCCTGGCGTACCTCCCACACGGTCGTGCCCGGCGCGTATCCCTGCAGGTCCTCGCGCTTGACTACCTCGATGCCGTAGAGCTTGCGGGCAGCGTAGAACACGCCGTCTTCGATGACACGGTGCAGCTCGAAGTAGTTCTTGAGTTCCTCCGTGTCGACTGCGAATTCTTCCGCTTTACGACGGCGCTCCCAATACGGCCAGTCAGCGCCCGTGACCGTCTCACCGCCAGCCAGATCAGCGACCCGCTTGTACTCGCCTTCAGCATTGGCAATGGCAGCTGGCGCCAGGTCTGCAATGAGCTTCCGAGCAGCCTCTGCGGTGGTTGCCGTCTCCTTGGCAATGACGTAATCCGCATGCGTGTCGTAGCCGAGCAGCTTGGCACGGCGGGCACGCAGGCGCGCCATTTCCAGCACAATGCCGGAGTTGTCGAACGTGCCGGAGGCAGCACCCGCACGCCCCAGTGAGGCTTCATAGAGCTTGGCGCGAGTAGCCGGATTATCCAGGTCAGCCAGCTGTGCCGGAGTTGACGGTAGGTCCAGCGGAATCAGCCACGGCGCATCGGTGTCGGCCTTTTTCGCGTAGGCGGCGAAGGACGCAATGGCGTCGTCGGAAAGCCCGGCGAGTTCCTCGCGGTCGTAGATCTCCACGGCGCGCGCGACGGTGTCCTTCAGTAGGTTTTCACCGAAAGCCGTGGAGATCTCAGAGAGACGGGAATTGATGCGGCTGAGCTCGGCTTTGTCCTCGTCGCTGAGGTCCGCACCGGCGCGCTGGAAGTCTTCGCGGACTTTCTTCAGCAGCAGCTTCGCCTCTTCCGGATTGGCGGCATCCTCAACGCTGTCGATGGCATTGATGCGCTGCCACAGGTCACTGCGCATGCGAATCTGATCCAGGTGTGCAGTGAGCTGCGGGGCAATCTCGGCTTCAATTTCCATGCGGACATCGGTGGCGTCCGTGCCGGCAACGTTGAAGAAATAAGCAGCGACGCGGTCCAGATCCTGGCCCGCCTTTTCCATTGCCTCGATGGTATTAACAAAGGTCGGCGCCTCCGACGACGTGGCGATGGCGTCGATCTCGCGTGCATGGCTGCGCATTGCTTCGCTAAAGGCCTCGCGGACGTGGCTGTCATCGATTGCCGCAAAATCTGGCAATTCGCAGAACAATTCTGACGGTGTCAACAGTGGATTTCGTGCATCATTGGTCATAGTGAATTCAACTGTAGCGTGCTCGAAAAACCAGAGTGCGCCTACCGTCTGAAACAGGCTCCCCGCCGTTCTGGCAGGACCAACCGTGACGAGGAGGCGTTTTCCGCCATGACAGAGACGACTATTTCCGCTCCCTGTGGGAGGCTAACCGGCCGTATTCACGATGACGCAATACAAGTTTTCAATATCGATTACGCAGATGCTGCTCCGTTCGCCGCGTCGGCACCGGTGGCTGACGGGCCACAGTCAGGCACTCGGCGCTGTGAACCCGAGCGCGAATTAGTTCTCACCGTCACCGCACCGGCTGAGCCCGCGGACGCTTCCTATCCCGTATTGCTGTGGATCCACGGTGGTAGCTACGAGTTTGGGCATCCCTCCGAGCCCTGGACGGACGCGACGGCCTTCGCACAGGCAGGCATCGTCACCGTTTCGCTCGGATACCGCAAGGGCCTCGAGGGATTCTGGCGCGACAGTGAAACAGAGACCTACCGGGCCATTGATGACCTGTATCTGGGGCTGCAGTGGGCTCGTCGTAACGCGCCTGCCTTCGGCGGCGATATCGACAACATCACTATCTCGGGGCAATCGGCGGGTGCGGCGCTGGCGCTCACTCTCGCTGCCGACGAACGCACTCGCGGCCAGATCCAGCGCACCATCGCCATGTCGCCGGCCTTCTCGCTGCTGTCGGGCTCGCGTCTCCGCCGCACGTTGGCGGGCATCGGTGTGGGACGTGCGCCGTCCACCGACGTCTTTTCGCGTGCCGACGAACGCAGGGTCGCTCGAGCCCAGAAATTGGTGTCGGCATCCTCACCTTCGGATCCGGCAATTGGGCCTCGCTTTGACAGCTTTGCTCCCACACTGCCAACGATGGTGACTGCCACCAGCGAAGAGTTCTTCTCAGAACCGCCGGTTGTGGCGATGGACAAGTTGCCCATGCGGGAGTGGATGGCTCGGCGCTACGCCAAGGGGCATCGCGGCCACGGCGAATTTCCGGCCACCGCCTATGCCGAACGTCCGATGGGGAATGTCATTTCTGACTCAGCGATTCGCTCATACGCTGTTAAAGTCGCCGAACGGTCCGTGGCGGCTGAGCTGGATGTGTGGGCGGCACAGTTCGAACCGGGAGAAGGGTTGGGCTATGCACCTGCTGGCCGCACCAGTGGTGCTCCGCACTGCATCGACATTGCACGCTTCTTCGGTATGAAGGAACCCAACCATCCATTCCACCAAGTGGCGGTCGAGTTCATCCGCGAAGGCACCTCACACATGCCCCGCTACAACAATGACCGCAAGGTGACCACCTTTGCTGGCGCTGACGCCCAGGCAGTCGAGGACATTGCCATCGATGCGTGGGCGGCTCCGCGCCAGCTCTTTGGCGCATAAGGCATAAGGCGGGTGAGGCTTGCGCTGGTTAGCGCTGTGCTGTTGTGCTCAACAACTGAGCCCAGCGACTTAAGCTGGCAAAGTCTGCATGTACCGATAAATCTCGACGCAGACCAAAATGGTGATCAGCGTGATAAGTACTGCTATGAGTTTCCTGCGATCCATAGCCACCGTTCTTACCGAAGCACCAGGCCAGACGCAAGCTTTACCCTCTGTGGTTAACTGTCAACTATGGAGCCGCTTGATTTATTAGTCCCCGAGAATTCCGCGCTGCAGCCGGTCGACCCCGCGCTGGCTAAGGTGAAGCGAGTCGCGCACGCCGCTCCCCTGCTAGTTATCACGATTGCATCCGTCGTCGCCGCTGTGATGTGGACTCCGTGGATGTGGTTGGGCGTCCTCGCCTGCGTGCTCTACTTCGCATATATCTACTGGCTCATCGGTCGACGAGTTCGTGCCCACCGATACCTCGAAGAGGACAACGACTTCATTGTTGCGTCCGGACGCTGGTGGCGCTCGGTCACTGTCGTCCCTTACGGACGAATCCAGTTCATCGACATCGATGAAGGACCTCTCCTTCGACTATTCGGACTGGCAACGCTGAAGCTCAACACAGCATCGGCGAGCTCGGATGCAGCCGTCCACGGTTTGCCACGTGAAGAAGCGCTCGCCCTGCGCGCTCGTCTATCTCAGCGCGCCCACGACCGGATGGCGGGTCTCTAAATGAGGCATAGAGTTCATCCCCTATCTCCGCTGCTCAAAAGCTTTGCCACAATCGCTGCGGTGACTGCATTCGCAGTCGCGAATCAGTGGCAGTTGGCCGTTGCGGTCGTGACTCAGCTCTACGACTGGGCATGGCTCGGTCTCCTTGTCGGTACCGGTGCGGTCGCCATAATTATTGGTCTGATTGCATTTTTCTCGTGGCTGTCCTGGCGGTATACGTTCTACGAGCTCACCGACGATGAGGTTCGCTACGGCTCCGGATGGCTACTGCGTTCTCGACGCGCGGCACGGCTCGACCGCGTGCAGGCGGTGGATATCAACCAACCATTGTTGGCGCGCATTTTCGGGCTCGCCGAAATTGTCATTGAAACAGCCGGCGGCTCCGATTCACACTTCACAATCAAATACCTCACTCCCCCGCAGTGCGAACAGTTCCGCGCTGACGTGTTGGGTGAGGTAGAAAAGCTGGACACCGAGCTGGCACGTTCGCTTTACGACGGCGACAGCTCCACCGCGCCCCTCGACTCCGGCGCTCACATGTCCTCTCGCATGCCCGAAGCGAAGACCATCTTTGGCCCGGTCGATGTCGGACGGCTGATTGCATCCGTGGCCATTGGACCCGGTCTTTTCGTCGGTATAGCTCTCATCCTCCTCGCCGTTGTCTCTGCGCTGTTTACCGACCTCATCGTAGAAATCCTCAGCGGAGTAACCATCACTACTCTGATTGTGATTGGCAGTTTCGCTGTCGGCCTTTTCGGGGTACTAAATCAGTCGTGGGATTTCACGCTGAAGGTATCGTCGGAAAGCAGGCGTCTGGCGATTACCGCCGGACTGTTGTCGACGCGCGCTCAGACCATTCCCATTGATCGCATTCATGGCTTTAAAGTGGTGCAACCGCTCTGGTGGCGTCCGTGGAGATGGTCCCGTGCGGATGTCTCGGTGGCGGGCTATGGCCTGGACAGCACACAGTCGAACAACACACTGGTGCCAGTGGCACCGGCACCGGAGACGGACGCGATTGTCGATTACCTGATGAATGAGATTGCGGGACCGTCCTCCGCGGATGACCTGTTGGGCTCCTGGCAGACTCCACGCACGGCATGGTGGCTCAGCCCAATTGACTGGAAATTCCAAAAGGTGCAGGCCACGCGGCGGGGTCTTTTAGTGACAAAGGGCCGGTTCTGGCATACGCGGTTCATCGTTCCCTGGCAGCGTATTCAAGGACATACACTGATTATTTCTCCGCTGAAGAAAGCGGCGGGAGTGGCAAACGTGCGAATCGACATGGTGCCGGGAGCGGTCACTCCGGTGGCAACGGAGTTGAAGTTGGATGATGCGTACCAGCTCACCGCGCTGATTCAGGAACACAAGGTTGTTTAGAATGCTATTTAATGAGGTCTCCCAGGACGGCCGTCTCGCGCGGTCTTGTGGGATCTCGCAGGAAAACTCTCTCTGCAGGCTAGTGGCATAGTCATTACGCTGGGATGCATGACTATCGCCAAGGAAGATTACGAGTGGTACCGCAGCGCGGTGTTCTATGAGGTGCTCGTCCGGGCCTTCTTCGACTCCGACAACAACGGCTCCGGCGACCTCAAAGGGCTGACGGAGAAGCTCGATTATCTGCAATGGCTGGGCGTTGACTGCCTCTGGCTGCCGCCTTTCTACGACTCCCCGCTGCGCGACGGCGGTTACGATATCCGCGACTTCCGCGCCGTGCTCGACGAGTTTGGCACGGTCGAGGATTTTAAGGTGCTTCTCGACGAGGCCCATGCGCGCGGTATCCGCGTTATTACTGACCTGGTGATGAACCACACCTCCGATACCCATGAGTGGTTTCAGCAGTCGCGCACTGATCCGGATGGCCCCTACGGCGGCTTTTATGTCTGGACTGATGACCCGGACACTTACTCGGGCGCACGCATTATCTTTGTCGATACCGAGGATTCCAACTGGACCTATGACCCGGTGCGTGGCCAGTACTACTGGCACCGCTTCTTCTCCCACCAGCCGGATTTGAACTATGACAATCCGGCGGTGCAAGAAGCGATGCTCGATGTGCTGCGCTTCTGGTCCGATCTCGGCATCGATGGCTTCCGCCTCGACGCTGTTCCCTACCTCTTCGAACGCGAAGGTACTAACTGCGAGAATCTGCCCGAGACCCACGCTTTTCTGAAGCGCTGCCGCAAGGTCATGGATGAGGAATACCCGGGTCGCGTCCTGCTGGCGGAGGCCAACCAGTGGCCCTCCGATGTGGTGGAATACTTCGGCGACCCGGAGGTCGGTGGCGACGAATGCCACATGGCTTTCCACTTCCCACTCATGCCACGCATTTTCATGGCGGTGCGCAAGCAGTCCCGCTTCCCCATCTCGGAGATCCTGGAGTCCACGCCGGAGATTCCGTCTTCGGCTCAGTGGGGCATTTTCCTGCGCAACCACGATGAGCTGACGCTGGAAATGGTCACCGATGCCGAGCGCGACTACATGTACGCCGAGTATGCGCACGATCCGCGGATGAAGGCCAACATCGGCATTCGCCGTCGTCTAGCGCCACTGCTGCAAAATGACCGCACTCAGCTCGAGCTTTTCAATGCCCTGCTACTCTCCCTGCCAGGTTCGCCGGTGCTCTACTACGGGGACGAAATTGGTATGGGCGACAACATTTGGCTCGGTGACCGCGATGGTGTGCGCACACCGATGCAGTGGTCACCCGACCGCAACGCCGGGTTCTCCAAGGCCGACCCCGGTCGGCTCTATCTGCCGACCATTCAGGATGCGACCTACGGTTACCAGGCGGTCAATGTCGAGAACCAAGCGAGCTACTCCAATTCGCTGTTGAATTGGGTGCGTCGACTGATTCAGGTCCGCAAGCGCTATGAGGCTTTTGGCCTCGGTGATTTCCGCGAGCTGAATAGCGATACCGCCTCTGTTCTGACCTATCTGCGCACATACGGCGACGAAGTGCTGCTGTGCGTCAACAACCTGTCCTCTTACCCCGCGGCCGTCTCACTGGATCTGTCCGAGTTCGCCGGTGCCACCCCGGTAGAGCTCACGGGTTCGGTTCCCTTCCCCACAATTGGCACCGATTCCTACCAGATCACGCTTCCTGGCCACGGTTTCTACTGGTTCGAAATCCAGCTTCCACCTGAGACAAACCTCGAATCGAGCGCCTCGATGTCGGCACCGACAATCCCGGTTGCGCAGGCGATATCGGACGCGCCGGTGACGTCATCACGCGAGCACTCAGGCACCGCCGCCGATGCCGCCGCCGATGCCGTCACAAACGCCGATAATAAAGAGTGATCTTTTAAGTCCCGAAAGGCGAACGAACTAAAATGACTATTCCCACCGCCGAATTCATTGCCGAAGAGCTGGCAGACACACTGGTCAAGATGCGCTTTTTCGCTGACAAGGTCTCTGACATCGACCACGTCGAGATCCTCGCGCTTGACCCCGTACTGCGCGACAATCCCGACAGTCCCGATGTCGATATCGCATTGGTGAGGGTGCACACCGCACATTCTGCACCGACCTATCAGCTGCCCATCGCTTGGGCGGAGGACGTCCCCGATGGCCACGAGCAGTCCCTGCTGGTTCGCGCGGAGGGCATCGTCGGCTACGACGCTCTGATTGATTCGGATGCCATCACAGCACTCGGCCAGAAGCTTTCCGACGAAGGCAAGCTCGGCCGCATGGAACTGCGACGTGTGCCGGGCTCTGAACAGCTCCGTCCGGAATCCGGCCGCCCCATGGGAGTCGAACAGTCGAATACCTCGGTCATTTTCGACGACCGCGTGATGTGCAAGTTCTTCCGTCGCCTCTACCCCGGCACTAATGCCGATGTGGAGCTGCTGGCCGCACTCGCCCAGGCAGATTGCAAGTTCGTCCCTGAGCTCTACTCCTGGGTAGAGACCACCATTGGCGAAGACGCCTACACCACCGCCATGCTGCAGGAATTCGCACCGAACTCGGTCGATGGCTGGGAGCTGGCTCTTGGCGCAGTGCGCGATGCCATCCGCGACAGTCAGACCCCGCTGGAAGATTTGGGCACCGACTTTACATCCGAAGCGCGTGCGCTCGGCGAAGCAGTGGCCTCGGTACACAGCAGCCTCGCTGCCGCTGTCGCGGTAAAGAAGCGTCTGACCGGTGCGGAGCTGGTAGCCCCACTGCGAGCTCGCCTGGACTTCGTCGCTGGTGTGGTGCCACAAATTGCTGAGGTCAAGGATAAGGCTCAGGCTATCTTCGATCGCGCAGAGGCTGCGGTTCCGGAAGGTGGCGCCGTCGTCCAGCGAATCCACGGTGATCTGCACTTGGGGCAGGTATTGCGCACGCCGAGCTCTTGGCGCTTGATTGACTTCGAGGGCGAGCCGTCGCGCCCGTGGGAGGAGCGTCGTCTGCCGGATCACCGCCTACGCGATATCGCCGGCATGATTCGCTCCTTCGATTACGCCGCTCACTACCCGCTGCTGACCGGACGTGAAGACACCGAGGCGGCTACCGAGCGTGTTGAGCAGTGGGCTCGCCGCAATATCGATGCCTTCTTGGAGGGTTATGGCGATGCCAGTGACCCGACGCTACTGGAGGCCTTTGTACTGGATAAGGCCATCTACGAGTGCCTTTACGAAGCGCAGAACCGCCCCAACTGGCTGCCGCTGCCGCTTGGTGCTGTGCACTCGCTGTTAGGATAGGGCTTTTGTCGCAGTAATTTCATAGCGGGAGTGATCCTCCCGCAAGATAGAGGTCTTTCGTGCGTCTGCTCAGCAGAATCCTGTCCACTACACGAGTGCTCTGGCCTTTCTATATCGGGGTCATCATCTGTTCGCTGGCCACCGCCGCCGCGTCGTTGATTAGCCCCTTCCTCATCCGCGATGCCACCGACGCCATCGTCGGCGCGGTGTCCAGCGGTGAAGCCTTGAGCCAGGCGGCGATGTCCGATACCACTCGCACGGTAATCTGGCTGGTCATCGGGCTGCTAATCGCAGATCTGACGCAAACCATCGTGCATAACATCGGTGGTTACCTGGGCGATGTGATGACTGCACGCATGCGCGAGATTCTGTCGACCCGCTACTATGCAAAGCTGCTGTCGCTGCCGCAACGCTATTTCGACAGTCAGGTCACCGGCACAATTATCGCCCGCCTGGAACGCTCGATTAGCAATATCACGCAGTTCCTCCAGGCGTTTTCCAACAACTTCTTCCCGATGCTGTTGACCGTCGGCGCGGTACTGGGCATCACTGCCTGGCACTACTGGCCCCTGGCGGTGCTATTGATTATCGTTTTCCCGGTCTACACCCTGCTGACCGCGCTGACCTCGAAGCGCTGGCAGAAGATTGAAGCGAAAAAGAACGAACAAATCGATATCGCCGGTGGCCGTTTTGCCGAGGTCATCGGCCAAGTCAAGGTTGTCCGCTCCTTCACTGCGGAACTGCGCGAAATCGCTTTCTTTGGTTCCCGCTTCCGCCGCACCATCTCCCTGACCCGCGATCAGTCAACGTGGTGGCACCGCATGGATGCTCTTCGCGGGGGCATTTTGAATATCATCTTCGCAGGCATCTACCTGCTGCTTTTCCTGCGTACGCTGTCGGGAGAATTCTCCATCGGCACCATGGTCATGCTCATTCAGCTGATTAACATGGCGCGCCAACCAGTGACCATGATGAGCTTCCTGGTCGACGCTGCCCAGCGCGCAGTCGCCGGTTCGCGCGATTACTTCAAGGTCATGGAGCTTACTCCAGAGACCCGCACGCAGCCGGAGCTGCTCAGTGCAGCGACCGCGAATAACGGCGACTTCGACTCCGCGTCCGTTGGTTCCACCGCAGACGCAGAGTCCGTCGACAGCGCCCACCGTTCCTCCCTGGAACGCGCAGCCGAACAGGAGGCAATTGGCGCTCCCATTGTCGACTTCGACGCAGTGGATTTTGCCTACGAAGAGGACAAGACGGTGCTCTCCAATGTCAGCTTCCAGGCATATTCAGGCCAGAAAATCGCCCTGGTCGGCGAGTCCGGTGGCGGCAAGTCCACCATCGTCAACTTGCTGCTCGGCTTCTACGCCCCGACCGCAGGCCGCTTGAGCGTTCTGGGGTCGGATGTCTCCGAAGTTTCCGGTTCCACTCTGCGCGCCGGCTCTGCCGTCGTGTTCCAGGACTCGTCACTGTTCTCCGGCACGATTCGGGAAAACATCGCCTACGGCAAACCCAATGCCACCGACGAAGAAATCATTGCCGCCGCGAAGAAGGCCAACGCCGACGACTTCATCCGCAGCTTCGCCGAAGGCTACGACACCACTATCGGCGAGCGAGGTCTGAAGCTCTCGGGTGGCCAGAAGCAGCGCATCGCCATCGCGCGCGCTATTTTGAAGGATGCTCCCCTGCTCATCCTGGACGAAGCCACTTCGGCGCTGGACACCAAGGCCGAACGCGAAGTTCAGCGAGGCTTGGACAAGCTGATGGAGGGACGCACAACGGTTATCATCGCCCACCGCCTGTCCACAATTTCCGATGTGGACACCATCGTGACGCTGCGTGACGGTCACGTCGACGAGGTGGGCGCACCCGCAGAATTGGCGCAGACTGACGGTATCTACGCCGAGTTGCTACGCCTGACGGCTTCGGCCTCGGCGGCGGATCGTCTGCGCCTGAAGAAGTACGGCATCAAGGGGTAACGCGCCGTCGTCAAGCATGCAGGAAACGCTTGACGACGGGCACCCCTGCGCCCTTTTACGGACGGGGAACGATGTAGCGGCCAGCGCCCGGAACAATTTCGACGGTGACCGGCATCGGGAACATGAGGTCGCCGTCAGCGTAGGCGTTCATCTGGCGTGGCGGGCCGATGTATTCCACGTAAGCCTTCTTGGCGCGGTAGGTGCTGACCTCCCCGATTTTTTCAACGGTGCCGTCGAACACGGACTTGAAGGCCAGGGCGGCCTTAATGCGCCCGGCCTTGCCGATGACAGTGATGTCCATCAGTCCGTCGGAGTGGTCTGCGGACGGGCAAATCTTCATACCACCGCCATAAGAACGGGTGTTACCGAAGGCGGCCAGCGTGATTGGATCTTCGAGAACCCGATCGTCATCCAGCGTGATGCGGAATGGCAGCGAGTGGAAAGCCAAGAACTCGCGGACGATAGCCAGGTTGTAGCGGTTGCGGCCATGCGGCCAGGTCATCTGATTGACGCGGTCGGAGACAATCGAGTCGAAGCCGGCACACATGATAGTGCCGAACCAGCGCTGCTCCCCTGCCTCATTGGTGATGCGGCCGAGGTCAGTGGTCGTCCAGAAGCCATCGGCGATAACGTGAGCGGCATCGCGAGCATTGCCACGCGGCAGATTGTATTCGCGACCGTGGTCGTTTCCGGTACCGGCCGGGATAATACCGAGGGGGATGCCGGTCTGTGCCTGCTCCTGCAGTGCGAGGTTAATCATGCCGTCGCCACCACAGACTGCCAGGGCATCAATTCGGCCGTCGGCGATGACCTCACGAATGAGCTTGCGGGCGTCGTCGGGGTTAGCACCTTGGAGAGCGATGACATCGATGCCGCGATCCGCGAACACCCGGCTCGCCCGGGCGGACGCAATCTGCGAGGCGCCATGACCCGCGTGGGGGTTAGTGACCAGAGCAAGGGTACGAATCTCAGTTGTTCCCAGCGGGTAGTTGAGATTCTTGTCGTTAGCGTTCATCGAAGAAATACCTACTTTTACGTGGGCTTTTGACCGGTCAATACTGGCCTTTATGGGAGTGCGTTAATGCATCTAACTAAAGCTTACCAAGATTGATTGACATTTTTTGAGAAAACGTAACGTAATACCGCTATAATAAAAGATGTAAAGATGTGCTTCCGCGCAAGTTACATATAATTCCGCAGTTCAGACTCGCAGCACCGATGCCCAAGGAGAAGCTCAGGATGTCTAACAAGCTCACGATTCCGTACCGCATGCGCTGGTGGGGCTGGGGTGTTGACGGCAACGACAAGCCAATCACCACGGCCAGCGAGAAGCTACTGCAGCGCGAAATCGGTATGTCGTTGGACGCAAACAACCCGCCGCGCAACATCGCCGACGTCACTATCCCCAATAGTCGCCTCAGCGCCGAGGATATCGAAGCCCTGGGCGCTGTTGTCGGCGCGGATGCCGTCGCCACCGACCACGACACCCGCGTCAAGCACGCGGTCGGACGCTCCTACCCCGACCTGGTTCGCCTTCGCGCAGCCAAGCTCGATGTCGCCCCAGATGCTGTAGTGCTACCGAAAACTGAAAAGCACATCGAAGACCTGTTCAAGGTATGCGCTGAGCGCAAGATTGCAGTCGTCCCCTTCGGTGGTGGCACCTCGGTCGTCGGCGGCGTGGAGGCTGTTGACGGAGGCATGGGTAAGGCCATCGCAGTGTCCATGACCGCCTTTAACAAGATCATCGACATCGACAAAGTCGCTGGCACTGTCACCGCCCAGACCGGCGTTTTCGGCCCCGACCTGGAAAAGGAGCTGTCCAAGGCCGGCTTCACCGCTGGTCACTTCCCGCAGTCCTTCGAGTACTCCACTGTCGGCGGTTGGGTTTCCTGCCGCTCGGCAGGCCAAGAATCCTCTGGTTACGGTCGTATCGACCGCAACGTGATTGGCATGCGCGTCGTCACGCCAGCCGGCACCATGGAATTCCGCGACATGCCGTCGTCGGCATCCGGCCCGAACCCGCGTGAGCTTTTCCTGGGTTCGGAGGGCACCCTGGGCATCATCACGCATGTGACGATTGCCCTGAATCAGCGTCCACAAAAGGAGATGCTCTTCGACACCTACTTCTTCAACTCCTTTGAGGAAGCCGCCGAGGAGCTGCGCAAACTGGAGCAGAGCGGCAATATCCCGCACCTAGCACGCATCTCCGACGAGAAGGAGACGCTGTTCGGCCTCACTCAGCTGGGCTCCGCCAGCATGTCCGAGAAGGTCACAAAGTACCTGAAGCTGCGTGGCATCGACACCCCGTGCATGGTGATTCTTGGCTTTGCGCAGACGGATCCGGTCGGCGCCCGCGTCACCCGTGAGCGCCTGGCCGCTCGCCTGCTGACCAAGAAGTGCGTCCGCATGGGCTCCATCCCGGGCATGGCTTGGGTTAACCACCGCTTCTCCTCGCCGTACCTGCGCGATGTCATGATGACTCGCCGCGTCGGCGTCGACACCCTGGAGACCGCCACCACCTGGGATAACGCCGCTACACTGCGCCGCGAAATCGCCTCCGCAATGGAAGCCGCTGGCGAGAAGCACGGCACCCCGGTGTACGTCTTCTGCCACATCTCGCACATGTACGAATCCGGCTGCTCGCTGTACTTCACGTACTTCTTCCGCGAGACCGAGGGCGAGATCCTCCAGCAGTGGATGGACATCAAGACTGCGGCATCAGAGGCCATGATGAACTTCGGCGGCACCATCACGCACCACCATGGCATTGGCCAGGATCACAGCCCGCAGTACTACGAGGAGAACACCGAGTTGTTCGCCAAGGTCATGCGCGCAATTAAGGACGAACTCGACCCTGCTGGCATCCTCAACCCGGGCAAGTTGGCTACCGGTCCGCGCTCCTTGGAAGAGCGTTACGACGGCAACATGATTTAACCCTGTTGCCGCCGGCTTCGGCTAGCGAGCTAGACTGACCAGTTCGCTGGCGTAGATTTCCGGCGACGTTGGGCCGTCATAAATAAACAGTGAAACGTAATCGTCAAGGGTAAAAGATTCAAGTGCTGCGGTCATTGTCGCTGTCGCTTCTTCCTGGGATCCCAAGCGAAGATGCCCGGATAGTGGGATGGTCGGCTCAATCGGTGCGATTTCGTCCGTGCGACCGCAAACAGCGTGGCGTTTTAAATACCTAAGCGTGCTTTTCTAGTTACGACCTGTCTGGGGTGGCACGGACTGGAGACAGCAGCAACACATCTGCAGCGATGGTGCAATAGCAGCGAAAGCTCGGTTCATGGACTCAGAGCGGTTGGACGCTGGGTGCATAGCCATCGAGGTGTCTCCTTCCTTGTAATCCCGGGAAATGATTCGCAACTAAGAAAGATTTCTTGAATCAATATCCGTGCCGGTCGTTGATAATGAACAACTTAGTCTATTTCTAAGCGCCTTGCAATGGGGTACGCCCGAAATAGTTCACACTCACTACGCACTCCACAACTTCATCACTTACGCCAGATAGTTTCATCACTATTACCGTCTTCGGGAAAGTCGAGGAAGAAAGACTATGACTGCCACGCACGCTCCTCAGCGCGATCGCTCAGCTGCGGTTTTGAACAAGGCTCGTCGGCAAGCGGACTTGAATCGTCTACGCGAAGAGACCGTTAAGGGCGACATCCCAGATCTGCTGGTCATCGGCGCCGGTATTACTGGTGTCGGCATCGCTTTAGATGCGGCGTCGAGGGGTTTGACGACCGTTCTCGTCGAATCGAAGGACCTAGCTTTCGGCACCTCTCGTTGGTCATCGAAGCTCGCCCACGGGGGCTTGCGCTACCTTGCCAGCGGCAATGTCGGTATCGCTCGCCGCTCAGCTATTGAACGTGGTGCGCTGCTCGACGTCACCGCTCCGCACCTAGTGCGTAACCTGCCGCAGGTTGTACCGGTGATGGATAACTTTGCACCGTTGACCAGGGTTTTGCCGCGTTTAGGCTTTTTGGCCGGTGACTTTCTGCGCATTATCGCTGGTACCTCCGCCACTACCCTGCCATTGTCCCGCACTGTCAGTTCCCGCCGAGTCAGCCAGCTTTCGCCGACCGTCCGTAAGCGCGACGTGAAATTCGGCTACGTCAACTACGACGGTCAGCTGCGTGACGACGCACGCTTGGTCACCGCTATCGCTCGAACCGCCGCTAGCTACGGTGCAACTATCTTGACCCGGGTCCGCTGCGAGACTGCCTCTGGAACGAGCGCCACACTAAGCGACGAGCTCACTGGCGATTCCTTCGAGCTGCCGGCTCACGCTGTGGTCAATGCCACTGGTGTGTGGGCCGCAAACCTAGCGACGAACATCAAGATTCGCCCATCTCGCGGCACGCATCTGGTTCTTGACGCCGCGAAGCTAGGCAACCCTACCGGCTCTCTGACGGTACCGGTTCCTGGTCACACCAACCGTTTCTGTTTTGTCCTTCCCGCAGAGCACAACCGCGTCTACATTGGCCTGACCGATGAGGATGCACCGGGCCCGATTCCGGACGAGCCGGAAGTGCCGGAGGATGACATCGTTTTTCTGCTCGATGTCATCAACCAGGCACTCGAGGTTCCGCTCACTCGTGACGATGTCATCGGTGCTTTCGCCGGCCTGCGTCCGCTCATCGACGCCGGCGAGGCACACACCGCTGACCTCTCCCGCGAGCACGCCTTGTTGGAGGCCCCGAACGGCCTGATTTCCATTACTGGGGGCAAGCTCACCGAGTACCGTCTAATGGCGGAGCAAACCGTGGACAAGGTTGCGGAAAAGCTCGGTGTTTCGCTTGCTCCGTGCTCCACCCGCACCATCCCTGTGCTGGGCTCCGAGCCAGAGGAGCTCGACCGCGCTCGCACCGCTGCCGCTGCCGGCCGTATCCCGATGCCGCTGTTTAACCGCTACGGTGCCGAATCCTTCGAGGTCATCGAATCCTGTCCGCTCGACCGACCGCTCGACCCGGTAGCGGAGGGTCTCGATGTCACCCGCGCCGAGTTCGCCTGGCATGTGACGCACGAGGGAGCTCTCAGCGTCGACGATATTCTCGATCGCCGCACACGTCTGGGGCTGGTCAAGGCTGATCGCGAAGCTGCCCTGCCAGCTGCTCAGGAGGCACTGGGGCTGGCCTAGCGCTGGCCATTGCCGCGGCTGCTTCTGATGCGGCCGTAGCTACTGGTTAAAGCAGGGGTCTTCGGACTTCCCGCTTTTTCTGTATACACGGAAACTATGAGTGTAAATAACGCTGTCACTTTCCCCTCCCTCGATGAACTCCGCTCCCGCAGGACAGTCAAATGGACCGCATATTCACCGGACGTGCTGCCACTGTGGATCGCCGAATCCGATGCCACAACCTGCCCTGCCGTCAGTGCCGCAATCGACGAGGCGTGTCAGCGCGAACAATTCGGATACCTCTCGCAGGACATCACCGCGCTTACGACCGCAACCGCGGACTTTTCTGCACAACGCTACGGATGGCGCCCGAACCCCGACAATATCTTTGCCGTCGCTGACGTCGTCCGCGGTGTCACACTCGCGGTTGAACGCTTCACCCGCCCCGATTCCGCAATTGTCGTCCCCACTCCCGCCTACATGCCGTTTTTCCAGGTAGGTCCCGCGCTGGGACGCGAGACAGTGTGCATTCCCACGCTTGCCGACGGCCCGGATCTCGGCGCCCTCGAACGCGCCTTCGCCGACGGTGCCGGTTGCCTGATCTTGTGTAACCCGAATAATCCTCTCGGCTTTACCTACTCCCCCGAAAAACTGCGTGAGATTACCGATTTAGCCGCTCGCTTTGGTGCGCGCGTTATCTCAGACGAGATTCACGGCCCAGTTGTTCTAGATGGCACTCACACTCCAACCGCGTCGGTGTCGGATACCGCGGCGGCCGTGACTATCACGGTGACTGCTACCTCGAAGGGCTGGAATACCGCCGGCCTCAAGTGTGCGCAAATCATCTTTAACGACGAAGATGCCAAAACCTGGCTGGAGCTGCCCTTCATTGTTCGCGAAGGCGCTTCTATTCTTGGTGTCGTCGCGGCCACCGCCGCCTACCGCGATGGCGTGCCCTGGCTGGACAATTTTGTCGATGTCCTGCGCACCAACCGTGAGACTCTGCGAACACGTTTGTCCACTTTTGCGCCACAGGCTCGCTTTACCCCACCGCAAGCATCATTTTTGGCGTGGTTGGACTTGGGTGACGTGCCTGGTGTTGACAGTGAGGACCCAGCTGCGTGGCTGGTTGAAAACGCCAAAATAGCACTCAACCCCGGCTTCGCATTCGGCGAAGGCGGGGTTGGGCATGTGCGGCTTAACTTTGCGACCTCCCCGGAAATCCTCGGTGAGGCCCTGGACCGTCTTGACGCGGCCCTGCGCTTGTAGTTGACGTTTTAGTTGGTGACAGTGACGCTGCCGTCGGCGTTGACAACAACGTTGGCGGCCAGAGCGCGAGCCAGGTTCATGCGAACGTGCTGGCCCTCACCGTCAGTGCGATCGAGCGGGTAGCCGGATGGGATTGCGGTCTGAGCGAGGACGGAGCTGCGCTGTTCCTCAGTCAGCTGCGGGAAGCGGGTCTCCAGCAAACCTGCGTAACGCTTCGGAACAACAACTGGCTCGTTAGCCGGGCCAACCTGCTTGAAGTCGTAGGTCATGCGTTCGGTGTACTGCTGAACGGCAGCTGCGGTGCTCATGTACGGAGTGTCCTTGGCAACGCAGTTGGCGATGGTGTCGCCACAGCGGTACTCGAGCTCCGTACGCAGCTCATCCATGGCTTCTTCGATGAGTGGGCGGAACTCTGGGTCTGCCCAACGATCAGCTGCGGCCTGGTTGCCCATCATGCGGCCGCCCATAACGTCCAGCGGGTAGTGGACGCCCATGACAAGGCGAGAATGACCAGCCTCGGACGCACGCGCCTGAATCTGCGGTGCAACCTCCGGCAGCATCATAGCCAGCATGGTTGAAGTCCATGCAGCCTTGTTGGTGTGGCCCGACGGGTAGGACGGGGTGGTCGAGTACGGGTCGTCCTGACCTTCGCGGTAGTAGCGCTCGATGCGCTCCGGCGCCACCACAAACGGGCGATCGTAGCCGTAGACGTACTTCTCGAAGAAGGTCGAGCTGACCAGACCGCCGCCGCGAGCAAGGTTGCCGGACAGCAGGGCCTTTACCTTCGGCAGGCGATCCTCGTCGTAGGCATCACGGAAGTGCTGGCCCAGGTTTGCACCGAAAGCAGTGGAAATATTGGCCAGTGGGTCCAGGTAGTCGTCATCAAGAGCGAGTTCCTGTGCCTGCGGTTCATTCTTGGCAGCGTTGTTAATGCGGACGACCGTTTCGAGGTTCTGGTCCATAACCTCTGGGTGGTTCTTCTCCAGCTCCACGAAAGGATGCACAACGTAGAAGTAGAACCAGTTATCGGTGGCGGCATCCGACGGGTACGCGCGTGCAATCTGGTCCGGGCGATACGAGGTTGGCTTCGGCGCATTCGGGTCGGTGTTTTCACCGGAAGATGACGGCAGCGAGATGGAATCCGGGACCTCGAAGCCACCGCCGGGGAGCTTGATTCCCTCTGGAGCGGCCACATTAGCTGGAAGATCAGAAACAGAGTCCAGGCGGTTGCCGAGCTCGGCCAACGGGTTGACCGGAGCTGCCACGGCCGTTGCCGGTGTAAGCCCCATTACAACTGCCATTGCTGCGGTAGCAGCGCCGACGCGAGTACGTGTTGCAGTGCGCTTGTGCGGCTTCAAAGAAGACACTGAAGCATTCCTTTCCAGATTGCTGCGTGGGAGGCACCAGTTGTGAAGTGCTCTATAAGCCAAGGTCTGACAAAATCTTCACTTATGTTAAGCGCACTGTGAGGTTTCGGCGCGTTGAAAAGAAACAAGTTTTCAAAATGCTAGGGCCAATCGTGGGAACTTTCCCCCTCAGACTCCGGATTTTCACTGATAAATGCATAAAAGAAACCGGTTGGCGGGATAAAAGCCCGTCAACCGGTAAGAATTCAATACTCGCCCCAAACGGGGCTAAAAGCGTGGACTACTTGGAGTAGTCGTAGAAGCCACGGCCGGACTTGCGGCCGAAGTGACCCGCCTCAACCATGCGCTTGAGCAGCGGAGGTGCCGCGTAAGTCGGCTCCTTGTACTCATCGAACATGGCATCGGCAATGAACTTGATGGTGTCCAGACCAACCATGTCGGCCAGAGTCAGCGGACCCATCGGGTGCGCACAGCCATTGACCATTCCGGCATCGATGTCTTCTGCGGTAGCAATGCCGTCCTGCAGCATGCGGATAGCGCCGAGGATGTACGGAACCAGCAGGGCGTTAACAATGAAGCCCGAGCGATCCTTAGCGCGAATGACGGTCTTGCCCAGCGCCTCGGAAGCGTACTCGTACGCACGCTCCGACTGAACATCACCGGTCGTCAGAGTAACGACATGCTCTACCAGAGGCAGAACGGGCACCGGGTTGAAGAAGTGCAGACCCATGACGCGCTCCGGACGCTTGGTGGCTGCGGCAATGGACTGAATCGGCAGCGAGGAGGTGTTGGAAGCCAGGATGGCATCGTCCGACTCAACAATCTCATCGAGCTGCGAGAAGACGCTGGCCTTTACTTCCGGGTTCTCCACGATGGCCTCGATGACCAGCTCACGGTCAGCGAAGTCCTCCAGCTTGGTGGTGAAGCTAATACGTCCCAGAATCTCATCACGTGCAGACTGCTCTAGCTTACCACGGGAAACGGCCTTATCCAGTGACTTTTCAATACGGGCGCGACCGGACTCAAGGAACTCCTCCTTGGCCTCCCAGACCTTGACATCGCTACCGGCCTTCGCACAGACCTCAATAATTCCGGAGCCCATCTGACCGGCGCCGACGATACCTACTCGCGAGATACTATTTGCCATTGGCGTGTTTTCCTACCTTCTACTCTGGGTTATTAGCCAGCATTGTGCTTCATCCGAGTGCGCATTCGCTTGACGACGATCACAGCGCACTGGCTTTATTTACACGCTACTCACTTCCCCGGTTCCCCGGGCACGCTTTGCAGGACTTTTTACTTGAATTTCCCCCCCCCACGAGCTTTGGGCAGCGGCTAGTACTGCATACGTTTTTCCAGCGCCTGCTGAATATCTTCCAGCTGCTGCTGAGAAGAGCGTGCCAACTCTTGCAGGTCGTTTCCGCCATGCTTTTCCAGCTCTTCCCACTGTCCGAGCATCTTATCCAGGCTGCCTTCCATCAACGTCAGATAAGCCATATCTGCGTGTGGCCCCTCCTCGTTCTCGAGGCGAGTCATGGTGGCGGTGTCGAGCTTGGTCTCCGACGGATCAACATCGACGCCGAGAGTCTTGACTAGCTGCGCTTCCTCTTCAGCAAAGATTGGCTCCGCCTGCTGCGCAATCTTTCGAGTCTCTTCCGAGACCGATTCCTTTGCAATTAGTGTCTGCGATGCTTTCTTCAGCGCCGCAGTATCTGCCGCCAGCTGAGCCAAGTTATCCCGAATGGCGGCAGTGGAGGCAACAGCACTCTGCTCCTGGCTTGACTGATTTTGGCTACCCTCCAGGGCTGCCTCATCGCTATCCCCACAAGCACTGAGACCAACGACGAGAGCAGAGGCCAGCACAGCGGAGCCAATACGCAGGCCACGCCCAATCAGAGAATAGGTGTCACTGCTGGAAGCGGCTGCGCTATCGCGAATGGTGTCTGAGGACATTAGTCGACCTGCAGCTCGCCCATGCGATCCCAGTCCTGCTTATCTGGCAGTACCTGCGAGACAATCTTCGGGGTCTCAGCGAGCAGCGGCTTCATCGCCTCCAGGCCCTTGGCGAAGTGCTCGGAATTGACGTGGGCTTCACCAGCGTCATCATCGAATGCCTCGACGAGGATGTACTGGTTGGGGTCTTCTACGCTGCGGGACCATTCAAACCACTTGTTGCCAGCCTCTGCGCGGGTGGCAGCGGTGAACTCAGCGACGTGGTCCATCCATTCGTCGGCAAATTCCGGCTTAACTTGGTAATTCACAACGATAAAAATCATGTCGCCCACTGTAGGCGCGTCCAAGCAGAATTGCACCCTTCGACGAATAGAGTTTCGCTGAGAATTTTTCTTACGCTGACCTCAGGTGACAGTTATATTGGTTTGTATGATGAACACTCCGCTCATTCTCACCTACCAAGATAAGACCCCACGCATTCATTCCAGCGCCTGGATTGCGCCCGGCGCGGTCATTATCGGTGATGTCGAAATCGGTGCGGATAGCTCCGTGTTCTACGGTTCTGTTCTCCGAGGAGACGTCGCACCGATCCGCATCGGCCAGCGCACCAATATTCAGGACAACTCCACAGTCCATGTCGACCGAGGTGTGCCCACAATTCTCGGCGATGATGTCACCGTCGGACACATGGCCTTGGTCCACGGCACCACGGTTGAAAATGGTTGCCTCATCGGCATGAAGTCCACCCTGCTTTCGCGTTCCCGTATCGGCGCTGGCAGCCTCATTGCTGCAGGTGCCGTGGTGTTGGAAGATCAGATTATCGACCCCAGGTCGCTGGCTGCAGGCGTTCCCGCCAAGGTGCGTCGTGAACTCTCCGCCGAGGAAGCAGAGGGCTTCATCGCCCATGCAGGGCGTTATGTGGAAACAGCGTCCAACCACCGCCACCTCCGCGAGGTCGACCTGGATATGGTGACTTTTAACTAGGCAGCTGCCGAGGCGCCTAGCTAAGCGGCTAGGCGGATTGTTTGACGGTCAGCGTCGCAGCACTACACCACTGTCGCGCCCGCCGCGGCCAATTCCGCTAGTGCAGCCTTGCCGCGCTCCGGGTCCACCGCCGCGACCTGATTGCTCAGAACACGAACGGAAAAGCCCTCCTTGAGGCCATCGAGCACTGTGGCGCGGACGCAGTGGTCAGTCGCAACTCCCACCACATCGATTTCTTCGATGTCAGAGGCGCGGAGAGCGTCGGCAAGCGAAACGCCAGCCTCCGTTGTTCCCTCGAAACCGGAGTAGGCGGCGGCGTACTCCCCTTTTGTGACATCGATACGCACAGCAGCGGGGTTGAGCTGCTCAAAAAACGCGATGGCGCGCTGCATGCCGGGGTGAATCTCTGCGCCCGGGGTACCTGCAACACAGTGTTTCGGCCAGGTATCGACGAAATCCGGGGTTTCAGAGAAGTGCGTGCCTGGGTCGATGTGATTGTCACGGGTGGTCGCAAGAACCGAGTACTTGTTAGCTGTGCCCGCAACATGCAGATATGTAGCGGTGTACGCTGCCTCAGCACCGTCGACGGCAAGTGCGCCACCCGCGGAAAAATCATTCTGAGCGTCGACGACTACCAGTGCCATGCGGGGACGCGCCGGGCGCTGCTGTTCCTCGGAGTGGGCGTCATTGCTGGTGTCTGCCTCGGTGCCAGCGTTGTCCGAGTTGTCCGCATTGACCTGTCGGTAGATTTCGGAGAAGGAAGCGTTCATGGCCTATATCTTGCCACGTGCCCACGTTCAGAGGAGCACGTGAACTATCGACCGGACATCGACGCCCTACCGACAACACAGAGTCAATCCGGGAAAGCGGTTAAAATTGCTCCGGTAATTCTTTGGTACGACGACGGCTCCTGGTCGCGTCCTCCAATACGGGAGGTTTTTATGGCAGGCGGACTTGTCGCGCTGCTTGACGACGTTGCCACGATTGCACGTGCTGCAGCGGCAACAACAGACGATATTGCGGCTGCGGCCGGCAAAGCTAGCGCTAAAGCCGCCGGTGTTGTGGTTGACGACGCTGCGGTGACACCTAAATTCGTCGAGGGTGTCTCGCCGAAACGCGAGCTGCCGATTATTTGGCGTATCGCCAAGGGCTCCTTGGTCAATAAAATTGTCATTATTCTGCCGATTGCATTGCTGCTAAGTCAGTTTCTGCCCTGGGCGCTGACGCCGATTTTGATGCTCGGTGGCTCCTACCTGTGCTTTGAGGGCATGGAAAAGGTCTGGGAGAAGATTAAGCACCGAATCTCTCCCGATCAGACTGAGCAGGAGCGGATAGAGGCGGCGACCAACCGCACACCACAGAATGAAGATTCGCTGGTGAAGTCTGCAATTTTCACAGACTTGATTCTCTCTGCGGAAATCATGGTGATTTCTCTCAATGAGGTCGCTGATCAGCCGCTGCTCAATCGCGCGCTGATTCTTATTGTGGTCGCACTCATCATCACGCTTGCGGTCTACGGCGTGGTGGGCCTCTTGGTCAAGATTGATGACATTGGCCTGCACCTGCAGTCCAAGAAGTCAGCCGGTATCAGCAAGTTTGGTACGGCACTGGTCAAAGCCATGCCAATCGTTCTGAACACGATCGGCATTATCGGCACGTTTGCCATGTTGTGGGTCGGTGGCCACATCATGGTGGTCGGCCTCGACGAGCTGGGCTGGCATCTCCCCTACCAGCTGGTCCACAACCTTGAGCAGCTGTTTACCGGCGGCTTCCTCGGCTGGTTGGCCAATACCACCGGCTCACTGATTTTCGGCACCATCTGGGGTGCAATCATTGTGGCGATTGTCGCCGTGCTGCCATTCGGCCACGGCAAGCACAACAAGTCTGATGCTTAGGAGTACGTGACCTCGCCGTCGACGTAGACCCAACGTCGCGCACGCCGAACAAAACGGGAACGCTCGTGCATCGTACCGACACCGTCATGGTCATGAAAAGCCGCTTCAAATTCCACGATGCCTTCGCGGTCATCCTCGCCGCCATCGACAGCGTTGATGATGGTGAGTCCTTCCCATTCCACACCGTCATCGACATTGATAACTTCCGGGCGGTAGCGCGGATGCCACGTCCGCCAGATGTAATCCGCCTCGTGGGCAGCGTAAGCGCTGTACCTCGCTGCCATCAGCTCAGCTGCGGTCACCGCCTCCCGCTCACCGCGGTGCAGCGGGCCACAGCACTGCCCGTAGAGTCCCCCACCACACGGGCACAAATCGGAATCAGTAACGCGGGCGCGGGCGAAAAATGCGTTCCCGCTTCCTGCTCTAGCACCGTTTCCTGCTACCAATCCAGACTCCGTTACAGCACTGTTTTCTCTTACCTGCCGACCCATAATCGCCAGCCCCTCCCCAATCTTGCACGTGGTACTAAACACGTCCTAACAACGTCTTTACATACCTACCAATTGGCCCGCAGCACCGCTAGTCGGCTTAGCCCCGAGAGGCTTGACGACGGCTACCGCGTCGCCCTCGGCATTCCTTCCGCAAAGCCCGCAGCGGATTGAATTCCCACCACTGCCCGCTCAGCGAACTGCTCGATGGTGGCCGAACCCGCGTATGTGAACGAAGAACGTACGCCCGAGATAATGCGATCGATCTGGTCCTCCACGCCTTCGCGGCCTGGCTCCAGGTAGATTTTCGCAGTCGAGATGCCCTCTTCGAACATCTCGCGCCGGGCCTTCTCAAAGGCCTCTACCTGTGCATTTCGGCTCTCCACCGCACGGTGTGAAGCCATGCCAAAGGACTCCTTGAACATGCGCCCGTCGACGTCCTTTTGGACATCCCCTGGGGACTCGAAAGTACCGGCAAACCACGAGCCAATCATCACGTTGGACGCACCCGCAGCCAACGCAAGCGCAACATCGCGAGGATCCTTCACTCCACCATCAGCCCAGACATGCACGCCGCATTCACGGGCAGCTGCAGCGCATTCGAGCACGGCAGAAAACTGTGGACGCCCAACTCCGGTCTGCATTCGGGTTGTGCACATCGCACCCGGACCGACGCCGACCTTAATAATGTCGGCTCCCGCCTCCGCTAGGTCGCGAACACCATTGGCGGTCACGACATTGCCAGCGGCAATTGGCACAGGTGGGTTGAGCGCGCGGACTCGTCGTAAAGCACGGAGCATCGATTCCTGATGACCGTGGGCGGTATCGACAACGAGCACGTCGGCACCTGCGTCGAGCAGTGTCTTCGCGCGCCCTTCAACATCACCGTTGATGCCAAGCGCCGCACCGACGCGCAGCTTGCCCTCCGCGTCGACAGCGGGCTTGTAAAGCGTCGCACGCAGCGCGCCCTTACGCGTGAGAATACCCACCAGCGCGCCATCGGCGTCCACCACTGGAGCGAGTTTGCGCCCGGAAGCAGTGAGCTGGTCAAAAGCGTCACGGGGCTCAATATCGGCCGGAAGCGTAAATAGCGAAGTGGACATGAGCGTCCCCACCTGCGCAAAGTTGTCAACGCCCGCCAGATCACGGCCGGTAATCAGCCCAACCGGTTTGTTGTCTTCCACCACCACTGCCGCACCGTGCGCGCGCTTCGGCAGAAGATGGCGCGCATACCCCGCGGTGTGGTGAGGCTTGACGACGATCGGAGTGTCGAAAACCAGCCCAGCGGACTTGACCTTGCGGATGGTCTCAGCGGCAATGTCAGCTGGGACGTCCTGCGGCAGGATGGCAATTCCGCCTCGGCGAGCGGTGGTTTCGGCCATCCGGCGACCGGAGATGGCCGTCATATTGGAGACGACAATCGGAATGGTTGTGCCGGTGCCATCATCGGTGGCCAAATCGACACCCATGCGAGAGCCGACGGATGACTTTGACGGCACCATGAAGACATCGCTGTAGGTCAACTCGTAGGGCGCGGACTGATCGTTGAGGAATTTCACACACCCCAGGATATGCCGATTTTTCCGGCGCGCACGGTGAGAGTGCACAGAGGTGAGCATCAGTGGCTGACCTCGCCTGGTGTAGGTTCGAACGGGACTCCATTGACTCAACCGGGATTTTTCAGCCCAGGAAAGATGCTTAGCAGAATCTGATGAAAACGCCGATCAAAGATTACTTGTCCGAAATCGTCGAATCCGTCCGCCCCGATGAGTCTGGCGAGGTAGCGGACTATATTCCCACCCTTGCCCAAGCTAATCCCGACCGCCTGGCACTTGCTATGACCACCGTGTCAGGTCGCACCTACGCCACGGGCGACACCGATACTGAATTCACCATTCAGTCGATGTCCAAGCCCTTCGCTTATGCCGCAGCCATCACCGAGCACGGCACAGACAAAATCGACAGCATTGTGGGCACCGAACCTTCCGGTGAGGCTTTCAACGAGCTGTCGCTGGAGCAGGGCACGCACCGACCAAAGAATCCGATGATTAATGTCGGTGCACTGACCATCAACCAGTTCGTATGCCAGCCAGGTGCCAACTGGAAGACTCGCACCAAGCACATGGTGGAGCTTCTCTCAACTTTGGCTGGCCGTAAGCTCCGCGTTGACTACGATGCCTATGAATGCGAAATGGACACTGCCCATCGAAACATGTCCATCGCACATATGCTGGCAGCTTACGGTTTCATCGAAACCACGCCCCACGATGCTGTCCGCGGCTACACCGCACAGTGCTCCGTGCTGGTCAACACTCGCGATGTCGCCATGATGACCGCAGTGTTGGCCAACGGTGGCGTTAACCCGGTCACCAATCAGACTGTGCTCGGCCGCTCGGTTGTTCGCAGAGTCTTGTCCGTGATGGCTATTGCCGGCATGTATGACGAGGCCGGTGAATGGTTTACCGAGGTCGGGATTCCCGCCAAGAGCGGTGTCGCCGGCGGCTTGCTGGGAGCGCTGCCTGGACAGGCGGGTCTTGCAGCCTTTTCGCCGCGATTGAACGACCACGGCAACAGCGTCCGCAGCATTGCCATCTTCCGGAAGCTCTCCGAAGATTTGGGTCTTCATCTCATGGATGCCGATGCGATTGGTTCGCGTGCGCTGCGCGGTACGCGCGTCAGCAATGGCCGCTCGATCATCGAGATTCAGGGCCCAGTCAACTTCACTGCGGCCGAGATCATTCTCAACAGGTTGGCGACTTCCACACCGTCGGAAAGCGAAGTTGTCTTCGACGTCAGCCGCGTTGGCATTGTCAACCCGGTGGGACGCACGTTGATTCTGGAAGCGATGCGACGTCTGAGCCATGACGGCAAGGAGATCTTGTTCTACGACCCGGAGGGCGTACTGCCGAACCCAGATATGGGCGAGGGGCTGCTGCCAGTCATCCTCCAAGATGCGCCGTAAACTACGCTAACCGAAATCCAATATGGTGACGTTCGGGTAGTCTTGAACGATCGTAACGCTCGAAAGGCAGCAGCGCGAGAACAACCGGAGGGATGTAAATGCAGGTCAGCGATGTGGCATTAGTCTTCGAGGGCGGAGGGACTCGCAATAGTTACACGGCACCTTTCGTCGAGCGGCTACTTCGCGAGAGCATCGATGTCGGCTGGGTCGGTGGCGTAAGCGCCGGCGCCTCTCACGTGGTCAATTACCTTTCCCGGGATATCCAGCGCTCTATAAATAGCTTCACTGACTTCATCGCACAGCCGAACAGCAGTGGCTGGCGCCCAATGTTGCGCGGGCGGGGCTATTTCGATGCCGAGTACATCTACGAAGACGCGGGACTTCCCGACGGCGCCATGCCCCTGGATTACGAGACTTTTAAGAACAATCCAACTCCCTACCGGATTTCTGCTGTCCGAGCGGATACGGGCGAGACCATCAACTGGGGGCCGGACGATATCCCAGATCTACCTACGCTGATGAAGTACACTCGCGCCAGTTCGACGATTCCGGGTGTCATGCGTATGCCCTATATTGATGGCGTTCCGTTCGTCGACGGTGCACTGGGATCATCAGGTGGCATTCCCATTAATGCCGCCGAAGCAGATGGTTTCAAGAAGTTCCTCATCGTCCTGACTCGCCCGAAAGGATTCCGTCGCACCGCCCCTAAGCGCCCACAGCTACTGCGCCAGATTTTCCGCAGTAACCCGGTGGTGGCTGAGCTGCTTATCACTAGACACGAGCGCTACAACGCTTCTCTCGATTGGGCTGCTGAGCTTGAACGAAAAGGCCAAGCATATGTTTTCTACGCCAATAACATGAGCATCACAAAGGCGGAGCGGAGGCGGTCGAAGCTGCTGCACAACTACGAGCTCGGCCGGGCGCAAGCCGATGCCGAATGGCCAGCAATTCGAGAGTTCATGGGCTTATAACTCCCGCCACCTTTAGGAAGCTTTTCGTTCATTCCTCTTTACTGTGTACGTAACCTTGTGTTAACCTTTGCGTAGCGAACAACCTCGTTAGGTAAGGCTCCTATATCCACATAGGCCGCTGCCCTGCACTTTATCGAGAGTTTCGAAAGACTCTCGAAGCAAGGGTCCATCTCAAGTGGCCACCTTTAGTTACGGCATTACATTGCCAACACTCTTAGGCGGGGAGCCATAATTTTTCAATCAACAGAAATTCCCTCCTAGCAAAGGAGCTGGGATACCTGGAAAAGGATCCACAATGACACAGACACAGAACACCATCGCCAACTTCTTCAAGCCGAAGTCTTCAATCAGCCCGTACAGCCTCCTGCCTGACACCGTAAGCATGCACATGACGGATTCTTACATTGCGCTGCCGGAGGACATCACGGTCGGTGAGGCACTGAGCACCTACGCAGCCGAATTTGCTGGTCTCGATGACGATACCTGTGTCTTCCTCGTCGACGATGAAGGCTACCTGACCAGCGATATTACGCTGAAGGAACTCCGTGAGTACGCCGACCGCGATGCCTACATGAACACCGTCGGCGCCCCGGTGAAGGTCTTTGTCAAGCCCGAGGATCCAGCTGCAATCAGGGCTCGCCAGCTTATTGACGGGCCGCTCAGCGAGCTGCCCGTCGTCCGCAGCGGCAAGCTGGTAGGTGTCCTCACCGACCGCATCTCTGAGCGCATTCTTGGCAGGACAAAGGCAGCTAAGAAGTCAAAGAAGTCCAAGGGATTCTTCTCGCCGATTACCGCGTTTTTCGGCGCCGCCAATAACTAGGGCGACTAACTTGGGTAGACGACCCGAGTAACTCAATAGGCCAGCTAGCGTTTGCTAGCTGGCCTATTGTTGTTACCACACTGTTCTATCCCCACAGATGAGAGCCCTCAGGAGGCAACCGTGATACGAGACTGGATTCGGGTAGCCCTGGGCATGTTCGCGGTTGCGTTTGGAGCCAACCTCTTCGCACCACTCCTGCCCGCGTATCGAATAACCGATGCTCTCAACCAGTCCCAGGTCACCTTTCTCTTCGCCATCTACGTCGCAGGACTCATCCCCGCGCTACTCATCTGCGGCCCACTTTCCGACCGGCTCGGCCGTCGCGCCATCATCCGGCCCGCACTCATAACCTCTGCCGCCGGCTCCGTCGTCCTACTCACCGGCGTCTGGTTCCACTTCCCATCACTGCTGATAGGACGCCTTGTCGTCGGCATTTCGATGGGTATGGTAATGGCCGCCGGCGCCTCGTGGATTAAAGAGATTGCGCCCGTCGCACCTCAAATTTCCGCTCGGCGCGCAACCGTTGCGCTCTCCGCCGGGTTCTCCCTCGGCCCCCTGGCTTCCGGGTTGGTCGCGGAGTTTGCTCCCCGCCCTGATGTCATCCCCTATCTTGTTCATCTCGCACTGCTGCTTGGCATCACACCACTGACATGGAACGCTTCCGGCGGACTGCCAACCTCAGCGCACAGCGACACCCCGCAACGGTTCTTCTCCTCCGCCACGCTTAGCCCGAGATTCCTGTGGGCAGTCGCCGCTTGGGCACCGTGGGTCTTCGGTGCCGCGTGCACATCGTTCGTCGTCCTTCCGACAATCGCCGAATCCAGCTACCCCATTGCCTTTGCCGGACTCATCGCCTGCATCACGATGGGCACCGGCGTTCTGGTGCAACCACTGGTCACTCGAATCAGTTCCAGCAGCTTTATCCCGCCAGCTATTTTCGGTCTTGGCTTAACGACGGTCGGAATGTTGCTCAGCCTCATCGTCGCACTCACCCAGAACGTGTGGAGCGTTTTCCCCGCCGCTCTGACCCTCGGTGCCGCATATGGCGTAATGATGGTCTCCGGTCTCCGCGAAGTGCAAATTATCGCACCGCCAGCCGAGTTGGGTGCTGCCACCGCTATCTACTATTCGCTGACCTATGTTGGTTTCTTCGCTCCTTTTGTTATTTCTTTCGCAGCGCCGAAATTCGGGTTTGTGCCCGTTTTCGTCTTCGGTGCGATCATTGCAATGGTCTCCATGTATCCCGTGGCAAAGGTTGCGCAGTCTGCGGTGAGGTCCGACGGAGCGTCGTAAAGCAGACGCGACTGAAATCCTTGTTTTGGGGAAGCGAGCTGAGACGAGCTCTTGTATTCTTTCTTTCACAAAAGCTTGGCTCCGGCCCAGGGCTCCTGGGCGGGTTGCATAGGTTGTTGAAATTCAGCTCGATGGAATGAGGAATCATGAAGCAGCGCAGCTCTGGAATGTGGGAGAAGTTTGCGACAACTGTAGTGGCGGGTCTGGCAAGCGCCGCGTTGCTCACAGCATGTGGCTCGGGGGAAGAAAGCAGCAATGCCGGTGGTGAGGCAGGCAAAGAGTCGACCAGCAAGATGACGAAAGCAGATGGGTCAGCTCCTGCTGCAGCCGAAGATCAGCTCCTACTCACAAATGAAGTTCAAGGGGCGGACTTCTCCGGAAACAAGATCACCGGGTTCAAAGATGCCATGGAGATGTTTTCGGAAGATTCCATGAAGTTTGAACCGGCCGAATGCGCCACTTTCACCAACTCAACTGAGGAATTGGAGAATGCTGCCGGCGCTTACACGGACATTAAGGAAGAGAACGTCACTGTCAGCGTCTCGATATTGAAGAATCCTGAGGCGTACCAGAAGTACGAGGACAGCCTCGAAAAGTGCTCCGACGTGACGGCTACGATGGATGCTTCCGACATTCTGAAAGACTCCATGGAAGGTCAGGAGATTTCTCCTGAGATGCAGGACATGTTTAATGACATGGACATGACGACCACAATGAAACTGCACCGAGAAAAGTGGGAGCCAAATCTTTCCGTCAAGCCAGCTGAGTTCACTGCACACGAGACCAGTGCGAACATCAACGCCGGTGGCACGGATACTACGGCCACCAGCTACGACATTGTCGGGATCGTCAATGGCGTAATGGTAATGGTGTCCGCCGCCCCGACTCCGGATGTACCAACTGACAACATGGAAAACACGACGGATCCCATGCAGATTCCAGAGGCAACTCCAGAGTCTAAGGAAGCGGCAAAGAAGCGTGCCTTGGAGGTCTTCGATGCCCAGGCAAAGAAGATTATGGATGCTGCTTAGTTTTTCTTCTTAGCCTACTGTTTTCTGAAACCACAGTTTTTGCGAAATAGCGGGACGCAATCGCTGAGGAGCATCAGCACACAAGTACCGGAGTCTCCCTAGAACTCCGTCAATTCCTGCACTTTGGGACTCCAGAACGCAGCTCGTGGCGCGTTGAGAGTTTTAAAGTGCGGGTTCGTTATTTCGTCAAGTGCGCGCACGTAGTCCGGCACAATATCCCGTGGAATTCTCAGGCCCATGGTCAGGTGCGGAATCCAGCGGGAGCCGCGGCCGTCAGGGTTGAGACGACTGATTGCGCGAGCAGCCTCTTCCAGCTCATCGCTTGTTTCTAATAACCATGCGACAGTCTGTTTACTCTTTGTGCCGAACACTACCGTTCCTACCCTGCGAAACTCTGCTGGCATAAGCGGAGGGAGAATTTCGGCTGCTCGTTGGACTACCTTCGGTCTCATAGTCGGCGCAAAAGTCACAGTGATGTGGGGCTTTTGATTCTGCTGCGGGAATCCACGCTCTGCCAGTTGCGCAAAGATCTCTTTAACCTGCGCCTCTTGCTCAGGCAGAAGGTACATCAGGATGTTGTCAGGTGACACCACGTGACGCTTACTCCTCCCCTATTGCTGTCGGTCGACACACTTGAAGCACTGACGAAGGGCGCCGTTACTAGCGCTCTTCACCTAAGACACTCAGGACCTTGCACTAACCTTGCACTCCAGAGCATAGCGTAAGGATTTTCCACAATTTATAACCTACCTATTGAAATTTCTAGCCTCTTATTATTACCCCTGGTAAAAACAACTTTTTATTGGGATAATGGAGGTGGGCAGGCTTCCTGAAAGCCCTCTAGAGCATCTTCAAAAACAGTGTGGAATGACGGCCGATTCTCCACGTGGCACAAATACCGACACGGCTGGAAAGGTACGTAAAGACATGGCACCGAAACCTAAAAAGATTACGCCCCCGAAGAATCAAAAGTTGGTGAAGAGCAAGGCAAGCTTCAGTCGCGAAGAGCTCGCTGATTTGCTGGAGACGCTGGCGGCTCGCATCCGCGCCGGGGAAATGACTCTCGGCACTGGCAAGTCCGCGGTGACGATGACCATGCCAACATCGTTTAATACCACGATGGAAGTTGTCGATTCCCGAAAGCGTACCGGCATCGAGCGCGAGCTAGAGCTGGAAATCGACTGGATGGTCGACGAGGCTGGCGAGCCTGTCGAAAAGCCAGGACCAGCATCTGGCTTCGCAATCTCCTAGCAGGCTTGTTGCTGTCCGGTTTGTTCCGCGCAGCACAGTAACCTGCATCGAAGGCTGCGTTCCACTGCTTGTACTGGTCGCCGAAACGGACAACAACCATGTCCGCCTTCTCAATCAGAGTACGGGTGCGAATGGAGTTGACCTTCGAGGACTGGTGATCATGTCAGAATCCCGCAGGTGCCTCCCCCAGGTGGTCGCACACGGGCCGAGTGTTTCTCGGGTTGTAACGCCGTCTATGCATGCTTCGAGTTAATGGGCTCAGGCTTTTGACAGCAGTGACATCGGCCCAGCGGCCAGGGTGATACTGTCCAATCTGTCGCACAATGAACTCCTGCACGCCGAGGAGCGCCCGTCGCCGAAACAACTCACTACCGCTCGCCATTTCCGCAGGTCACAGCGAACAGATTTGAGTCGTTTTGGTCGATTTTGCGTCCTTTGGCCGTCATTTACCGCTGCGGCACTGGCCGACAAGCGAGCCGTCGTCAAGCAACACCCAATTACACCCGTCAGGCACCCACGCCTCCCCACATCGCATGAGGTGACGCTAACCTAATTCAGGAAAATTCGCGACGAAGGGAACGCGCATGGCCAAGGGCAAGAAAGGCGACAAGGGCAAGAAGAAGGACGCCGCCAAAGCCGCGAAAAAGCTCGCCGGCAAGGACCCCTTCAAACTGGCTGCGATGACACCGAAGAAGAAGTGCTGCAAATCCGGCATCCGCTGCCTGCGCTGCCCCGTGGTGCTACACAAGCTCAATCGCGAGATCAAAAACGGCGAAGTCGACCATGCCGCCCTGCTGCTCGTCACTGCGAAAGCCCGGATCCGGTAGCCGGCCCTCGCCCCCCCCAGCCCGCCGTCAGGCCCGACCCATGAGCAGTGGTGTCGCGCTCTGTATGACACTGGTACCGGTTCTCCTGGGCTACCTGCTCTTCGGACACCGGCTCACGCACGTCACTCCAAGCACCGCGACAACGCTCCAGCGAACTCCCGCCAGGTCAGGAAGTTTTATTCCCCCGACATGAGGCCTCGGCCAGAACCGGGAATGTGACCGTCGGAGGATGGCACCTTGTGTATCCTTTGAGTGTCATTGAGCCCTGAAGGAGCAAGAAAGTAGCATGACCCACCCCTCCTCCGCCGCCTCTACGGTGGGCATCCGGTCCCGTGCCCTGCGTTTCGCACCGCGCCGCTCGGACTGGTCCCGCGCGACAATCGGGCGCGACCTCTCGGCAGGCCTCATGGTGGCCCTCGTCGCCCTCCCCCTCGCACTCGGCTTCGGCGTTGCGTCCGGTGTCGGCGCGGCGGCCGGAATTACGACGGCCATCGTCGCGGGTATCCTGGCCGCAGTCTTCGGCGGTAGCAATGTCCAGGTAAGCGGCCCGACCGGCGCAATGACCGTCGTGTTAATCCCCATCGTGGCCAACCATGGTGCCGATGGGGTGCTCGTCGTCGGCGTGCTGGCAGGGCTCATGCTGCTCGTGTTGGCGGTCACCGGTGCTGGCCGAGCGATGAAGTACATGCCGTTACCTGTCGTCGAAGGTTTCACCGCCGGTATTGCGTTAATCATCGGCCTCCAACAGCTGCCCGCAGCACTCGGTGTTGACGTGGACGGCGAGAAAGTCCTCGGGTTGGCGTGGGGCGCAATCAAAGCTTGGTTAGACGCTCCGGCATGGCAAGCGCCCGTGATGACCATTGCGGTGGCGGCTGGAATCGTGCTTGCTGCGCGCGTTCGTAGCGGCTTCCCCGCGGCGCTGGTGTTGGTAGCTGCCGCGACGGCCATCAACATGCTGGCAGACAGCGGCCTGAAGACAATCGGGTACATCCCGTCGACGTTGCCTGCCCCGCGCTGGCCACAGATCCCGTGGGAGCACCTGGATTCGCTTCTGTTGGCAGCAGTCGCCGTCGCAGCTCTCGGCGCGTTGGAATCGTTACTATCTGCGACGGTTGCCGACGCAATGACTGTTGGCGACCGGCACGATCCCGACCGCGAGCTCTTTGGACAGGGCGTGGCCAACGTCGTCGCGCCCCTGTTCGGCGGGATTCCCGCGACCGCCGCGATTGCCCGAACTGCCGTCAATGTGCGGGCAGGCGCAGGCACACGCCTGGCAGCGGTGTTCCATTCGCTGCTCCTGCTCGTCGCCGTACTCGTCGCGGCTCGGTGGGTGGGCGAGATTCCTCTCGCCGCGCTCGCCGGCGTGCTCATCGCCACTGCGATTCAGATGCTCCACCCGCGGAACCTCCGCTCGGTGATACGCGCCACCAAGGGCGACGGGGCGACCCTGCTCATCACAGCTGCCGCCACCGTCGTGTTCGATCTTGTAGTCGCCGTGCTCATCGGCCTCATTATGGCGGGCTTCTTCGCACTGCGCGATACCGCCCGCACGGCGGTATTAGAGGCCGCCCCGCTAGACGAGGGAGACCACCGCGACAAGGAGCGTGAGCTTCTCGACGAGCACATCGCCGCCTTCCGTATGGAAGGCCCCCTCTTCTTTGGTGCAGCGCACGATTTCCTCCTCGAGCTCGCTGATGTCTCGTCGGTCAAGGTTGTCGTGCTCCGCATGCGCTACGTTACGACGATCGACGCCACCGGCGCCCAGATGCTCGCCGACACGATTGGGCGCCTCGAACGCCGCGGTACCAGGGTCTTGCTCGCAGCCACGAAGCCCGAACATATTCCGGTGTTGCGCGAACTCGGCGTATTCGACCAGCTTGCGCACGAGAATCACGTCTTCGACAACACTCTCGACGCCATCGCCCACGCCCGACTGCATGCCTCGCGCATTCAGCATGAAGAGTCTGATGGCGCACCCGCGGCATCGCAGAGTCAATAGCTTGGCTGAGCCAGACAATGGTCACTCCGTCGCAGTCGACCCTGCAATCGTGGGTCCACATCCCCATCGCGCGACGCTTGAAAAACCTTTACACGTTGCACTTAAACTCCACGACGTGTCGTTGCAAAGTCACCTTCTCATTCGTGAAGCCGATGTGAGTGTAATCGCTTGGCGCGTAGCATTGGTGACATGCGCATTTTCACCGTGGGCCACTCCAACCTCGAGTTCGAGGACTTCGCTGAAATGATCAAGGCGGCCGGTGTGGCATCCATCGTGGATGTGCGCAAGCTGCCCGGGTCCAGGAAGTACCCGTGGTTCAACGGCGACCACCTTGCCGAACACCTTCCCACATGTGGCATCACTTACAGCAGAAGCGAGGGCCTAACCGGACGGCGCAACGTGTCCCACTCGGTGCCGTTTGAGGTTAACGGCAACTGGCGTAACCGCAGTTTCCACAATTACGCCGACCATGCGCTGGGCGAGGAGTTCTCCGACGCGATCTCGCAGCTACGGGCGAACGCAGCCGAAACTCCCACCGCGATCATGTGCTCCGAGGCGGTGTGGTGGCGCTGCCACCGGCGTATCATCGCCGACCACCTCATCGCCCACGGTGACGAGGTTGGCCACATTATGGGCCTGGGTGCAGCCGGGGCGAAGGTGAGCGAGGCAACGCTCAACGACGGCGCAGTCATCGGCAACGATCTCCTCGTGCGCTACCCCGAGCGGGGCTAGCACATACACCAGAGCCCAGGGGGCTGCATCCTCCTCGACCTGACCTACGCTTTGTATTCATGGAGCGCCCGCCACCTTATGAGCAGCAGTATCGGAGGCGCACCAGCGGATAGCACGCTCAAACGAGCTTTAGGTTAGGAAATCTGAACCGCTCAATCTAAGAAGACCACCGGGGACTCCGGTAGCGCCCCAAAGCGCCGAATCGAAAAATCGATCTACCGTCTTGCCACGGACCTAGACATCGAGCTTAAAGTCCACGGTATCTCGTTGCAAAGTTACTTTCTCGTTAGCACCATGAAAAGGAGTGGTATCCAATGAAAGCGTTCGGATTCTTAAGCTTCGGGCATTACGCCTTCGGTGGCCAGCGCGGGCCATCTGCGGAAAAGATCGCCAAGACTCATCTGGAGATCACCCAGGCTGCGGACGAAATCGGCGTGAACAACGCGTCCTTCCGAGTCCACCACTTCGTGCCGCAGGCCTCCGCCCCGATGCCGCTGCTGGGTGCTGTCGCGGCCACCACCAAACACATCGAGATGGGCACCGGTGTCATCGACATGCGCTATGAAAACCCGCTCTACCTCGCCGAAGAGGCCGCGTCGCTGTACCAAATTTCCGGTGGCCGCGTGGCCCTGGGCGTCTCGCGCGGCGCCCCAGAGGTGGCTGACCGCGGCTGGGAGGCCTTCGGCTACAAGGGTAAAGCGCCCAACGGCGCGGACGTGGCGCGAGCCCACCTCGAGGCGTTCATGGCTGCAGTGGACGGCAACGGATTCGCCACCGCCGCACCGCTAGACCGGCAGTACCCCAACATGTTCCAACCCGGCTCCGCCCTGCCGGTCTTCCCCATGGTGCCCGAGCTGCGTAAGCACATTTTCTACGGCTCCGGCACCCACGCTTCTGCCGAGCAAACCGCCAAGGACGGGCTCAACCTGATGTCCTCCACCCTGGTCTCCGAGACCACCGCCGAGACTCTGGGCGAAATCCAGGCGGATCAGATCAGCCGCTACCGCGCCGCGTGGAAGAAGGCGGGCCACGATTGGACGCCGCGTGTGTCGGTGTCCCGCTCCGTCTTCCCCATCGTCGACGGCGCGGACATGCAGTTGTTCGGCATGCAGGCCTCCGGCTCCGATCAGGTGGGCATGCTTCCCGACGTCGGCGCCTCCACCTTCGGCCGCACCTACGCCGCCGAGCCGGACAAACTCATTGAGCAACTCAAAGCCGACGCCGCCGTCATGTCCGCCGACACCCTGCTCATCACCATCCCCACTGGGATGGGCGTCGACGTCAACGTGAAGATCTTGGACAACTTCGCCACGCATGTCGCCCCCGCGTTGGGTTGGCAGCCGAATCACGAAGGCCCAGTTACCGGCTATCCCATCGACTAATTCCTGCAGGTCGCAGGACCTTCGCGGAACCGTCAGTTCAGTGCATTTTGAATAGTTCAACACACGTTGTATTGTTCAGCACATGCTGACTATTGCTTCGCGCCTCGACGTCATGAACCGGCTCGGCCGGGCCATGGCTGATCCGACGCGTTCCCGAATCCTGATGACCCTACTCGACGGTCCGGGCTACCCGGCCGAGATTTCGCAAAGCTTGGATCTGACCCGCTCGAACGTCTCGAACCACCTGTCCTGCCTACGCGATTGTGGCATCGTCGTCGCTGAGCCGGAGGGCCGTAAGACCCGCTACGAAATTGCCGATCCGCACCTCGCGGCGGCGCTCGAAGCGCTGGTCAACGCGACGCTGGCCGTCGACGAGAATGCCCCCTGCATCGACACCGAGTGCTCGGTGCCCGGCTGCGGCGAGAAAGGAACGGACGCATGAGTTCAGCATGTGGATGCGAACACGAACCCGCCACGGAGATCGAAGAGCTCGATCGGCCATGGTGGAAGGACCCCGAGCTACTGCTACCGATCTTCTCCGGCGTAGCCCTCATTACAGGACTGGCGCTGGACTGGTCCGACTTGGAGACGCCCGCAACGGTACTGTATTGGCTTGGCCTGCTGTTGGGCGCTTACACGTTCGCACCTGGAGCGATCCGGAACCTTGTCACGAAGCGCAAGCTCGGCATTGGCTTGCTTATGACGATCAGCGCGGTCGGCGCGGTGATCCTTGGTTTCGTCGGAGAGGCCGCGGCGCTGGCGTTCCTGTACTCGATCGCCGAGGCGCTTGAAGACAAGGCGATGGACCGGGCCCAAGGCGGACTGCGGGCACTGTTGAAGCTGGTACCGCAAACCGCGACCGTGCTGCGCGACGGTACGACGGCCGAGGTCGCTGCGAAGGACCTTGAGGTTGGCGAGCTAATGGTCGTACGCCCCGGGGAGCGGATCGCCACGGACGGCATCATTCGGTCCGGACGCTCCAGCCTTGACACCTCAGCGATCACCGGAGAATCCATTCCGGAGGAGGTTGCGCCCGGCGACGAGGTACCCGCGGGAGCGATCAACTCCGCCGGTGTGCTGGAGGTCGAGACGACCGCAGCTGGAACGGACAACTCGCTGACCACACTCGTCGACCTCGTCGAGCAGGCGCAGGCGGAGAAGGGTGACCGCGCCCGGATCGCCGACCGAATTGCCCAACCCCTAGTGCCCGGGGTGATGATCCTGGCGGTGCTGGTCGGCGTGATCGGCTCGCTGTTGGGCGACCCCGAGACTTGGATCACCCGTGCGCTGGTGGTCCTGGTCGCAGCGTCGCCGTGCGCGCTGGCAATCTCCGTGCCGCTGACGGTCGTGGCCGCGATCGGCGCGGCCAGCCAGTTCGGAGTAGTCATCAAGTCCGGCGCGGCGTTCGAGCGACTCGGCGGCATCCGTCACCTAGCGGTAGACAAGACCGGAACCCTTACCCGCAACCAGCCCGAGGTTACCGGAGTGGTCCCGGCAGACGGATTCGATCGGGCGCAGGTGCTTTCCTTCGCGGCGGCGGTTGAGCAGCAATCGACGCACCCCCTCGCCGCGGCGATCGTGGCAGCGGAGCCCGAAGCGCCCACCGCCTTGGATATCAGCGAGGAAGCCGGTCATGGCATCGGCGGCACCGTCGAAGGCCGACGGGTGCTGGTCGGCAGCCCCCGATGGATCGACGCCGGGCCACTGAAGGCGGACGTTGAGCGCATGGAGTCCGAAGGCCAGACCTGCGTCCTAGTCACCGTCGATGACGCTCTCGCCGGGGCGATCGGGGTGCGCGACGAGTTGCGGCCCGAGGTGCCCGATGCCGTGCAGTCCCTGCACGACAACGACGTGGAAGTGAGCATGCTCACCGGCGATAACACTCGCACCGCCCGGGCGCTGGCTGAAATCGCCGGAATCGACGACGTGCGCGCCGAGCTGCGACCGGAGGACAAGGCAAGCATCGTCGCCGAACTCTCCTCCAAGACGCCGACGGCGATGATCGGCGACGGCATCAACGACGCGCCGGCACTGGCGGGCGCAACGGTGGGCATTGCGATGGGAGCAACCGGCTCTGACGCCGCGATCGAGTCCGCTGACGTCGCCTTCACTGGCCACGACCTCCGGCTGATCCCGCAGGCGCTGCAGCACGCCCGCCGAGGCAGCAGGATCATCAACCAAAACATCGTGCTGTCTCTGGCCATCATCATCGTGTTGATGCCACTGGCGATCAGCGGTGTACTGGGCTTGGCCGCCGTCGTGTTGGTACACGAAGTCGCCGAAGTCATCGTGATCTTGAACGGCCTGCGGGCTGCACGAGCGAAACGCTGAGGCTGTGACCGGCAAGTCTTATAAGGGTTAAACCACGCGCCGAGCGCACACACGTTGGACCAGGCGAGTCATTCGAGTTCACCACCTGGTCCTTCTCGATGCGTGCAGGCACGGGAACTGTGGGGGAACCTAATAGTTCAACGGTTCGATACCGCTTGCAGATTCTTCACACGAGGTAGCGGAATGGACCGAGGCCGAACGAAAACCCGAGTTAGAGACAGCGCTCTTCAACCTACCCCCAATAACGCGAAACGTCATTAACGCCTCGCGTTACACGTTGAACTTGAACTCGACGGAGTGTCGTCGATAAATAACCATTTGATGCGCGCGTGCGGAATTAACAACGAAATACCGCTAAAACAGACAACATATGGGGTGCACAGAAACACATATAAGTTCTGCGGAAAACCTATAGGGTGCGTCGCTAAAAACCGCTGTGCGCGAAAAACATAAAGGGTTTACGGACCCGGTCCCAGACCCCTCAATACTCTGAGCCGGAAGAATGGAAAGTGGAAGGTTGATGTATCCCCACTATTTATTTTTTTCCGTTTTTCGGAGTACATCGGGAGCTACAACTGCGGACCAGCTCTGTGTGAACTAGATGAGAAGGCGCAGCAGCGAATCATCGACGCTGGACAGTTGGTGCTGCGGGCACGCGAGCGGCACCCCCAGCGGTCACTCGCGGAGCACTACAACCCGTTATCGATGGACCCAATTCTGCTCAAGGCTCACAACAACTTGGACCGGGAAGTCGATAAGGCTTTCGATGTGGCACGCAAACTCACCAACGAGCGCCAGCGCCAGGAGCTACTGTTCGCCAGCTACGGGGAGTTGGCGAGGGGCTATGTCTCCTCGCTTTCATCAAAATCGAAACCACCAGCAGGGTCGTTCCCCGTGCGGGTGATTTTGATCGGTCCCGCTGCTGGGTGTAGAACCCTGTCGCTGGCAACGCCGGGAACTATGACTGTGCCCGACGAGAACACGTCACTGCCATAACGCGGCTCACGGTAGACGAACATGGGTCGTTCACTACTACTGGTGGATTTCGGTTTTGGTGGTGGGGGGATTACCGCCGCCGGCCTCGATTTTTCCGTTGAGGAGGTCGTTGACTACTTCCCGATGGTGAAATGGGCCGATGGTGAGGTAGAGAGGAACCAGTCACCTGGAAGAGATCGATCCAGTCGCTGGTGTGCAATCTGGGAGGTAGGGTCGCGGGGTCGATTCCTCGCGAGCGCAACCATGATTGTGTCTCTGAACGTGATGAAAACAACCCTGCCCTTCGGAGAATTTCCCCTATCCCGCGTCCCCGGGCAGTGAAAACGGTGTGCACCATCGCCTGAAAGGCTTTGCGCTGCTCTATCGGAATCTTCGGGTCACCCACCCGGCGGATCACTAAGATCCCCCCGTCAACGTTTGGCTGTGGCCGGAAAGCAGACCTTGGTACTCGGGAACCAAGGTGAAACGTGAACCATGGGGACCACTGAGCCGTCATCATCGTGCTTGCACCTACCCCGGCCCGGCGGCGAGCGACTTCCCACTGCATGAGGAGTACAGCGTCAGTCCATGCCGGCGCATGCAACAACTTTCGAAGAATGGCAGTGGTGAGGTGAAAGGGAATGTTTCCCACAATGACGCAGGGAGTGGCGGGTAACCGGAAGTTAAGGAAATCATCATGGACCACTTCGACCGCCGCCGAGGCGGTCTTTTTTGTGAGTTTGGCAGCTAGTTTTGCGTCTACCTCAACTGCCGTTATCGCCCTCCCCAAGTGGGCCATCGGGTGAGTGAGGGCACCGCTTCCTGGCCCGATCTCAATGATGGGGCCGGAGGTTTGTTTCACAAGATCGACGATGGAGTTGATGATCTTGTGGTCTGTGAGAAAATTTTGGCCATGCTCGTGACGGCCGTATCCGTATGCAGACATCAGGTGTGCTCCTTGGAGTTGAAACGGAGCCGGGCATGACAAATAGCCGCCCGGCTAAAGGACCGGAGCGGTTTCTAACCTGCGGGAGGGAGAAAACCGCCTTAGCGGCTGGTGAGCGGCCGCATGAAAACGGAACCTGAAATCAACATGGGCCTATCGTATCCAATTAATTTCGCAGGGTCCAATACGGTGAGAAAGAAGACAACCGCACCGCAACAGTGCAAGACCTCTCTGGATTGGAATTTGTCCTACCTTCGGCTCGTCGTACAGACGCCACTGGCGTATTTTGTCTCTGGGCAACGAGGGGGAGTTACCCCCACCTCCGGATGTTTTTAAGGTGCACCCCTTATTACGCTGTGGTGCGGGAGTAGTTTTGTCCGACTGATCGGACTACCCACCGACGTGGGGCGGGTAGTTCGAGGTCCCAGCAGATGATCGCGTCGATTTCGCCGCGTTCAAAGGATGCCACCATGGCGTCGTAGTCGGGGCGAGCCACATTCTTCTTTGACGCGGAAATGGACTGATCGACGTAGTTATGTCCTATGTCCAACGTCCAAGCCACGCTGCTTTGCAATGGCTTCACAGTCCTGACGCTGCCGGTCGATGGTGAGGCCATCCACGTCAGCGTCTCGCGAGATACGAAGGTAAATAGGAGCGCGTGTTGCCAAACGCTTTTAATAAGGCCCTTAGCTAACATTGAACTTAAACTCGACCACGTTCCGTAGCCGAATAACCTTTGGAGCCGCGCCGTCAGTTAGCAGAGATGTGGCACCGCAGCGCCTAGGCAAGAGGAGGCAGATGAGTATCGACGATATCGCGGACCACGTCGATGTCGACGCCGAAATACTGGTGCACCAGGATGTTGCGGAAATCCCGAATCTGAGGCCAGACGATCTCAGGGTGCGCGCCGGTGATCTCATCGGGAAGATGGTTCACGGCTTCGCCGGACTGCGACTCACAGCGGCACCGCCTCGGCGAGCGTCGAAGCGGATACCGGGTGCCTGAGCAACTGGGCAGGAAACACGTCGATGCCATCGCGCCCGAACAGAGCGCGACTCTCCTCGAGCAGACCAGACGCACGCATCAGGAGACGTCCCTCCGCAGGGTCCATCCCGACGAGGATGTCGATGTCCGATCCTGCAGACGCGGTGCCGCGCGCGACGGACCCGAACAACTTCGGGTTGGTCGCGCCGTACCGATCGAGGAGCACCTGGAACTTGTCAAGACGCGCAACGAGAATCTTGCGTAGGGCAAGCGTCTCGGGCGTCACGACGGTCTCAGACATGCTTCCGGGGGTAACGGGCTCGGCAGCACGTCGACATGGAGCTTTGACATTGAAGCGGAACTCCACCGCGTTCTTAAGGGCCGACGACATTCTCCCGTCTCACCGCCGCACCAGGCGGCACTGACGCGCTGCCACCACTTACAGCCGGTCGTCTCGCCCGCCCGCCATGACGCACTCAACGAACGAGCGATAGAGCAGGCTTACACGCGTCTCGCACTAAACGACCGGGCAGCAGCGTCACGGAGGTTCCGAAGTAGCGGCTATCGCAGTGCACCTAAGGGGTTGGTGAGGGAACCAGCCATTCGGCAGCGGTACGGAACGTAGCCCTCAGTTGCGGGTGCTCCCGCACGATCTCTCGCTGCCGCTCCGCCGGCAACCCGAGCTCGTGCAAGAGGTTGAGGATTACGACCGCGGTCGTCACCTCGACGACGGCGATCAGCTCCTCGATGGAATGGTTGGACGTTCTGCCCTCGTGCGCGAGGTCATTGCGGGCGCGCGTCGTCCACTTCGCCCAAGGGTCGACATCCGGTAAGAGCTGTGCGATCGCTTCCTGATCGGGTCGCGCGGCGAGGGCATGGAGCCGATCACGGAGGGTCGGGTCGTTGCGGATCGCCCCCTTGAACCTGTTTCGGTGCTCATCGGGTACCTGCGCCAGCATCGCCTCTCGCATCGCCCTGAACTCCACGTTGGGGAACGGTTTCTCGTCGATGCGGAGGTTGCGGTGCAACACCTCGGCAGCACCGACTGCCGTCAGAAGATTGTTCTCAACAAAACGGGCCGGTGCGTAGCACAAGCCCAAGATCATGTTTGTCGCTGCCTCCAGGCGGCCATGGGCCTCGCACCATCGGGGCATGACCTCCTCAAATGGGATCGAGCCGCAGGTGAAGAACATTCGGTGGTGATCGACGGCTTTCGCGTCGTGTTTTCCAAGCGCGGCCGGTGAGTAGAGCACATCGGCACGTCGGCGCGGCAGCGGGCGGCCATCAGGGAAGTGCGACTCGGTCCCGGCAACTTCCAGTCGGAGCCAGATCACTCCGGCCGCGCGATGCGTCGCCAGGGAGATCAGGTCCTGCACCAGGCTCGCCTCCTGCAGAGCAACACTCAGAGAGAATGGTTCGGCTGGCACGACGCAGATGGACACCGTGTCCCGCATACGTCCGACGCTTCCTCCCTTGCGCTGGTCGAAGAATGGAAGCGTGTGCGTGTGCTGAAGGCGATACTCAGTGTCGTCGACCACGACCGATTGCGCCTCGACCGGCTTCACCGAGATACGCCCGGTCCCGTCGATCTTGCCGTCGGGAGCCCCGAGGGATCCTTCGAACACAGAAGACGCCGCCCAGAGACTCAGATCCTCGACTGAGACTTCTGCCCCAGCGAACGCCGGATCCGCGTCACCGCTGACATGCGCGCCGATGATGGCGACCGTCGCGGTCACGGTCTGCTTATCAGGGCTCGCCACTCGCGCACCCATGGTCCTTCTGGTGCTCCTAGGAACACAGCCGAGCAGTGTGATCTCCCTGAGCTCGGCCACACCGTGCATGACTTCCCAGGTGCGGGTTCCTTCGTGAACAGCAGTCCATCCAGACGAGTCCGTCGTCAAGATCCGATCCTCGAAGGTGCCGATCAGCGACAGAGAGAGACCATCTTCCGGGTCGTACCGTAGGACACCCGGGACCTTCTCGCTAGGGGCTTCCGGCAGCCACCACACGCCAGCCCACTCGCCGGCCTTGTCGAGGTTGAGAGGATCATTAGGCATCGTGCTCCCGGTCCGGGCTCCTTCCTGTCTTGCGACCAGATGTCAGGTCGAAAATCTTTACTCCACCACATGCCCCCACGTAGGACAATCTACAGCGAGATCATGGTCAACTGAGATCGGATGCGGCGACTGGCACACAATCGCAGTTCGACGCGACGGCACAGCCCTCGCAACTGGCAACAATCAGCGAGGGCAGACCGACGTCGCCCGGTGGACACACCTGTCCGGGGTCTCTGCCGGCTACCCTGCACACCGTCGGCTTACACGAAGACGGCACCGTCGTCGCCGTCAGCGACGACAGCAGAGGCCAGTGCGAGGTGTCATCGTGGAGAAGCATCACCTCAGTAGCGGCCGGCTCCGTCCATACGCTCGCGCTGAGCCAGACCGGAAGGGTCTTCGGAACGGGCGACAACCAGTTCGGCCAGTGCGATGTCCAGTCATGGACCGGCATCACAGCGATCGCAGCCGGAGCGAGACACTCGCTCGGGCTGCGCGCCGACGGAACAGTCGTGGCTGCGGGCGACCACACCGAGCAGCAATGCAATGTCAACGCCTGGGCCGCTCGACCACAGATGAACTGAAGTCCAGCGTGCCCGATAATCGGCCGTCGATCACACGTTGAATCTAAACTCCACCGAGTTCCGGCACATAGGTACATCTGAACACGGGGTTCACGTGCTCCCCCTCCCCACGGTCAGTGCTCGCTACTGATCAGGGGACACAGGCTCACCTTCGACGTGGGTCAGCCTGCAGGACGCCACGAAGGAGGTACCGCGCCATCACGCCGGCAGGGAACCCGGCTGAGACGCCACATACTAGGGATCTGAAGAGGGCTCGACCATGCCAGCGGTCGGCCCCTATTCCTTCGCGAGCACGGCGTTATCCGTCAGGCAGAAGTCATCGTTGATCTTGATGACCAGCGCAACGAGTAGGCGGAGCGCTGTTAGATACGTGTGGCGGTGAACGCGGTCGTCGTCACCGTCTGCCTGTGATCCATGGAGGTAGCGGTTGCGCAGGCTAGGTCCGTTGCTGAACTCCTTATCGTTAAGGAAGTAGTTGAAGTAGCTGACCTCCGCGGCGCTGAGCAGCGTTGATCGATGCACCAGCCATCCGGCGCTCACCATCTCGTCAATGGCTTTCTGGCCGGCCGCCGAATGATGGAGACAGCTCGTCACCTCGTACTCCCAGAGTTCCTTGAGCACATGCAATTGTGGCGCGCTTGCAAACGCAATTCGGTCACGATCTCCGGTCAGGATGCCCTTCTCGACCAGGAAGTCGATGTTGCGCTGTTGGTACTCGTGGAACTGGTCGTAGGCGATGTCATTGGCGATGACCAAGTGGAGGAAGCTCTCTGCCTCCAGATCGCTGCTGATGTGCACCAATCCGGATTGGTCCGAGAAGAGCAGGTGCTGAATTCCTTGGATGTCCGCGTTGTTGGCAACGTAGGCGTACTTATCCACAACCTGACTCGGGATGTCGCCGTAGGAAAGCTGCTCCGATGTGATTGTCAGCAGCTCCGGGTCAACCTCGCCGTAGTCGACATGCAGCGTGAACTGCTTGAGGACGCTCTCCATCTCTGAGAACAGATGGCGGCTCTTCTCAAGGTAGGTAGCGGTCGGGCTGGAGGCGCGGTACTTCAGCCCCTTGGCACCGAACTCCTGCTCAAGGTAGTCCGTGAAGAACCAAGCGATGACCGACTCGAGCTCTATACCTTCGGAGCTGAGGAAGCGCTCGTACATCAAGGTCTGGAGCAAGGACGCCTGATCCTTGAGCCTGAACACCGCCCCCGTCCGGTAGTCGCCCTTGCCCGGCGTACCCATGAACCGCTCGAAGACGCCAAGTTGCGCTCCGTAGGAAGGAAGTTCCAGGAGCATGTGGTCGTTGGCGAACTGGAACAGGTGAACAAAGTTATTCAGGATAGTCGGGTAGTCGAGGTTCTCCGTGAGCCAGGTTCGACTGTAGGAGTACTTGCCAACCATGCCGTCCAAAGACTGGACGACCTCTTCGACCTGATCGGCCGAGATGCCCACTTCGCAGCCGGTCTTGATCCCCTCCGTGGACTCGAACATCTTCTTCGTGAGCGCATCTGCCTTGCGACGAGCCTTTAGCTTCAGTCGTGCATCGACGCCGGTGTTCTTGTCAGCTCGTGCGGATGCGATCAGCTTGACGAAGTTGAGGTTGGGCTCTTCCTCATCGAGATATCGGTCAAACAGGCCACGCTGATCCGCGGGAGTAAAGCTCTTCGGAAGATGGATTGGATCCCGCCCCTCGGACTGGAGGAACTTCCGCGCAAGCAGCTCAGCATTGCGCGGCTCATCGAGTAGCAGGGCCCGAATCTCCTGGTCGTAGGCACGCACGAGTGTCTGGCATGAGAGCAGATCGTGCGGGTGGAAACTCTGCTCTTGAAGTGCAGCAAGCACGATCGAGTCAGTGCAGCGCTCGAAGACCTTGTTCTTTCCGAGGAGATCGAGGACGTCTGTGCGGTACTGAAAGTCAACGTCCTGAACGAGCGTTGAGAAGGTGGCGTCAGTCACTTTGCCGAAAAACCTGCCGATGACTTCCCGGATCTCGGAGACGTGCGCCAGAGGCGCGTCTCGCTCTGCTTCGGCCAGGTCCTTCGGGAGAACTTTGTGTTCTAGGAACAACGCGAGATGATGCAACTCAACGATGTCGTTTATGCCTTGATCGCCACGAGTAGCATCGAATTCACGGACGAGCTCTAGGAGGCGGTCGGCCTGCCAGAAGGTTCCGTAGTCGCTGAGGCCGAAGAACTTCAGTCTCTTCTCTGGTCCGCTTTCCGACACTCGAATCTCCCTCCCGGTAGGCGTCACTCTATACAGTTCGGGGGCGCCTAGTGGCACGAATTTGAAGTTGTTGCCTGATCGTGCAGCAGTCCCCTTGGGCGGAGCCGTCGTCCACGTCGATCGTTGCGCCGGCTCCTCGTTCTGTCGTGGAAGCGAGCCGAACTAGCGGCGCATCACCCCGAGGCGGACACGACCTACGTCTCCATGGGCATAGTCCCGCGCCCCATCGGGCTCCTCCCCACCGCGGAGCGGCGCACGACGGACGATGTACAACTACGCGGGTAGGTCCCTGGCAAAAGCGCCGGGCACTAGTCCTGACTCAACACTCGACGAGAATCATCAACGAATCTCACTAGTTATTGAAACGGAACTCCACGGAGTGGCGAAAGAAGGCTACCTCACTCAGTTGCAAGCGATTCGAGAAGCCGAAAAGTGTGCCGCAAGGCGTTTCCTGCTCGGAAAGGCAGCCTCCGCAGGCTAGATCGTTCCGCGTCATGAAGAGCTAGCACCGCCGAAGTTCCCCTCAAGTCAGATTCGGACTCATTCTCACAGTCAGTCGCGGAACGAAAACCAACTTAGTACGGTCCCGACTGCAACTAAAACTGTTCCTGCCGAAACTAAATACCATCTTCTAACCGCTGGCGAAGCACGACTTCCTCTTCATCGCTGAGCCCAGCGAGTCTTTCCCCCTGCTGTTCTTCTTCGAATCGCAGCGCATCCGCCAATGTTTCTTTCAACGGGCGAATCTGCAGGCCAGCTTCGTAGGCTGTGGCGCAATCGAGTAGCGCGATGTTGCGAAACTGTTCACCTGGTACCCACAACGGCAACGATTTTGGGCCCATCCACGGGGATACATCATTAGCGAGAAGCAGTTCATCAGAGCAAGGTCGCTCCGTAGCCTCCGATGCGGTTAACTCACGCGAAATCTTGAACACATCGGACAAGGAAGTAGCAAACCCCGTGGCGTTAAAGGTTCCGAAAGTTCCAACTTCTGCAGACTCAACTATCCAGTCTGCAAGGTCTTTCACATCAATCATAGCGACGGGAAACGCCGGGTCTGGGACGATCACGTTCTCACCCGTGGGATGCGCGAAGCGCCACGGATAGTAACCACTGCGCCCTGTTTCGTCGCCGTAGCCGGCGATCAGACCGGGTCGAACTACCATTACCGACCTATTTATGTTGCGATAAATCGTTTCGCAAGCAGACTTTGCGGCCGGGTACTGCCCCATGTTCTCCATGTAGTCAATTTCAAGCGGAGTGACTACGGAATCAGACTCGGAAGAAATACTTCCTTGGTCCTCATATACGCTGCTCGAAGACACAAATATACGATGCTTGGCCTGGAGTTTCGTCGCCGCATCCCGCGCATGCTTCGGCTGACTCGTCAGATCCACAATGGTGTCCCAAGTTTTCCCCGCAACCTCATCGTACGCACCGTCACGGTCACGGTCTGAACTCACAAATTCGGCTCCGTTGGGAACCTTCCCGTTACCCCGCGCGAGGCAAGTAACTTGATGTCCTCGGTCGATTGCTGCCGCCGCAATGTGTCCTCCAAGGAAACCGGTACCACCGAGCAATAAAAAGTTCATGTCACTAGTTGTACACGAAACCTTCTCACACGTGACCAGTCCTAATCCCAGCGCATCGAAGCTGGAATAAGATGTCAGAGCAGGATTACCCCACCATCTGTCAGAGCTTCTTATTCGGCTAACCTACACGTTGAACTTGAACTCGACCACGTCACCGTCGTGCATGATGTAGTCCTTGCCCTCCTGGCGGACCTTGCCCTTGGCCTTCGCCTCGGCAATCGAACCGGCCTCGACCAAGTCGTTGAAGGACACAATTTCAGCCTTAATGAAACCGCGCTCAAAATCAGTGTGAATCACGCCGGCAGCCTGCGGAGCCGTAGCACCCTTCGGAATGGTCCAGGCGCGAGACTCCTTCGGGCCAGCGGTCAGGTAAGTCTGCAGACCAAGAGTGCGGAAACCAGCGCGAGCAAGCGAATGCAGACCCGGCTCGGTCTGGCCAATTTCAGCCAGGAGCTCATTGCGGGATTCCTCATCCAGCTCCAGAAGGTCCGACTCAGCCTTGGCGTCGAGGAACACACAGTCCGCCGGTTCCACAGCAGCGGCCAGATCCGCGCGGCGGTTCTCGTCGGCAAGCACTTCCTCATCAGCGTTGAAGACGTAGAGGAACGGCTTTGCGGTGAGCAAGTGCAGCTCGCGCAGAGCGGAGAGCTTCACGTCATCGGAAGCTGCGAAGAGAGTGCGTCCCTCTTCCAGCACAGCGAGAGCCTGCTTGACGGCTTCAACCTCACCGACCTTTTCCTTATCCTTCTTGGCTTCCTTTTCCAGACGCGGCAGCGCCTTCTCAATAGTCTGGATATCAGCCAGGATAAGCTCGGTTTCAATCACACCGATGTCAGAGGCCGGGTCAACCTTGCCGTCGACATGCACAACGTCATCATCATTGAAGACACGGACGACCTGACAGATAGCGTCAGCCTCGCGGATGTTGGCGAGGAACTTGTTACCTAGACCTTCGCCCTCCGATGCACCCTTGACGATGCCGGCGATGTCCACAAACGACACCGTAGCCGGAAGAATACGCTCGGAGCCGTAAATTTCGGCGAGCTTATTCAAACGGGGATCGGGAAGCTCCACAACGCCGACGTTCGGCTCGATGGTGGCGAACGGATAATTCGCAGCCAGCACATCGTTGCGTGTCAAGGCGTTAAACAGGGTTGACTTTCCGACATTGGGCAGACCGACGATTCCAAGTGTAAGACTCACATTGCTCATCTTACGGGCTCGGGGAGAAAGATTTGAACTCGCCCTAACTTCGTGAAGTTGCCCCCTATCCCCTCCGAACCCCCATAATGAATACGTGAGCAATAAACCCAATGAAGGCGAAGAGTGGACTGCGCAGTCCGAAAAAGACGCTATCGATCACGTAATGGGATCGGAGCCTCTGCGTATAGAACAGTCTCTGTCTATCCCCTCCGACGCCCATAAGTCAGCGGCAACGCAACCGGATCTGCCGGAAGATGCTGAAAACCTCGATGAGCTTATGAGCGAAAATGACTCCGAGTCCATCGACCGCGCCGACGTCATTGGCGAGGGCGCCCGATGGTTCGCAGGTTGGTGCCTGCGTTTCCTCATCACCGCAGCGGCGCTGTATGTCAGCGCTATGATTCTGGGAAAGATTTGGGCTGGCGTTCTGCCGATTCTGCTGGCTCTGATTGTCTCCACGGTGCTGGCTCCGCCCGCCGTGTTCCTGATGAAACACCGCTGGCCCCGCGCACTCTCCGCACTGACGGTCATCCTAGGCGCGCTGGCGCTGCTTGGCGGCGTCGTCGCGTTCCTCGCACCGACTGTGCAGTCGCAGTTCCCAGAATTGCGTCGCCAGTTCACCGACGGCATTCAAGAAGTCCAGAACATCATTCAGGCACCGCCATTTAACGTCAAGGATGAACAAATCCTCGACGCTCTGGACCAGGGTTCCCAATGGCTCCAGGAGCGCTCCGGCGATATCGCCAACACAGTCTTCCAAGGCATCTCGGTGGTCTCTTCGGTCGCCGTAACCTTGATGGCAATGCTGGTGCTGACGTTCTTCTTCATCAAGGACGGCCAGGACTTCCTGCCATGGCTCCGCCGCCTGACCGGACGTCGCCTCGGCTGGCATCTCACGGAGGTACTCACCCGCTCCTGGAACACGCTGTCGGGCTACATCCGCACGCAGGCTATCGTTTCGCTTATCGACGCGGTCTTCATCGGTGCCGGTCTTGCGATTTTGAATGTGCCGCTGGCAATGGTCCTGGCCGTGGTGACTTTCTTCGCTGGCTTCATTCCTATTGTCGGCGCGTTCACCGCCGGCTTCATTGCGGTGGTTGTCGCACTTGTTGCCAACGGCCTGACCACAGCAATCTTTGTCTTGCTCATCATCATTGCCGTCCAGCAGATTGAGGGCAACATCCTCTCGCCGATTCTGCAGTCCAAGGCTATGGACCTGCACGCCGCAATCGTCCTGTTGGTGGTTCTGCTCGGTGGCGGTATCTTCGGCATCATCGGCGCTTTCCTGGCTGTGCCAGTCACTGCAGTCGTCGCGGTCTGGTTCCGCTACCTCGGCGACCTCACGGATTTGCGAACGGGTGACAAGACCGCAAAGGACATCGAGTTCGCCACGGATGCCGGATCAATCTCCGGCATTCAGATTGAAGCTGCCGGCCGTGCGATGCGCGACCGACTGGCTTCGTTCCGTCTGGGCAGTGATGACTCCGACAGCTCCGCGGAGAGCGCTGTGAAGGCAGATGCTCGCACCGCCGGTAAAGTTTCCCCCGATGCTGGTCCGACCAAGCAGGAAGAGGGAGCGATGACCAAGGCCTTCCACAAGGTCACTGAAGTCGTCTCCGGGCCTTTCTCTAAGAAAAACAAGTAGGGCGAGATTCCAAGACACGGGCAGGCTCTTATACCGGGCTTGCCCGTTTTTATCACTAATAACCGGTAGGATACGCATTCGTGTCGAACAGATCAGCAATAACCCGTAAAGGCAGTGGGAACAAACCCCTGCTTCCACGCGTGCCAATGTTTGTGCCGCCGTTGCTGATGCTTCTGGCCGGCGTTTTTGGTTTGCTCTTTTCTGTTCCCAACGGTTCGCTTGGCAAGCCCTACTTCATTGCTTTTGCCGTGGCTGCTGTGGCCGGAACACTGTTGGTGGTTCCTCGCGGTCTGGTAGTTACCGTCGCTCAAATCCCTATTTTGTTCGCGCTTGTCACCTTTTTCACAGCGTGGTTTACCGGTTCTCTCGCCGATCCCGAAAATGGTGGCGCGACCGCGACGACCTCTAAACGCGCTCGCCTGGTGACCTCCGCATATCCCATCATCCAGCAGTTCCCGTGGCTGCTGATCTTGATGATTATCTGTGTCATCATCGCAGTGTGGCGTTACCTCGAAATCACCCGCACCCAGGAGAAATCCCTCAACACCCAGCGCAAGGCCGCTAAACAACGCCAGCACCGTGACGAAGTCGCTGTCGAATCCAGCTCTCAGGTTCGCCGTCGTCTCGCCGAATCTGATCGCCGCGTCGCCTCTCGCTCTCAGGAACGTCCTGCTTCACGACGTCCCGCTGCGGACATTATCCGAGATGCCGAAGCTCGCCGCCAGGCGCGCCAGCAGGCTGCACGCTCTCGGCAGGAGACTTCTCGTTCTGGTGCCCGACCGGCAGCGAGCGCCAGCTCGGCATCGCGCAACGCCGAGCAACTGCGTGAGCGACCAGTTGACCGCTCTAGGGAGCGTGCCCAGCAGCGCTCGAATTTCGCACAGCGGGTCCAGCAGCCAACATCCCGTTGGCAGTCTCGCCCGCATCCGGGCCAGGCGCAGTTCACTCAGGATTCCACTTCGCCAAACTCGACCAGACAGCAGCCTCATCGTCCGATTGAACGGCCAAACGCACCGCAGTGGCCGAAGCAGGAGTTTCCCCGTCGTCAAGCGGCAGGAACGGCACGGATGTGGGGAGAACAGTCTTCGCCGGAGTCCCGGTCCGAAAAGCCTCGACAGAGCCCCGCACGCCAAGTAGGCAACCACCGCCGCACCGAGGAGTGGCCACCGCGACAGCAGCGCCCTCGCCAGGAGCGCATAACCGGGCGCGATAGCAGGTCTCGTTACCGCAAGTAGCTCGGGCTTGCACCTTACCGTCACAGTTGCCCACAGGCAGATTTAGCCTGTGGGCAACGTGCGTTTATAAGCAGGACGATCCGCCCCATCGTGTAAGTGTTGATGTATGTCGAAATTGGAAACGTCGGCCGAGAAACCGGTTCAGGTTCGGCGCCTGAACCAGTTAGTCAAGGACTATATTGAGCGCCTTGGACAGATTTGGGTCGAGGGGGAAATCGCCCAGGTCAACTCCAAGCCGAGCTGGAAGCTCTCCTACATCACTCTGCGTGACACCTCCGCGGAGTTTTCGGTATCGGTGACTTGTTCTACGGCGGCTCTCCGCAATAATCCACTGCGCAACGGCGACCGCGTAGTGGTTTTGGGCAAGCCTGCGTTTTATGCCGGGCGGGGGCAGTTTTCCCTGTGGGCTACGGAGTGGAGGCCCGTAGGTTTGGGGCAACTGTTGGCACGGTTGGAGCAGCTGCGCCAGGCACTAGCGGCGGAAGGCCTCTTTGATCCACGGCTGAAACGCCCTCTGCCCTACCTCCCCAACAAGATCGGGTTGATTACCGGTCGCGGTTCGGCAGCTGAACGCGATGTGCTTTCGGTCGCGGGTGCCCGCTGGCCCGAAGTGGATTTCCGGGTAATCAACACAATTGTGCAGGGCGCCAAGGCTGTTCCGGAGATTATTGAAGCGCTGACACAGCTCGACGCCGACCCGGAGGTCGATGTCATCATCGTCGCCCGTGGCGGTGGCAGTGTCGAAGATTTGCTGCCTTTTTCAGATGAGGCGCTGATTCGTGCGGTGAGTAAGGCGACAACACCGGTGGTTTCTGCAATCGGGCACGAGCCGGATACTCCGCTGTTGGATTACGTCGCTGATTTACGTGCTGCCACACCGACGGATGCAGCCAAGAGAACAGTGCCCGATGCTGCTGAGGAACGCCGCCTCATTGCACAGCTGCGTGAGCGCTCCTCGGCATCTCTGCGGCGATGGGTTGACCGTGAAGTAGCGACTCTGCGGGATTTGACGTCGCGGCCGGTACTGCGCGATCCGCTCACTCCCATCCGCGTGCGTGAAGAGTTTGTCACGGCGCAGGTCGATCGGCTACGTTTTCTCATCCACCGCAGTCTGGAACGTGAGGAAGCCGTGGTATCGGGATTGCGCGGCAAGGTTTCAGCACTTGGCCCCTCTGCCACGCTCGCTCGCGGCTATGCCATCGTGCAGGCACAATCGGCTACTCAGCCGGAACCACAGATTGTGACCTCTATTGCAGATGCTCCGATGGGTTCCCAACTGCGAATTCGCGTCAGTGACGGCTCCATCTCTGCAGCGACGCTAGCTACGAAGCCGGCGAATTAGTAAGCAATGACTTTTCCAACCTTAGAGCTTTAACTACTAGATGTGAAGGACGTATTCGCTAATGAATGACAATGTTTTCGGCGCGGGTCAGGCTCCCTCTTCGGAGGAACAGGTACCGGTAGAGAACCTGAGCTACGAGCAGGCTCGAGATGCGCTGGTCGAGACCGTCAAGCTCCTAGAACTCGGACAGATGAGCCTGGATGAATCCCTGGCGCTGTGGGAGCGAGGCGAGGCGCTGGCCCGCCGCTGCGAGGAGCATTTGGCTGGCGCACGGGCAAAGGTTGAAGCCGCCTTGGCCAGCAAGAATCAGGATGTCGCGGCTTCTGCCGAGAATGTGGGCGATGAGGACTAAAAAGAGACGAGAAACGATTGTCAGTTCATATCGTTTCTCGTCTCTTCGCTGATAGCTGAGTTCAGCTATTATATGGCCCTAGTCGGGATTACCACTCCAGGTGAGTGCTCGACTCGGCCTACTTTGCTGGTGCCGACGGCGTCTCGGACGCAGTCTGCTGCGGCTGTGACGAATCCGGCATTGTCGTGTCCGGATCAATTGGCTCGGCCTTCTGCAATGCCGCCGCCAACTGTGTGAACTCCTCGTCGTTGGCAGTGCCCTCGATAATTGCGCGGGAGTCACCGAGGTCCCCAACCCATACGCGACGCACGTTGTCCTCAGCCGGCTCATACTTAGTCCAGGTTGTACCTTCCACGTCAGTAGTACCGTCCCGGAGACGGTTCTTACCATCATCCGGCAGCTGACCTGCTTCCGCATCTGTTTGCGTGACCTGAATGAATGCTCCGCTAGCGGTGACATAGCCAATAATGGTCGTCTGCTTCCCCGCCGCCATACCCGCGCGGGTCGAGTTTGAAGTCCAGCCCTCAGGCACCTTCGGCAGGCGAACTGGATAGTCCACGCGCCGAGCCTCCACGTTCACGAATGGGGCAGCATCGACTTCGTGCACCGGACCGTTTTCCGGCTTCCCGGGGTTAAAACTGCACAGGCCGGTAAAGCCAATGGTGACAGCCACCGCAAGAAACATCACCACGAGGGTGAGAATCATGTCTCGACTGTCCTGCAAAATCCTAGGTTTCTCATTCGCCACGCGCTCAAGTATGCCAAAGGCCCCGCAATGAACCTAGTCATCAGTCGCACCCGCACAGCTGCAGCTAGCAATACTTGATGACGGACGCTGTCGACGTCGTCAAGCGAACTGACGCCGGAACATACTTTTGATAACCGCGTGATGTGGGGGTTTAGCCCTGAAACTCCCCCCACTTTGGCGCTGCGTCCACCCCCGAACACCAAAAAGGTGGAACACTAGTAACAGATGCAAAGGCGCTAAAACTGATGCGCCAAACATCAATCAATAGAAATTGTTGCAGCGCTAAACCCCAGTTTCCTGGCGTGGCGTCTCCCAGCACATTCTCAAACCTCAAAAGAGTTCTAAAAAACGACGGAAGGGCCAGAAGTCAATGAACGCCTCGAATCCTGAAGCACCAGATCGCAACCTTGCGATGGAGCTCGTCCGAGTTACTGAGTCCGCTGCATTGGCGGCTGGTCAGTGGGTCGGTCGTGGTCAGAAGGAAAAGGGCGACGGCGCTGCCGTCGATGCCATGCGTCAGCTCATCAACACCGTGGCTATGAACGGTGTCGTTGTTATTGGCGAGGGCGAAAAGGACGAAGCCCCGATGCTGTTCAACGGCGAAAAGGTCGGCAACGGCCAAGGTCCGGCCGTTGACATCGCGGTTGACCCGATTGACGGCACGACTCTGATGGCAGAGGGCCGCCCGAACTCTATCGCTGTTCTTGCTGCTGCAGACCGCGGTTCCATGTACGACCCGTCGGCTGTGTTCTACATGGATAAGATTGCTGTTGGCCCGGAGGCTGCCGGCAAGATTGACATCGAGGCTCCAGTTGAGCACAACATCAAGGTCGTTGCTAAGGCCAAGGGGCTGCGTCCGGAAGATGTCACTGTTGTCGTGCTGGATCGCCCGCGCCACGCTGACATGATTCGTGACATCCGCGAAGCTGGCGCCAAGGTTCGACTGATTGGCGATGGTGACGTTGCTGGCGCTGTTGCCGCAGCTCAGAACACGAACTCGGTCGATATCATGATGGGCGTCGGCGGCACCCCAGAAGGTGTCATCACCGCATGCGCCATGAAGTGTATGGGCGGCGAGATCCAGGGCAAACTGCACCCGCGCGATGAGGCTGAAATTAAGAAGGCTCTCGACGCTGGGCACGATCTTTCTCGTGTTCTGACCACCGATGACCTGGTCGCATCCGACAACTGCTACTTCGTTGCCACTGGTGTCACCAACGGTGACATGCTGCGCGGTGTCGCTTACCGCGGTAACGGCGCGTGGACCCGCTCGCTGGTTATGCGCTCCAAGTCCGGCACCATCCGCCGCATCGAGGCTTTCCACTCCCTGGAGAAGCTGCGCAAGTACGCCAGCATCGACTACGGCAAGGGCGAGATGCCTGACATCGATCTGTAAGTAACTACCCCTTTAGTGGTGCCCTCAGGGCACCACTTTTTTAACAAACTGATTCATACTTGAAGACGAATGCGCTAACGGTTCTGCGTCGCATGAAAATTGCATGCGCAATGAGGGGCCGTTCTGCGCGCACTCAAGTTCCCCTAACTGAAAGAGGCAACGAATGACAGAGCAGCAGTTCCGCATCGAGCACGACACCATGGGCGAGGTTAAGGTTCCGGTTAACGCCCTGTGGCGCGCACAGACTCAGCGTGCAGTTGAGAACTTCCCGATTTCCGGCCGTCCGCTGGAGTCTGCACAGATTCGCGCTATGGGTCTGCTGAAGGCAGCTTGCGCCATCGTCAACAAGGAGCGCGGCCTGCTGTCTGCTGAGCAGGCAGATGCCATCGTCGCCGCTGCCAAGGAAATTGCCGAAGGCAAGCACGATGCTGAGTTCCCGATTGACGTCTTCCAGACCGGTTCGGGCACTTCTTCCAACATGAACACCAACGAAGTCATTGCGTCCATCGCAAAGGCCAACGGCGTTGAGGTTCACCCGAATGACCACGTCAACATGGGTCAGTCTTCCAACGACACCTTCCCGACTGCCACTCACGTCGCAGCAACCGAGGCAGCTGTCAAGGACCTCGTCCCGGGACTGAAGGTTCTGCAGGAGTCCCTGGCTAAGAAGGCCAAGGAATGGGAGACCGTTGTTAAGTCCGGCCGCACTCACCTGATGGACGCTGTCCCGGTGACCCTGGGTCAGGAGTTCTCGGGTTACGCTCGCCAGATTGAGGCTGGCATTGAGCGCATCGAGGCCACCCTGCCGCGTCTGGGCGAGCTGCCAATCGGTGGTACCGCTGTTGGCACCGGCCTGAACACCCCGGCGGACTTCGGTGCCAAGGTCACCGCTGAGCTCGTCGAACTGACCGGCATCAAGGAGCTGCGCGAGGCTCAGAACCACTTCGAGGCTCAGGCTAACCGCGATGCCCTGGTCGAATTCTCCGGCGCTATGCGCACCGTCGCAGTCTCCCTAAACAAGATCGCTAACGACATTCGCTGGATGGGCTCCGGCCCGCTGACCGGCCTTGCTGAGATTCACCTGCCGGATCTGCAGCCGGGTTCCTCCATCATGCCGGGTAAGGTCAACCCGGTTCTGTGTGAGACTGCCACCCAGGTCGCAGCGCAGGTTCTGGGCAACGACACCGCTGTTGAGTTTGCTGGCGCTAACGGCGCATTCGAGCTGAACGTCTTCATCCCGGTCATGGCACGTAACGTGCTGGAGTCCGCTAAGCTGCTGGCGAACACCGCACGCGTCTTCGCCGAGAAGCTGGTGGACGGCATCGAGCCGAACGTTGAGCGTATGAAGACTCTGGCTGAGTCCTCCCCGTCGATTGTGACCCCGCTGAACTCCGCCATCGGCTACGAGAACGCAGCTAAGGTCGCTAAGACTGCTCTGAAGGAAGGTAAGACCATCCGTCAGACTGTTATCGACATGGGCTTCGTCGACGGCGAGAAGCTGACCGAGGAAGAGCTGGACAAGCGCCTCGACGTGCTGGCAATGGCCAACACTGATCGTGACTAGTTCTTTCTGAACTCGAAGGTGTGAGAGCACCTTACGCATAAGACCCCGTAGTCTCACTTAGTTGAGAGACTCCGGGGTCCTTTGTTTTGGTACTCTCCATTCGCAATGATCGGAGAGTGACTTCGTGTCCCCCATTCGACCCCTGCCATACTGCCGGGGATGCGCCCTGCGGCAAGCTTTATGTTGATTAGTCAACTTGCCACCACATTGCACTCGGTGTAACTTTGCACCTTGTGCAAATTGATGAAAAAGCTTCTCCCAGATTGGACCCGGGCGAACGTCCCGAATGCAGTCTCCGGGAGCTCAAAAGGTTTCAAACACACTGCGCTTTGGCCGATGCCGCGACCACTCTTGTGTTGGATCGCGGATACGACCACGTCAACATCGAAGACATCTGCCAGCGGGTCAGTATCAGTCGACGCACATTCTTCAATTACTTCGACTCCAAGGATCAATCCATCTTCGGCAACGGCATCATGTCATTCGATGCTGACGATGAAGAGACATTCCTCGCCCAAACCCACCAAGACCCCATCGCGGACATGCTCGATTTCATTGAGCAAAAGCAGCGGGCCCAGCTACTCCGATATAAAGAGCTGGGGGCAACCGAGGAATTTCACCGCATGCTCAAGGAGCGTATCCGCGAGATTTTGCGCAATGAGCCAAAGCTCTCGACGGTTGTCATTTCCAATTTTGGCAGCTCAATGCGCCGCGTCCGGTCCGCATTTGAGCGCTATTTCGAGATGAATCCACAGTCGCGCACGCACCCCGAGCTGCCCGTCGAGCACGAGGTAGCCCTGTCAGTCGGTTTCGTCCGCGAATGCGTGCTCTACTCATCGGCTCATCGGGACGAATTCACAACAGACACACCGCTTCACGACGCCGCCGACGTCGTTAAAAATTTTTGGAGGAGGAATAGTGACAGCTAGCAACACCACTGCTCAAGGCCAAACCGACACCACGGTTTCTGGCAACAAGTCCCACTTGGGAATCATCTTCTTCGCGCTCATTCTCACTATGCTGATGAGCTCGCTGGGGCAGATGATTTTCGCCACCGCCCTGCCGACCATTGTCGGCGAGCTCGGCGGAGTTGACCACATGTCGTGGGTTATTTCTGCATTCCTGTTGGCACAGACTGTGGCAATGCCGATTGTCGGCAAGCTCGGTGACATGATTGGGCGCAAGGGCCTGTTCATGATGGGCATCGCTCTGTTCATAATCGGTTCCGTCATGGGTGCAGTCACCAGCTCCATGAGCCTGCTCATCGCCGCCCGCGCTTTTCAGGGATTTGCTGGCGGTACATTGATGGTTTCCTCACAGGCCATCCTGGCCGAGGTTATTCCCGCACGCCAGCGCGGTAAGTACATGGGCATCATGGGTGCTGTGTTCGGCCTGAGTTCCGTGCTGGGACCAGTACTGGGAGGCTGGTTCACCGACGGCCCAGGCTGGCGCTGGGGTCTGTGGATCAACGTCCCGATGGGCGTGGTTGCACTATCGGCAGCTGCGGCCTTCCTGAAGCTGCCCCGACGCCAGCGCGAAGGAAACTTCGACTACATCGGTACGACGTTCTTGACCGCTGCTGCCTCGACGCTAATTCTCACCACCACGTGGGGCGGTACACAGTACGACTGGAACTCCCGGATCATCATCTCGCTTATCGGCGCCTCTGTCGTTTCCTGGGTGCTGTTCTTCCTCACCGAGACTCGCGTTTCCAACCCACTGATTCCGACGCACTTGTTTAATAACCGGAACTTCGTGCTCACGACTGTGTCGGGCCTCATTCTGGGTATCGCGATGTTCGGCACTATGGCCTATATTCCGACCTACCTGCAGATGGTGCACTCAATGTCACCGACCGCTGCAGGTTTGATGATGACACCGATGATGGTCGGCATGCTTCTGACCTCGATTGGCGTGGGCCAGATTGTTTCCCGGACTGGTAAATACCGCTTCTACCCCTTCGTCGGCCTGATGATTATGGCTGTCTCCCTCTACTTGCTGTCCACGCTGGAGACCACCACCCCACTGTGGCAGGTTGGTGTTTACCTGTTCATCATGGGCTTCGGCCTGGGAACCGGCATGCAGGTTCTGGTTCTCATCGTGCAGAACTCCTTCCCGGTCGCCATGGTCGGTACCGCTACCGCTGCGAATAACTTCTTCCGCCAGATTGGCGGTGCGGTCGGTTCCTCCATTGTGGGTTCGATTTTCATCCACCGGATGAAGGACCTGGCAGGCGAACGCGTTCCGGCGGCTGTCGAACAAATCAAGGCCGCATCACCGGAAGCTGCAGCGGAGTTCGCAAAGCAGATGGGCCCGGAGGGCTTTTCCTCTAAGTCGATTGGTTCACTAACGCCGCATGTACTGGATAGCATGCCGGCGCCAATCCATGAAGCGCTGATCTCCAGCTACAACGATGGTTTGACGCCGATTTTCTTGGTACTAACGCCAGTGATTATTCTGGCGGCAATCATTGCGTTCTTCGTTCGCGAGGATCCTTTGAAGGAAACCGTCGAATAATTAATTCGCGGGAGCCACAGCTCCCGGCAGCTATGCCCCCACCTGGCCGTCGGCACGGTCGAGCTTGTCCAGAATCGGACGGTTCGGCTCACCGGCGGCTTCTGCTTCTTCCTGGACGCGCTTCAACGCACGCTCCTCTGGCTTTTCCAGGAGCTTTTCCAAAATAATGACATCGCGCCACTGCCCCGCCATTGGGCCGTAGGTCATCTTTGCCATGTGGTGGTAAATCCCCACTTCTCGGAAGCCAAGCTTTCGATGCAGCTTTAGCGATCCCACATTCTCCGGGAAGACCCACGAGTGAATCGACCAGCAGCCGCGCTCCGTGGCATCGTCGATAAGCTTCTGCAGCAGCGTCGCCGCCAGCCCCATGCCCTGCCCGTCAGGGTGGACGTAGATGGAGTCTTCAATGACGCCATTGAAAATCGGACGCTTGGATACCGGCGCTGCCGATGCCCAAGCCAGAATCTTGTCCGGGTTCTCTGCGTCGACGGCGACGTAACACAAATCCACTCGTTTGAGTGCGATGAATTCGTCCCACTCCGGAGCGGAGTGCTCCCACGACGCATGCCCCGTATCCAGGCCAATCTCGTAGATCTCTTGGATCTGTGGATAGTCCTCTTCACGCATCATTCGAATCGTGAAATCGCGCTTCTTTTCAGCCATAACTACAAGTGTGGCTAATTTTTTCGCGCACGTCGAACGAAACGGCAAAAATATTGTAAAAAGATTACTTTCTCTTGCGTGGTCGCCCGCTTCCGCCACCGCTTCGACGTCCGCCACGGCCACTGCGCGCATGCTTTACGACGGCCCCAGCGCGCTGCCGGCGGGCTTGCCTAGCAAGCGTCTTTTCTCGGGCCGACAACTTCTTTGGAGCTTCGTCAGCCTTCCTGCGCCCCAGCTGCGTGCGTGTCGATCCCTCCCGACGCCCCTGGACAATGCCGACGAACTCCTGCCGGAGCTCATCGTCCTCTGCTTTCGGCCACACCAACCAAATAGCTGTTCGGGACAGCGGATCTGTGGCACCTTCCTCAGCCACCAAGTTCGATGAGGCCACCGCCTTCTTCGATAGCGCCTTCAAAATCGTGCGAGGCCCCACTACGACACCTGCACCAGTGGCTGCGACAGGCAGCATCTGTCGCAGCTCGTCCGCATCCACGGAGGTCAGCAGCACAGTTTCGTCCGCCAACAGCTCCTCCGGCACGGACTCTGTGAGGGAGAATACGTGTTCTTTTTCGTAGGCCACGCCCCAGGCTTCGTCGTAAAGCCGGATGCGATGGAGCGACTCGGGCAGCGAGCCTTCGGACTCTAACCGAACCAGCGCCATGTCAGCGGCACCGCCGACCAGGTCGGACATCGGATCGTCGGCGGCGTGGGTGTGCAGTGTTGCCGGAATCCGATCTCTAAAGCGGCGAAACCACTTCTCGGGACTGGTGCCGGTGGCGAACACGATGCGCAGGACGGCGGGTTCAGGAGTCGACATACTCCGCAAGGTTACTCGAATGGGTGCTAGCGTTGAACCCATGAAACCCCTAACCGCAGCCAAGAAACTTGGCATTTTCCTCCCGGCCACACCCGAGGAATTTCGCACTGGTGAGATTTCGCACGCGCAGTTTGCGGAACTGCAGTCCAATCCGCCGGAGTGGCTCGCTGAGCTACGCCGCAACGGACCGCACCCGCGCCCGGAAGTTGCCCGCAAGCTGGGCATTACTATCACGGCGTTGAAGAAGAATGACATGGACAAGCCGCTGACAACGGCGGAGATTAAGGATTTGCTCGAGCAGATGCCGGAGTGGCTGGAGGCCGCTCGTGCGTCTCTGGCGAAGCAGCGCGTGGAAGCCGCTGAGGCAGAGTCCAAGAAGGACGACGGCCCTGGTCGGGCTGCCGCTGAAGCTGCTCGCAACGCCGAGAAATAGCAGACACAGCAGACACAGCCGACGTCTTCAAGGAGGATCCTCGTGGCCATCGACTACACCGCACATGCAATCAACCACAAGGGCAACGGTACGGTTGTCCTGATTGGCTCGCTGGGCACCACACAGGAGATGTGGGAGCCACAGGTAGCCACTTTGAGTGAAAAGTACCAGGTCATCACGCCAGATGTCCGTGGCCATGGCGAATCCCCTATCCCCGAGGGTGAGTGGGACATGAGCCACTTGGCCGCCGACATCATCGAGGTCCTCGACGAGGAGGATGTTGACCGCGCACATTTTGTGGGACTATCCCTCGGCGGCGCTATCGCCCAGACCGTCGCACTAGAACACGCCGATCGTGTGGTCAGCCTGACGCTGTCGTCGACGGCGCCGAAATTCGGCACACCCGAGGCCTGGCAGGAAAAGGCCGAGCTCGTGCGCGACAAGGGCACGGTCGCGCTCGCCGATACTGTCGTCCGCAACTGGTTTACCGACGAGTGCTTCGACACCACCCCTGAGCTCCCCGCCCGCTTCCGCGACATGATCGCAGATTGCCCCGATGACGGCTACATCGGCGCCTGCGGAGCACTGTCCCGCTTCGACACCCGCGAGCGCCTCGCCGAGATCACCGCTCCGACGCTGGTCATCGCCGGCAAGCAAGACACCTCTACGTCACTCGACGTCGTCACTTCGCTTCACGACGGCATCGCGGGCTCGACCATGGTCGTCATTTCGCCGGCCAAGCACCTGCTTAACCAGGAGACCCCGGAGTACTACAACTCGGCCCTGCTGGCGCACATTGATGGGATTGCCGACTAGCGCCTAATCGCAGCAATAAAAAATAAAAATAACGCGACCTGCTCGCTGTCCATTCCACGGGGACGGCGCACAGGTCGCGTCATTTTTTCGAGTGCAATTGGAGGTTGCTATGACTGCAGTGGAAGAAGCTCGGATAATCAAGGGAACCGGTCTCCACCTGATGCTCATACTAACTACCACCAGCACTAATGGGAATAAGAAAACGAGAATGTTTCGTTAATCACCCCCATGATGACCATCCAAAACGCCTACCCTATCGACCCCAAAGCCCCAGGGTCCCGCCTGTCAGATATGACAAAAATAGCCATTCACCTGGCTTTGTAGGTTAGCATTACCTAACATTGCCGACTGTCGAGGATAGTCTGGATTCAATAGCAACCTCCAACCGCAACGGGGGTAGTTTTCCGGGAAGGTTGGGCACAATATCCGTCGTCAAGCGATTTCACGTCATCAATCGGGAAAAAACTTTTAAAAAAACAAGTGTCTCTCATCACACTCATGCATAATGGGGTACAACAGTCATAGTCACTATGACGATGAACCGAGGCCATCGCGTTTATCTGCAGCGTTTATCTGCGACGTACGAAAAGGCCTTAAGACAAAAATTCCACGACAATATTTCTAGGAGCATGTCATGAAGGACTTTCTGCCCCGTACTCACTTCGAAGAAGAGCACAACATGTTCCGCGACATGGTTCGCGGCTTCGTCGAGAAGGAAATCACCCCGAACGTAGAGCGCTGGCACAAGGAAGGTCAGCCGGACCGCGAGATTTTCAAGAAGGCCGGCGAGCTGGGCCTGATTGGTATGTCCACTCCGGAGGCATACGGCGGCGGCGGAGAGATGGACTTCCGCTACAACCAGGTCCTGAACGAGGAGCTCTCCAACGCTGACTGTGGCTCCATCGTCGTTTCCTTCGGCGTTCTCAACGACCTGGTCGCTCCGTACCTGGCCAAGTTCGGTAACGAAGAGCAGAAGCAGAAGTACCTGGCTTCCATGAACGCCGGCGACACCATCGGCTGCCTCGCTATGACCGAGCCGGGCGCCGGTTCTGACCTGGCAGGTATGCGCACCTTCGCCAAGAAGGACGGCGACCACTACGTCCTCAACGGCACCAAGATCTTCATCTCCAACGGCATGATGGCCGACTTCGCTCTCGTCGCAGCTATCACCGACCCATCCAAGGGCCGCGCTGGCGTCTCCATGTTCATCGTCGACGCTGATCTCGAGGGCTTCACCAAGGCTGGCCCGCTGCAGAAGGTCGGCCTGAAGGCTCAGGACACCGCTGAGCTCAACTTCGACAACGTCCGCGTTCCGGCCGAGAACCTGCTCGGCGAAGAGGGCGCTGCCTTCGGCTACCTGCGCACCAACCTCGCTCACGAGCGCCTGACCCTGGCTTGCGGCTCTGTAGCAACTTCCCGGCGCGCCTGGACCCTGGCGTACAAGTACGCTCAGGAGCGCGAGGCATTCGGTCGCCCGATCATCCAGCACCAGGTCCACGGCCACTACCTGGCTGACATCGCCACCCGCGTCACCGCCCTGCAGGCTTTCGTTGACCAGGCTGTTATGGCTCACAACGCAGGCCAGCTGGACGAGACCGGCGCTTCCATGGCCAAGTACTGGACCACCGAGGAACAGCAGGACATCGTTACCCGCTGCCTGCAGATGTTCGGTGGCTACGGCTTCATGCTCGAGTACCCAATCTCCACTCACTACCTCGACTCCAAGGTCCAGACCATTTACGGTGGCACCAACGAGATCATGAAGGAGATCATCTTCCGTCGTATCGCCAAGGGCGGCGCAGAGTAAACAGCGCACGTCGGCCTAGCCGATTCGCCCCCAAACCCCGTCAGGTCTTCCTGGCGGGGTTTTTGCATACCTCAAAGTAGGTGGCTGGCGATTATTTACGAGGCTTGATTAGAGCTCCCTTCCCCCGTGCCACACCCCTCACCAAAAAACATTACCCCCTACAAAACCGAAACTATACAATGAGACACCCATCTCATATACTAAGATTCTGTTAGGTAATGGTGAGGCACTTCACCAAATTCCCTCCTAGGCCGCGCGAGCGCGTGACCGGAGATGAAGGATTGGAGTTCCAGAGGTATGAGCACAACCAACTCGACCGCTACCCCTCAGCGAAGGGAGGTGTTTTCCACCCGAGCAGCCTTCATTTTCGCCGCTATCGGCTCGGCAGTCGGGCTTGGAAACATCTGGCGTTTCCCCTATGTCGCGTATGACTCCGGCGGTGGCGCTTTCCTTATCCCCTACCTGGTCGCACTTCTGACCGCAGGTATCCCACTGCTCTTCCTCGACTTCGCCATCGGACACCGCTTCCGCGGGTCCGCACCGAAGTCGATGCGTCGCATCAAGCCCTGGGCTGAGCCAATTGGCTGGATTCAGGTCGGTATCGCCTTCTTCATTACCGTCTACTACGCCGTTATTATCGCGTGGTCCTTCATCTACGCCTGGAAGTCCATCCGCAAGAGCTGGGGCCCAGATGCCGAGACCCACTTCATGAAGGACTTCCTCCAAGTAGACACCGAGAGCGTCTTCTCTCTGGACTTCGTCCCCTCGATTTCCATCGTCCTGCTCATTGTCTGGGTACTCGTCATCGGCATTCTGGCCGCTGGTGTGGACAAGGGCATCGGCAAGGTCTCGATTATCTTCATCCCACTGTTGACCATCCTCTTCGTCGCAGTGGTCATCTACTCCCTGACGCTCGACGGCGCTGCAAAGGGCCTGGACGCATTCTTCACCCCAGACTGGTCCGCACTCACTGACTCCAGCGTATGGATTGCCGCCTACGGCCAAATCTTCTTCTCCCTGTCCGTGGCCTTCGGCATTATGCTGACCTACGCCTCCTACCTGAAGCCACGCACGAACCTCACCGGTTCCGGCCTGGTCACCGCGTTCGCAAACTCCTCCTTCGAGGTTCTCGCCGGTATCGGTGTCTTCGCCACCCTGGGCTTCATGGCAGCGCAGTCGGGTCAGGCCGTTGACGAGGTCGCAACCTCCGGTATTGGTCTTGCCTTCATCGCCTTCCCGACGGTCATCTCTGAGATGCCAAAGCTCATCGGCTCCGTCTTCGGCCTGTTGTTCTTCCTCTCCCTGGCAATCGCCGGTGTGACCTCCCTGATGTCGCTGCTCGAGGTCGTCGTCTCCGCAGTCAAGGACAAGCTGAACCTCGGCCGCGTCCAGGCCACCCTCACCGTCGGTGGCGCCATGGCCGTCATCTCGCTGCTGGCCTTCCCGACCACCTCAGGTCTGGTAACCCTCGACATCGTCGATAAGTTCACCAACAACGTCGGTATCGTCCTGGTTGCACTGCTGACCATCATCGCAATCGACTGGATCCTGCGCCGCACCAACGAGTTCGCCATGCACCTCAACGCCGTGTCCTCGTTCAAGGTCGGCACCATGTGGCAGATCTTCGTCGGAAACATCACGCCGGTCATTCTCGCCGTCATCCTGTTCCAGGAGCTCATTGGACTTTTCCAGGAAAACTACGAAGGCTACTCCGACACCCAAATCGACATCTTTGGCTGGGGTGTCATCGGCGTGATTCTCATCGGCGCTCTGATTATGGCCATCCTGCCTTGGCGCGGCCAACACCGTCTCGATGGCCCTCCGGGCTCGGACTTCGGTGTGACGCCAGATTTCAAGCGGTCCTCACACCTGCCACGCAAGCACACTCCGGAAACCGAGGAGGTTTAAGCCAAATGTCCGGTATCGCAATTGTCATGATGGCACTGTTCATCATCGTCATCTGGGGCGGTCTGGCGGTCTCGCTGGTCAGCCTATCCAAGCACCCTGACGAGGTTTCCGGTGAGCTGGGAGATCACCCAGAGCTCACCAGTGAAGTACTAGGAGCACAGGAAGAGCAGTAGTTCTTCACTACTATCTCTCCCCTGCCACTCCAGGTATCTGCCTTACTCACCTACGAAATGCGGTGGTCGCTTCTCCAAGAACGCGGCCACCGCTTCCTTATGGTCGGCCGAGACCGCCAAACGAGCCTGCGCGTCCGCCTCCGCCGCAGCGGCAGACAAGGTATCCCGGCGCAGCAGAGCCTTAATCTCCTTCAGCGCGGCCGTCGGCCCCGCCGCAAACTGGGCAGCCAACTCACGTGCCCGAGTCGCTGGATTATCCACCACTTCAGTGACCAGGCCGAGGCTCAGGGCTTCGTCGGCAAGCACCTTCTTATCGAAGAACAACAGCTCACGCGCCTTCGCGTCACTGACCATGCGCGGCAGCAGCGCCGACATGCCACAGTCCGTGGCCAGGCCAATCGACGGGAACGCCGCCTTGAACGACGCCTTCGGGCCCGCGATACGGAAATCACAGTGCAGCGCCAACGACCAGCCGGCACCCGCCGCAGCACCTTCGATAGCTGCAATAACCGGAACGTTAATCGCGGTCAGCTCCGCGACCATCGGGTTGTACTCCTCGACAACCTTGCCCATGCCGGCGCCGGACTGCAGGTCAGAAATGTGCTCCTTCAAATCCTGGCCCGTACAAAACGCCTTCGGCCCGCCGAGCAGGATAACAGCGCGCACATCCGGCTCCTGCGCACGCTCAAAAGCGGCTTTCAGCTCCAAGCGGAGATTCTTATCCAGGGAGTTATAGGCATCCGGGCGGTCGATGGTGATGGCTAGAATGCCGTCGGAAAAGTCTTGAGTAACGTTGCTCATAACCTCGCAGGTTATCGCAATCTCCCCCGCCTCGGACGCACTTTTGCACCAAATCACTCGCCGCGAGTAACAAGGGACACATGACACTTCCACGCCCCGCCACGCCTGACGACGTCCACGAGATCGTCGACCTCATCAAAGACCTGGCGGCCTACGAAAAAGAACCCGATGCCGTCCGACTGACCCCCGAGCGCCTGCGCGAACAGCTCTTCGGGGACAACCCTGCGATTTTCTGCCACGTCGTCGACTCCACATCCGGAAATTTGGACGACGGCGCCGGTGGCGGTGATGGTGGCGATGGCGTTGGTGGCGGTGTTGAAGGCAGCCCGCGCCTCGACGGCATTGCACTGTGGTTCCTCAACTACTCCACCTGGGAAGGCACCCACGGCATCTACCTCGAAGACCTCTACGTCCGCCCCGAGGCACGCGGCACCGGCAAGGGCAAAGCACTGCTGCAGAACCTCGCGCGAATTGCCGTGGAGCGAGGCTACTCACGTGTCGAGTGGTGCGTCCTGAAGTGGAATCAACCCTCCATCGATTTCTACCGCTCCCTCGGCGCCTTCCCCATGGACGAATGGGACACCTTCCGCCTCACCGGCAGCGCCCTGCGTGACTTCGGGGCGTAACAGACGGCAGCGCGTGGTGCGGCGGTACGGCGGTGCAGCTGCGGTGCGTTTGCGCGGTGAAAAGTCCGGATGTGGATAACTGCTAAACCGGCTGACTTATCCACAGCCTGCCCCCATAGGCGTTGTCCCCCTACATCCGGACTTTTACCTTCAAAGGCATGACAGTTCTTGGGACGCTCGCCGCACTGGCCTCGCGCGGAATGGACACGCTAGCGGAACTCCACGCCGCGCGTCCCGACGGCCACGACGCCACCTCCCACCTGGCGGCAACCCTCGGCCTTGACCCGGCGCGCCTCCGGCTTTTGCTACGCGTCGCCGCCCACTATCTCCAACCCGCTGACACCGAAGAAAACACCAAAGCCCGCGAAGATGCCACCGCTCTGGCCCGCCGACTCGGGCTCAGCCTAGACACCTGCGTGCTTATCGACAAGCGCAGCCGCCAAGCCAACAACGCCGAACTCCACGACAACCTGCGGCTCACCTTCGTCGCTGCCGCCGAACGCCTCGGCTTCGAAGAACTCGATCTCTACATGCGGGAAACTCTCACCGAGCTCAACACCGAAGACGAGCCACCCCAGCATCTGCGCGCCCGATTTTCCCGGAAGGTAGACATCCGGGGAATGAAGCACTTCCACATCTCCGGCCCCTCGGATATGCTCGACAATCTCCTGTCGCCGCTTACCATCCGTGCCGCAGAAATCCGGAAGTCCCATCCGGAGTTTTCCCACGACCGCTGCGTCGGCCAAGCGCTTGCCGAGCGCCTCGAGCATGCCGATGCCGCAACGCCCGTCGACAAGCTCGATGAAATGCGCTACCAACCCGCCATCATCATCACCGCACAAGACCTCATCGACTACAGCCCGCGATTCGCCGCCACCACCAACGGCTCTGCGCTCGCCCCCGACGTCTTCCTCAACGCCCTACTCGCCGACACCGGGTGGGCCGTGCTTTACGACGAACACAGCGCCATTACGGACTTATTTCCCATCGGCAACCCCCGCCTGGCGACTGAAGAGCAGCGCATCGCGATGCTCATCGACAACCCCATCTGCGCCTGGCCCGGCTGTGAACGCCCCGCCTATAGCGGACAAGCGCACCACCTAGTCGCCCACAAACACGGCGGCACAACCACGCTGGACAACCTCACCATGGTCTGCCGCGAACACAACGGGCTTAACGACGACGACCGGGAAGGACGCAACGGCCACCTCGAACGCATCCCCACATCCGGACATATTCGATGGCGCCCACCTGACAAGACTCGGCCGCCGCTGTTTAGCAACTCATTCGTGACATCAATGTCCGGGAGGTCCTACGCCGGATACCGGGCAGGCACGACGAAACAGCTCGGGCCGGAGCCACCACCTCCGGACCAAAACCCGGATGTACGGGAAAACCCGTCTTAGCGCACTGCTAGAACGGGTACTTGCGCTGCAAAAACGCAGAATTAGATGAGGTTCCAGTCCTCGATGCCGTCGTAAAGCGGGAATTCCTGAGCAATCTTCGAAACACGAGCACGCAGGGAGTCAACATCCGCATTCTTGCCGGCGGCGAGAGCAGTACCGATGACATCGGCGACCTCGGTGAAGGCCTTCTCGTCGAGACCACGGGTGGCCAGCGCCGGAGTACCGATACGAAGTCCGGATGTAACCATCGGAGGACGCGGGTCAAACGGAACAGCATTGCGGTTGACGGTAATGCCAACAGCGTGGAGCAGATCCTCGGCCTCCTGGCCGTTCATCTCAGAATTGCGCAGATCCGCCAGAACCAGGTGGACATCGGTGCCGCCAGTGAGAACATCGACGCCAGCCTCGGCGCAGTCGGAAGCGGTGAGACGCTCAGCCAGAATGCGGGCACCAGCCAGAGTGCGCTCCTGGCGCTCCTTGAACTCCTCGGTACCAGCAATCTTCAGCGCCACGGCCTTGCCGGCGATGGCGTGCATCAGCGGACCCCCCTGCTGCCCCGGGAAAACAGCGGAGTTCAGCTTCTTGGCGTACTCCTGCTTAGCCAAAATCATGCCCGAACGAGGACCACCGAGGGTCTTGTGAACGGTAGTCGACACAACGTCAGAATGCGGAACCGGCGACGGGTGCAGACCGGCGGCAACCAGGCCTGCGAAGTGCGCCATGTCCGTCCACAACTTCGCACCGACCTCATCGGCGATGGAACGGAAAGCTTCGAAGTCGAGGTGGCGCGGGTACGCCGACCAACCTGCGATGAGAACATCCGGCTTTTCTGCGAGCGCCTGCTCACGCACCTTGTCCATATCGATCCGCATAGTGTCCTTGTCCACACCGTATGCGGCGACGTGGTAGAGCTTGCCGGAGAAGTTCAGCTTCATGCCGTGGGTCAGGTGACCGCCGTGTGCCAGGTCGAGGCCCATAATCTTGTCACCGGCGTTGATTAGCGCATGCAGAACGGCAGCGTTGGCCTGCGCACCTGCGTGTGGCTGAACGTTGGCGAACTCAGCGCCGAAGAGCTCCTTGGCGCGGTTGCGTGCCATGTCCTCGACGACGTCGACGTATTCGCAGCCACCGTAGTAACGACGGCCCGGGTAGCCTTCGGCGTACTTGTTGGTCAGAACCGAGCCCTGAGCTTGCAGCACTGCACGTGGAACAAAGTTCTCACTGGCAATCATTTCGAGCATGTCACGCTGACGAGAGAGCTCCCCTGCCATTGCCTCTGCGAGGTCGGGATCGAGTTCACGCAGCGATTGGTAGCGGACATCGTTATTGTTAGACCCGGTCATGAGTAGGTTTTCGACCTTTCAATGAAACTTCAATGCCACAGGCCATGCTAGCCCTTTATGGGGCAAACCACGAAAGCAGCACCATTCAGGTATGCCCCCTTTATTGACTCGTTTTCCGGTTTTCGGCACCCCCTTGGCACAATTGGAAGTATGACGCGCGCAACATCCCCCAGCCCGTACGTCGAGTTCAAACGCGAGCAGTGGCGCGAAATGCGCAAGAATATGCCTCTGGTGCTGACGGAAGAGGAAGCTGAACGACTTTCCGGTATCGGTGAAAACATCGACCTGGACGAAGTCGCCGAGGTCTATCTTCCGCTTTCTCGTCTGATTCACATGCGTGTGGCGGCGCATCGGGAGCTGAACGCCGTAACGTCAAACTTCCTTGGGGAAAATCCTTCGAAGGGGGCGTCGGTGCCGTTTATTATCGGCGTCGCGGGTTCGGTGGCGGTCGGCAAGTCAACGACGGCGCGTTTGCTGCAGGTCCTGCTCGAGCGCTGGGAGACTAATCCGCGGGTGGACTTGGTTACTACTGATGGCTTCCTCTATCCTTCTGAGGAATTGAATCGCCGTGGGATTATGCAGCGCAAGGGGTATCCGGAGTCGTATGATCAGCGTGCGTTGATGCGGTTTGTCACGGCGGTGAAGTCGGGGGCGCGGCATGTGAAGGCGCCGGTGTATTCGCACACGCTCTATGACCGGGTGCCGGATGAGTTCGTCGATGTCGATCGTCCGGACATTCTCATTCTCGAGGGGCTCAACGTTTTGCAGACGGGCCCGACGCTGATGATTTCCGATCTTTTCGATTTCAGTGTCTACGTCGATGCCCCGCGCGCGGACATCGAACGCTGGTACATTAATCGTTTCCTCAGTCTCCGCCAGACGGCGTTTCGCGCTCCGGGCGCGCACTTCGCGGATTACGCCACGCTTGACGACGAAGCTGCGGCCGAGGTGGCCCGACGCATTTGGCAGCAGGTGAACTTGCCGAACCTGACGGAAAATATTTTGCCCACTCGAGTGCGGGCGTCATTAGTTCTTACGAAGTCTCGGGACCACAAGGTTTCGAGGGTCCGGATGCGCAAACTCTAACATCCGGAAATTTTTCCGGATGTAGGGAGGTTATTTGCCGAAGCGGCGTGAGCGCTGCGAAAAGTCTCGAAGTGCGCGGAGGAAGTCGATGCGGCGGAATTCGGGCCAGTAGGTATCGGTGAACCAAATCTCGGAGTAGGCGGTTTGCCAGAGGAGGAAGCCGCTGAGCCGCTGTTCTCCGGAAGTGCGGATGACTAGATCGGGGTCCGGTTGTCCGGATGTGTAGAGGCGGCGAGAAATGGCATCGGTGGTGATGCGCTCCTCAAGCTCGGAAGCATCGATTCCCTCGGCGACTGATTCCCGGATGATTCTGCGTACTGCGTCGACGATTTCCTGCCGGCCGCCGTAGCCAACGGCGATGTTGACCTGGATGCCGGTGTTGTTCGCGGTGACTTCTTCGTCGTGACGCAGCCGGGCGGTCATTCTTTCCGGAAGGAGCTCGAGGTGGCCGACCATGCGCAGGCGCACGTCGTTAGGCGATTGCGCCAATTCGTCGACGACGTCGGCGATGATGTCGAACAGTAATTCCAGCTCTTCGGGGTCTCGCCCGAGGTTTTCGGTGGAGAGCAGGTAGATGGTGACCAGCTCGATTTCCTGCTCGGCGCACCAGCCGACGAATTCTGCGATTTTGCGGGAGCCGACGCGGTGGCCGTGGCTGACGTCGGTGAATCCAGCCTCCCTCGCCCAGCGGCGGTTGCCATCGGCCATGATGGCAACGTGCTTGGGGCGAGGTTTTCCTTCTAGCTCTTGGGCTAGTTTGCGCTCGTAGAGCGGATAGGCGATCCGCCGGAGTGAGGACGGCTGGTTTTCTTTCACATATGTAACCCTACCCAATGGGCACGGCCACTTTGTGCTTAGTCGCGTGCCTGCCGACGCTTCCGAACTTCTGCCGCAAGCGTACGCAGCAGCCGGTCGGTGGTTTCCCAATCCATGCACGCATCGGTGACGGACTTGCCGTATACGAGGCCCTTACGACCATCGGTAATTTTTTGCGCGCCGGCTTCGAGGAAGGACTCCATCATGATGCCGGTGATGCGCTCGTCGCCGCCCCCGATGAGCTTGCCGAGCTCCTCAACGACCTCGGCCTGGCGCACCTCGGATTTTCCGGAATTGGCGTGGGAGGCATCCACCATGATGCTGACGGTTTGCTCGGCCTTGTTCAGGCGCGCTTCGGCGTCGTTAAGCGATTCTTCGTCCCAGTTCGGGCCGGAGGTGCCACCGCGGAGGATGATGTGGCAGTTGTGGTTGCCGGCGGTTTCGACAACGGCGGCGCGGCCTTGGTCGTTCATGCCGAAGAAGAAGTGCGGGTTTGCTGCGGAGACCAGCGAGTCCACGGCGACCTGGACGTTGCCGTCGGTGCCGTTCTTGAAGCCGATGGGCACGGAAAGTCCGGAAGCGAGCTGACGATGGACCTGCGACTCCGTGGTGCGCGCACCAATTGCACCCCAGGAGACGGCGTCGGAAATGTACTGCGGGCTGTTGGGCTCGAGGAATTCGGCGCCGGCGGGCAGGCCGGTGCGCAGGACCTCGATGAGTACCTCGCGGGCCATGTGCAGGCCCTTGTTGATTTTGAAGGAGCTATCCAGGTCGGGGTCGTTGATGAGTCCCTTCCAGCCGACGGTGGTGCGCGGCTTTTCGAAGTAGACGCGCATGACGACCAGCAGGTCCTCGTCGAGCTCATCGGCGGTGGCCTTCAGGCGGCGGGCGTAGTCGATGGCGGCCTCGGGGTCGTGAATGGAGCACGGGCCGACAACGACCAGCAGACGATCGTCTTCACGGGCGATGACGCGGGCGACGTCGAGTCGCGACTGCTCTACCTCGTTAACCAGGTTTGGGGTCAGTGGCTGTTTGGCCATGACCTCTTCTGGGGAGGGCAGGTCGTGGAAGGCTACGACGCGGCGGTTCGCGGTCGAGGCGGGGGCTTCGAGGGAAGTTGGAGGGGTCATCTGAGGTCTCTTTTCTCTGGGTGATTAGTTGCGCATTTTGGCTGTAGATACGACAAAAGGCAGCGCCCCGATTGGTTGGGGCTGCTGCCTTTGACTCCGGTTGGTGGCGACGTGACGATTAGCCGCCGGCTGTGACTATGTCGTCACTGCCTCCGGAGCCTTCGAAAAATAAAATCGCCACATACGCATGTGCTTGACTGTAGCACACTGCCTAGAATCCCGCAATTCGAACTCCAAATCCCGCCACACGGGAAACAATCAGGGGTGCGCGCAACTGCCCGTCGTCAAGCGACGCGCACACACCTTGACGCTGACTACTCCGCTTCACGACGCTGCTCTGCTGCAGCCATCGCCTTATCCACAGCCTCGGAATCGAAGGGATCCATGTCGTGCGCCTCGGCGAACTTCCGGCGAGCGGCCATGCGCTTCGCGCGCCGCGAGAGATCCCAGCCGAGAGCCAGGATGACGATGAGCAAAACGACAATGATGAGCAGGCCAACAGGAGAGGCCTTTCCGAAGTCAGCACCCCGCGGACCAGTGGGGTTCTGCGCCAGGAAAATTGTCGTGCGAGCCGCCAAGGCATCGAAGCTTTCAATCATGAGTTCCAGCTTAGCGTTAATTCCGGACTATTCCGCGTCGGGGTCGATACCGGCGAAGAGATCGGTCTCTGGCAGCTCGGTCTGCACTCGAGTGCGGGCAAGCTCAAACTCTTCGGTCGGCCAAACGCGCTGCTGAATGTCTACCGGCACGGCGAAGAATGGCCCGTTCGGATCGATCTGCGTAGCGTGCGCCAGCAGCGCCTGATCCCGCTGCTGGAAGTAATCGCCGCACTCAACCTGCGTGGTCACGCGGGTCATGATGTCGCCGGGAGTCTTAGTCCAACGGCGGAAGGACTCGGCCAGCGGGCTTTCCAAACCGTTGTCGCGATAGTAGTTGTCCAGCGCGATGAGACGCGCCTTGATGAAACCGTGGGTGTAGTAGAGCTTGGAAATTTCCCATGGTTCACCGAGCTCGGGGTACTTATCCGTTCCAGACTCCAGCCAAGCGCGCATGGACACGATATGGGTCATGATGTGGTCCGGGTGCGGGTAGCCACCGTTTTCGTCGTAAGTAATGACGACGTGCGGACGAAACTCGCGAATTGCCCGAATGAGAGGCTTGGTCGCATCCTCGACCGATTGGCGAGCAAACACTCCGTGCGACAGCACCGGCACCGGGTTGCCCGCAGGCAGACCGGAGTCGGTAAAGCCGAGCCACTCATGTTCAACGCCGAGAGTCTCAGCGGCTGCAGCCATTTCGTGAACGCGCACTGCGGCGATATTCTCCCGCACCTCCGGCCGATCCATCGCAGGGTTGAGAATGCTGCCGGCCTCACCGCCGGTGCAGGTCACCACTTTGACGCGATGCCCTTCCGCCGCATATCGGGCCATCGTTGCGGCGCCCTTGCTCGATTCGTCATCAGGATGAGCGTGAATTGCCATCAGACGAAGTGTCAATTGAAGTCACTCCCGCTACTATCTCAGTCCATGTTTTCTGGCCAAGGCCGGAGCCCTTCGACCGCAACGATGCTACTCCAGCACCGTTTCAATACCGCCCCACTATAGCGCTGCACCATCATATGACCACGCAGCATCGCTACTCGGTGGAACGACATAGCAGCAGGACACCGCGCCACACCAGAAAGATTGTTTAACTGTCAACATTTTACCACGTCGACCGAGAACTCCGATAGGCTAAAAAGCATGGCTGAAAGTTCGGAGCGAAACACCCGAAATACCGCAGCGCCGAAGCGAGAGCGCGAGCGCTATGGGGACAACAGTCGCACTCTCCCCGCAAAATTGGTTGTCATCGCTATTGTTGGCATGCTCGTCATCGCCGGCGCATACATCTTCGTTCAGATGAACCGCGTCTCCGCCCCGGATGTCTCTGCAACGCAAGCGGGCTGGAGCCGCACTCCAGGTAAGGAAGATGAGCAGTTCATCTTCACGCTGGACGTCACCCGCGAAAAGCCGGAGCTGGATAGCTACTGCATTATCTATGCGCTGAACTATGACGTGGCAGAGGTCGGGCGTCGCGACGTATTCATCCCGGGCGGCGGCCCCGCTACCGTGCGGATGGACGTCCCCATTGCCACCCGCGAGCTGGCCGTCGCAGGCGATGTCTATGGCTGCTCCACCGACATTCCGGAGTTCCTCGCACCTGCGAAGTAATCTCCCTTCGCGACTGAGGATCATGCGCTGCGGGGGCACGTCGTAAAGCGTGCGCGACAACACTCCGACGCGCCTGTTATTGCCATGTGGCGTGACAGTGCTATCCTGTGACGCAGCCGACGGCCCCACGCGGGGCCGCTTTTGTATTAAATAGCCAAAAACACAGGAGGAACCATGACTGAGGCAAAGAACAATAGCCCATGGCTCACCCAGGAGTCCTACGACAAGCTCAAGGCCGAGCTTGAGGCGCTATATGAAAACCGCCCGGTCATCGCCGCCGAGATTAACGAGCGTCGCGAAGAGGGCGACTTGAAGGAAAACGCCGGCTACGATGCCGCCCGCGAGCAGCAGGGACAGGAAGAGGCACGCATCCGCTACCTCGAAGACCTGCTGCAGCGCGCCACCGTCGGCGAGATTCCACAGGAGTCCGGTGTGGCTCTGGTCGGCACCGTGGTCCACGTCTACTACGACGGCGACGAAGACGACACCGAGACCTTCCTCATCGGTACCCGTGGCGCTGACTCCTCCAACCCGAACCTGGAGACCTACTCCACCGATTCCCCGCTGGGCAAGGCTCTGGTCGGCGCTAAGGAGGGCGAGACCCGCACTTACGCTTCCCCGAGCGGCGACGAAGTGTCTGTCACTGTGGTCAAGGCTGAGCCGTACGACCCGGAGATGGACGCCTAAGCGCTCCCGGCGTTAGACCGGCCTCAACCCAGGCGGCAACTTCGGGCCACAGTGCCCGATTCTTGGACCGATAGAAGCCCATATGGCCTATCGGTCCATTTTTTGTGCCCTCTCCCGCTTCGATATCGCGCTTTACGACGTCACACTGCACAGCCCTATCGGTCAATACGTCGACTGCCAACAACAAAGCGCCGGCCAACCCGTAATAACGGGCTACCCGGCGCTTGTGCGTTAGTTAGTTTTCTAGCGTTTAGTCCCTGAAGTAGGACAGCAGACGCAGAATCTCGGTGTAGAGCCAGACCAGGGTCACAGCCAGACCGAGGGCGACACCCCAGGCGTACTGAGCCGGAGCGCCAGCGCGAACCAGGCGATCAGCCTGATCGAAGTCAATCAGGAAGCTGAAGGCTGCCAGGCCGATGCAGACCAGAGAGAAGATGATCGACAGCATGCCGCCGTCACGCAGCGGGAAGCCCAGGCCGAACAGGGAGAGCACCAGGTTGCCCAGCATGAGGACCAGGACACCAATCAGAGCCGCACTCATAAAACGGGTGAACTTCGGGGTCACGCGGATAGCGCCCGACTTGTAGACGAAGAGCATACCGATGAAGACACCCAGGGTAGCCAGCACGGCCTGCATAATCAGCGCACCAGCGGCAACGCCCTGAATTGGAGCAGTGAACATGAAGCTGATGCCACCGACGAAGAGGCCCTCGAAGGCCGCGTAGGTGAGGGTAACCGGCGCGGAGCCGTACTTCTTGCCGAAGGTGGAAACCAAAACAGTAATCAGACCACCGATGGCGCCGACAATGGTCAGAATCATGGCCAGGCTGGTGGAGACACTGACGGCAATGAAGAAATTGACCGCAGCCAAAACGATGATGGTTGCCAGCGTGATGCCGGTCTTGGAAACGACATCGTCGACCGTCATCGGACGGTAGTCGGCGGCAACCTGCGACTGGTACGGGTTATCCCCGTAGCCAGCGCCCATCTGACCTTGGCCGTAGTGATGTGCGCCCGCCTGTCCGCGGGCGACGGTCTTAGTAAGTGAACTGAATGCAGGATTGCTGCTTTCGCGCACGTCGTCCTTCTTTCTTTTCTCAGTTTTTCTTACGTTTTGTATTCAGGCACACGCGCTTACGTTTGCCTACACTTTCTACAACGGGCGATGTAAAGGTATTGTTCCCAACCCTGAAAAACAGTTAGTATCAAGGTAATTCCTCGCCTGCTGGCGGTGATTTTGTAATCGCGGAAAAACTCACAGTCGCCAGGCGTGGGCACCACATGAGTGATTATGAAACAGGAGGTTGGTCAAGATGTCTGATGGCCTTGACTACGATCCGGATACCACTGGTGATTTCGACGAGACCACGCTCGATGGCTCAGAGGGACTCGATGGCGACTTCCTCACCGGTGATGGCGAGAATTATGTAATGGATCCGCCGGACCGCTGGCGGGGCGCTTCTCCGCATGACACTCTCGGCAAGCGGTTGGCCGAGGAAAAGCCGGACATCGACGTCGACGACGATCTGGATGATGACCCGGAGATGCGCTACGGCGATGTCGACGGCCACGAACCGTTCGAGTTCGGCAACGATGGCCCGCGCGACCCGGACCGCAACCGTCGGATGGGCTGGACTACTTACTAAAGTTTTCTAAGTTTTTGTAGTTTTGCCAAATTTACTATCTCGGGGCGCCGCGCAACAGTAGTATCTGTGCCATGACAGCATCTACTGCTACGACAAACCGAACTACCATCCGCAATCCGCTTAACGACGAGCTCGTTGCCCGCCTTCTTCAGCGCGTCACGGTAGCTGATAAGTCGAAGACCGCCACTATCTCGGCACCATTTACCGGCCAGGAGCTGGCGCAGATTCCTGTCGGTACCCAGGCCGATGTCGACGAGGCCTTCAAGCGTGCCCGTGCCGCGCAGAAGAAGTGGGCCCGCATGGCGCCGGAAAAGCGCGGCGAAGTGCTGCACCACTTCCACGACCTGCTCTTTACCCACTGCGACCAGGTGCTGGACCTGCTGCAGGCCGAGACCGGTAAAAACCGCGCCAGTGCCCACGAGGAGCTCGTACACACCGCTATCACCGCCCGCTACTACGGCAATCAGGGCCCGAAACTGCTTGAGCCGAAGCGAGCGCACGGCGCGGTCCCGGTACTTTCCAAGACCACCGTCTACCACCACCCAAAGGGCGTCGTCGGTGTTATTGCTCCGTGGAACTACCCGCTGACCCTCGCGGTTTCCGATGCGCTGGCTGCACTGATGGCCGGTAACGCCATCGTGCTCAAGCCGGACAGCACCACTCCGTTTACCGCTCTCTTCGCTGTCGATTTGCTCTACCGCGCTGGCCTTCCGGAGGATCTCTTCCAGGTCATTCCAGGACCCGGTCGCGTTGTCGGCCAGGGCATTGTCGGCCAGTGTGACTTCCTGATGTTCACCGGCTCCTCCGAGACCGGCCGCTCGCTGGCACAGCAGTGCGGCGAACGCCTGATCAGTTTCTCCGCGGAGCTCGGCGGCAAGAACCCGCTGATTGTCGCTGAAGATGCCAACATCAACCGCGCGGTCGAGGGCGCACGCATTGGCTGCTTCACCAACTCCGGTCACCTGTGTGTATCCATTGAGCGAATTTATGTCGTGGACTCCGTCTGGGACGAGTTCGTCCCGGCATTCACCGACCGCGTGAAGGCAATGTCCATCGGCGCTGGCTACGAGTGGGAAACCGAGATGGGCTGTCTGCAGTCGCAGGGCCAGTTCGACATCGTCAAGTCCATGGTCGACGAGGCCATCGAGGCCGGCGCCACCGTGCTGACCGGTGGTCGTCCTCGCCCGGATCTGGGACCGCTGTTCTACGAGCCGACCGTGCTTACCGACGTCCCGGAGGGCGTCGCCCTGCTGACCGAAGAGGTATTCGGACCGGTGGTAGTCCTCCAGCGCGTCTCGGATGTCCACGAGGCTATCGCCAAGTCCAACGATTCCCGTTATGGCCTCAACGCTTCGCTGTGGACCTCCCCGCGTCGCGCAAAGGAGCTGGCTCCACAGCTTGAGGCCGGCACTGTCAATGTCAACGATGGTTTTGCTGCGGCCTTCGCGTCTGTCGATGCCCCGATGGGTGGTTTCAAGGATTCGGGTGTGGGCCGTCGTCAAGCAGCGGGCGGTTTGTTGAAGTACACCGATGAGCAGACGGTGACCGTGCAGCGTCTTTCCCCGGTATCGATGCCGCAGATGCCGCGTGAGCTGTACTCGAAGGTGTTCAACACGGCACTTGTCCTCGGCAAGAAGTTCAACGTCCTGCCGTAATCCGCATGTAGCGCGCACAAATAGCAAAAGGCCAGGTCAGAAAACTCTCTGACCTGGCCTTTTGGTGCCCCCAGTGGGACTCGAACCCACACTGAAAGGATTTTAAGTCCTCTGCCTCTGCCAATTGGGCTATAGGGGCCCCTAAGAAAGATTAATGGGCGATATGGGTGTCTACCAAACTCGCCACAATTCCGTCGAGGATATCCTTCTCGCTGATGTAGAAAAAGCGCTGCTCTTCCTTCGCTGCCTCGGAAAGCGGCAGCGCCTCAAACATGTCCATCAGACCGTCCACAATGATGGAACCGCCGGCGAAGACATCCGCGCGCTTCGGATGCATCACGGGATTGGCAGCGAGGGACTCCGCGTCGGTCTCAATCACGGACGCGGTCAGCGCACGCAACGCCGCAAAGCGCAGCTGCGACAGGTGGATTACCTCCGGGTCGTAGGTTTCTAGCCCCTGTGCCAGCGCCGACAGCGTGGTGAAGGTCCCGGCGCAGCCGACGATGGTGCGAGCCTTGTCGACAGGCACCTTCGCAACAATCTCGTCGGCCAGCTCCGCAACATACGAACGCGCCTCCTGGACCTGTTCCGCCGTCGGTGGCGAGGCCTGCAGGAACCGTTCGGTCAAGCGCACACTGCCCATAGCCACGGAATCAGAACCGGCTACCGTACCATCGTGGTCACCGACAATAACCTCGGTGGAGCCACCGCCGACGTCAATGACGCAATACGGACCGAGCTCGGGCTCCAAGTCATCTACCGCCCCGCGGAAGGACAGCGCGGCTTCCTCGTCGCCGGAAATAACCTCGGCCTCTGCACCCCAGGGAGCGAGAATCTCGCGGGTCATGGCGAAGAAATCGTCGCGGTTGCTTGCGTCGCGTGTCGCCGATGTCGCCACCATTCGGACTGCTTGCACTTTTTCGACCTGCATAAGCTCCGCATACTTCGTCAGAGCCTCCCGCACGCGCTCCAGCGCCTCTGGAGCCAGCATGCCAGTGGCATCCACGCCCTGGCCAAGGCGGACGATTTCCATCAGTCGGTGCAGTTCTGTGATTTCGAGAACTCCATCGACAACCTCGACCCGGCTGATAAGCAGGCGAAGCGAATTAGTGCCGCAGTCGACGGCAGCGAGGGTCGTCATTTATCCCTCCACCCCCGGATACGCAATACCGAGCTCGGCAATCGTGGGCCAATCTGCGGGAATCGCGGTGCCGCGCAGCTTCTCGTTCTCCGCCGCCAGCGCCACCGACTCAGTACCCAGTCGGAAGTGATTCGGCCCCTTGGCCAGCGCGTAGGCAATAAGAACGTGGAGGCACTTCACGCGCGTCGGCATGCCGCCACCGGAGAAGTCCGTGCCCAGGTCTTCCATCTCATTGCGCTCTGCCAGAAACGCCTCGTGCGCGCGCTGGTAATCGGCGGCGAGCTCTTCGTCGCTTTCCAGACGCGCGGTCATTTCTTTCATCACGCCGGTCGTCTCCAACCGAGAGGCCTCGGCGGTGAGTCGCGGATCAGTTAGGTAAAAGAGCGTGGGAAACGGAGTGCCATCGTCCAAGCGCGGCTTCGTCTTGACCACACCAGGAGTGCCGTCGGGGCTGCGGTAAGAGATGTCCACTACACCGCGCGGTTCACGTCCGAGCTGCTCCGCTATCACTTCCAAATCTGCGGTATCCACAGACATCGGTCACACTCCTTTTGCTTCCGTTTTTACTGACACATAATCTCACAGTCGCCTTACAAGCGCGTTGCTTCGCTTTACGACGGCACACTCCGCCGCGCATGCAACCTCACCGAGAGGCCCCAGGTAGCCCTACGGAGGTTTAGGACTCCGGTACCGTCGGCAAGCTCTCTGGCCTCGTTGCCTGATCGCGCCCCGGATTAGGGCGAGTCTCTTCGGGTTCGGGCGGGATGGAAATGGAATCCCACAGCGTCTCGTACCACTTCTTGGCCTGGTGCTGCGGAATTTCCTCCGGCTGCGTCACAGGCTGTTCGCCCACGGCCGGATCGAGGATACGGAATGGGGTCTCCCCCGGCTCTACCAGCCCCAGGCGCAGACGTGCCTGCTCCTTAACATAGGCGGGGTTGGAGTACAGCTCCTTTTCATCCTCTAACTGCTTAATTCGCTGTTCCATGCGAGCAATATTGTCCTGCGTTGCGGCTACATCCGCCTGCTGTTGTGCAAAAGTCCGCAGCGGAATTGCGAGAACAGATACTAAGAAAAGCACCAGCAGACCAATACCGATCTTCTGTGCCGTGCTCAGCGAGCGCATTCCCGATGCGATTGCCGCTGCCGAACGCTGCCCCGCCCCTGCAGGGCGCGACTGTGTTCCGCGGCGAGATCGGTCCGATGCACTCATGCCCCACACTCTACCCGACCGCCAGCCGATGAAATAACAAAAACCCGCCCACAACCACGTGCGTGGTGCGGACGGGCAGTGCTAGACGCAGCTTTCGCAGCGCCTCAGCTCTTTACTTGAAACGCGGGAATGCGCTGCGACCAGCGTAGACAGCAGCGTCACCCAGGTACTCCTCGATGCGCAGCAGCTGGTTGTACTTAGCAACGCGCTCGGAGCGAGCCGGAGCACCGGTCTTGATCTGGCCACAGTTCAGGCCGACAGCCAGGTCAGCGATGGTGGTGTCCTCAGTCTCACCGGAGCGGTGGGACATCATGGACTTGTAGCCGGCGTTGTGAGCCATTGCGACGGCCTCGAAGGTCTCGGACAGGGTACCAATCTGGTTGACCTTGACCAGCAGAGCGTTAGCGGCCTTCTTCTCAATGCCCTCTGCCAGACGCTTCGGGTTGGTGACGAAGAAGTCGTCGCCGACGATCTGGACCTTGTCACCAAGCTGAGCAGTCAGGGTGGTGTAGCCCTCCCAGTCATCCTCCTGCAGCGGATCCTCGATGGAGACGATGGCGTAGTTCTCAACCAGGTCAGCGTAGACAGCTGCCATCTCCTCAGCGGTGTGCTCGCCGCCCTCGAAGTGGTACTTGCCGTCCTTGAAGAACTCGGAAGAAGCGACGTCGAGAGCCAGAGCGACATCGTCGCCCAACTTGTAGCCTGCGGCCTCAATTGCCTCAACAATCAGGTCCAGTGCAGCCTTGGTGGAGTCAACCGACGGAGCGAAGCCGCCCTCATCACCGAGGCCAGTGGACAGGCCCTTGTCCTTAATGACCTTCTTGAGTGCGTGGTAGACCTCAGCACCGACGCGCAGTGCTTCCTTGAAGGTCGGGGCGCCAATCGGAGCAATCATGAACTCCTGGACGTCAACGCCGGAGTCAGCGTGTGCGCCACCGTTGAGGATGTTCATCATCGGAACCGGCAGAACGTGACCGTTCGGGCCGCCGACGTAGCGGAACAGATCCAGGCCAGCGGACTCAGCAGCAGCCTTGGCAACAGCCATGGAAACACCCAGGATTGCGTTAGCACCCAGGCGGGACTTGTTGTCGGTGCCGTCCAGCTCAATCATGGTCTTGTCAACCAGACGCTGGTCCTCAGCCTCGAGGCCAATAATTGCGTCCTCAATCTCCTCGAGCACAGCGCGGACAGCCTTCTCGACACCCTTGCCCAGGTAACGGTCTCCGCCATCGCGGAGCTCGTGTGCCTCATGAACGCCGGTGGAGGCACCGGACGGAACCGCAGCGCGGCCCACAGCGCCGTCTTCCAACAGCACCTCAACCTCAACGGTCGGGTTACCACGGGAGTCCAGAATTTCGCGTGCGTTCAACTCGATGATTGCAGCCATAGGTCACCTTTCCGCCGGAACCGTTCCGGCACATGACTCCAATTGTGGCACGGTTTGCCAACCTTCGCCTTAAATCCTTTTCACCCTATGCGGGCTGATTCAGCGCATAGTTCGCCGCAGCGTCCCGAACATCGCGAAGATACTGCTCAGACTGGTTATATGAGCGAATTGCAGATGCCCACCCTTCCGGGGTGGCGAGGTCGCGTTCCCCACTGCAGAGCATCCGTGCGGTGGTCGCAGTTGCGTCGTCGATGTTGTTGGGGTCGGCGACACCATCACCAGACGCATCCATCGCAAAACGATGCCAGGTCTCGGGAATAAACTGCATCGGCCCCACAGCGCGGTCATACTCTGTGTCACCGTCGAGTTCGCCGTTGTCAGTATCGAGAACCTCAGCAAACCCACTCGTGCCGTCCAGCGGCGGACCGATAATCGTCGGACTGACTACCCCATCGGCGCCGATATGAGCCGGCTTGAGCCAATTGCCCGAGTACGTGCCGTGATTAGTCTCCACTTTGCCCAGTCCTGCAAGCGTGTTCCACTCCAGGTGGCAGTTCGGGAACTGTTCTGCCGCAATCACATATGCGTTGCCGTAGGCGCGGAGAGCGTCCTCAGAAATACCCGTCTTCGGGGAAATCTGCTGCGCCCACTGTCGGAGCTGTTCCGAGGTGCGCCCGGGCGCGTTGACATCAATCATCGGCGGTGGCTCAGCCGCAGCAGGCGGCACATTATCCGGAATCGGCTTCTTGGTCAACGACGGGATTACGGGTCCAGTGAACATAGCCAACGCCCCAACCGTGCCAATGATGATCAGCACCGCCAGGGAGGTTAGACCGAGGCAGCCACAGCCTCTCGAGGACTTCTTTTTCCCCTTACTGCGGCCACGCGGCTTCGCCCCGCGGGGTGCGGGGTGCGCGTATTCATCAAAGGGAGAATTAGAAGGCATGGGGAATTACTCTACGGGGTAGACCGTAAAAATCACTCAAACTCGAGGACAGAAATCACTTTTGCTGGAAACTAGCTGTCGCTTTCCGACGGGCCGAAGTCCTCAGCCTCTTCGTTATCTTCGCTGCCCGCTGCCCACTGCTCAGCACTGCCGGCCTGCTGATTCTCCATCTGGGCCAGCTCAGTCAGGAATGTGCGTGAAGCCTGTCGGGTCCGTTCTTCCGCACCGGACTCAGTCTCCAGCCCCGGGGTCGGGACCAGAATCTCCACTGGAATGTCTGCATCGGACAGTCCCAGTGCACGTGCGCGGCGGATGGCTTCCTCAGCCAAAGTCAGAGCTGGCAGCTGTGTGGCCGGGTTCGAGCGCGGACGTCCGCGGCCGTAAGCCCACAGTCGCTCCTGTTCTTCCTCCGACACCATCTCTCCCTCGGCCACAGTGCCGTCGAAGAGGTACGGCTGACGAGCGCGCATCTTCAAAATAAAGTCGGTCGCCACATCGTCGAAGTCGAAGTCCTCCGCGATTTCAGCGTGGAAGAGGATCTGCAGCAGCAGATCCGACAGCTCGCTACGAATGTCACCGCCCTCGTTGACTGCGTCGACAAACTCGTAGGCCTCTTCAATGAGATACGGCAGCAGGCTCTTGTGCGTCTGGCGAGCTTCCCACTGCCCCGTGCGCCGTGCTGCCGCCATGATGTCCACGGCCTCGACGACGTGGGGCAGACGAGCTGCGGCAAGCTGTTCCTGCGGAGTCAGCGGTTCTGCAACAGGCTCTGCCCCTGGCTCTGCAACCGGTTCTGGCTCAGGTTCTTTCACCGAGTCCTGCTGGGGAGCCGCCGCAACCTGAGCTGCCGGAGCTGCTGGGTCCGGCGCATCATCCAGCTCGACCGAGTAGACCTTCTCGCCCGCATCGAGGCGATCGAGTACCTCGTCGTTTTCCATATCGGTGGTGACCAGAATCTCCGCCTGGGACACCGAGTGCCCACCGGCGTCGGCGATTGCCCAGCGCACACGGATCGGGACTTCTTCGGTGTAGCTGACTTCACCGGTCAGCAGGCTAGCGGCTTCCAGCGGAATCGCTGTTGGAAAGCGGCTATCGAGCTTGATGATAGTCATACGGTTTCTAGTCCTTTCCCATGTGCGAGATATCCATACGTGGAATTCCCGCCATCGATGTCAAGAAGTCTGCTACCCACTGCACCAATGCAATGTCGCGGACAGGTTTTGCCCGCAACCCTCGCCCTTCCTTCGGCATTCCGACGGAAACCGTGCGCGTTGCCGCACGATAGGTCGCCTGTGGATACAGGCGCTTGAGACGCACCTGCTTGGAGTCAGCAAGCTCCATAGGGGTTATTCTAATGTGCGCACCCATGGCTTGAACTTCATGCACGCCGAATTCCCGGCAAATAATTCGAAGTCGTGAAATAACCGCCAATCTCTCCACCTCAATGGGTGGGGTTCCGTAACGGTCAACGAGCTCTTCGAGCACTACGTCGATATCGTCCAGCGCACTGGCAGCAGCAAATTTGCGGTACGCCTCTAGACGTAGGCGTTCCGACGACACATATTCGGCCGGAATATTCGCATCGACCGGCAAATCGATCCGAACTTCCTTCGGTTCGTTATCGGAAGCATCCGGAGTTTCACCATCGGCCACTGCCTTCAGTGCGGCCACGGCCTCGCCAACCAGTCGGACGTACATGTCGAAGCCGACGCCGGCAATGTGACCGGACTGCTCCGCACCGAGGATATTTCCGGCGCCACGCATTTCCAGGTCCTTCATGGCCACAGCCATGCCGGCACCCAAGTCATTGTTCTGCGCGATCGTGGACAGACGGTCGTAGGAAGTCTCCGTCAGCGTCTGATTTTCCGGGTAGAGGAAGTAGGCATAGGCGCGCTCGCGGGAACGGCCCACACGACCACGCAGCTGGTGCAGCTGGGAAAGACCCATATGGTGGGCGTTTTCCACAATCAACGTATTGGCGTTGGCAATATCCAGGCCGGTCTCCACGATGGTGGTACACACCAGCACGTCGTACTCGCGCTGCCAGAAGCCATCGACCGTGCGCTCCAGCTGCTCCTCCCCCATCTGACCGTGGGCCACTACCACGCGGGCCTCGGGCACCAAATTGCGGATAGTCTGGGCGACTTTGTCAATGGTTTCCACCTTATTATGCAGGTAGAACACCTGGCCGTCGCGAAGCAGCTCTCGCCTGATAGCTGCGGCGACCTGCTTGTCGGACTGCGCGCCGACGTATGTCAGCACCGGGTGACGATCCTGCGGCGGGGTGAGAATCTGGCTCATCTCGCGGATGCCAGCAATCGACATTTCGAGCGTGCGCGGAATTGGCGTTGCGGACATGGTGAGTACGTCGACGTGGTGCCGTAGCGCCTTGATGTGTTCCTTGTGTTCGACGCCGAAACGCTGCTCCTCGTCAACGATGACCAGGCCGAGTTCTTTCCACTGCACGCCGGTCTGCAGGAGACGATGCGTGCCGATAACAATGTCGACCGTCCCGTTCTTCAACCCTTCGAGGACCTCCTTGGAGTCCTTCGGCGAGGTGAAGCGGGACAGTCCACGGATGGTGACCGGGAAGCCCTCCATACGTTGGGTGAAAGTGGTCAAGTGCTGCTGCGCCAGAAGTGTGGTCGGCACCAACACTGCCACCTGACGGCCATCTTGAACAGCCTTGAAGGCAGCACGCAGTGCCACCTCGGTCTTGCCGTAGCCGACATCGCCGATGAGCACGCGATCCATCGGCACCGGCTTTTCCATGTCGGACTTAATTTCGTCGATGGCCTGCAGTTGATCTTCGGTCTCGGTGAAGGGGAAGTTATCCTCCATCTCCTGCTGCCATGGCGTATCCGGCGCGAACGCGTGGCCCGGCGCGGCTTGGCGCTCGGCGTAGAGCTTGACCAGCTCTTCCGCAATCTCGCGGACAGCGCCACGGGCCTTGCGCTTGGTGGACTTCCAGTCCGACCCGCCCATCTTCGACAGGGTGGGCTTTTCGCCGCCGACATAGCGCGACAGCAAATCCAGGCTCTCCATCGGCACGTAGAGCTGGTCCGAGGGACCTCCGCGCTTGCTCGGTGCGTACTCGAGCACCACGTACTCGCGGCGTGCCTGATCCTCGCCCGTGCCGATGGTGCGCTCAGTGAGCTTCACAAACCGACCAATGCCATGCGTGTCGTGCACGACATAGTCACCGGCCTTCAGCGCCAGCGGATCCACGCGACCACGGCGCTTCGCCGGCTTGCGGCGCCCACCAAGCGCACCTTCCGCGATGCGGTTACCTGTGATGTCCTGCTCGGTAATCAGAGTCAGCGCGCCACCGGGAATACGCGGGAATACCAGACCACCGTGCAAAACACCCTGGTAGACGGTAATTCTTCCGGACTCGGGATACTCCGGACCTGCCGCCATGCGCGTCGCAATTCCGGCTTCCCTAAACTTTTCCGCTTGCCGACGCGCCCCCGCGGGCGTCGCCGCCACGTACGCCACTCGCTCCCCCGCGACCGTGGCATCGCGCAGCTGCTTCATCAGGTGACCAATTTCCTTTAAGTCTCCGCGTGGCGCGGGCCCAGGCTCGAAGGTCAGTGGCAGCACATCATCTTCGGTGACTCCCGCCTCCAGCATGCCGGGCGGGGAAATATGCCACGAAGTGGGCATCGGGATAGAGGCCAAGCTGCGGTACGCGCTGGGCTCCAGCCCATCCGTGGCGATTGGCGCCGAGCCACCCATCGCAGCAGTTTCCCACGCTGCGGCCATAAACTCCTCGCCTGCACTGATAAGGTCCTGTGCGCGGGAGCGAATGCGCTCCGGCCCGCACATGAGCACATGCGTTTTCTCCGGCATGACCTCGGTGAGCATCTTCATCGGATGCTGACTAATCAGTGGGATCAGCGATTCCATGCCCTCCACCCACTGGCCATCGCCGATGCGGGTGAGCATTTCTTGGACCTGGCCAGAGCGCGTGGTGGCGAGTTTCTCCGCGGCGGCCTTCACGTCGTCGTCGATAAGCAGTGCACGACACGGGAAGATATCCAGCTGGTCGACCTCTACCTCAGAGATCGTGCGCTGGTCAGCGACGGAAAAGGCGCGCAGGTCGGTGACCTCGTCACCCCAGAGCTCGATACGTACCGGCAGCTCTTCGGTCGCAGGGAAAACATCGACGATGCCGCCACGCACGGCAAATTGGCCACGCCTGCCGACCATGTCCACATGCGAATAGCCGTGATGCACCAACCGCTCAACTAGGTTCTCGCAGTCCTGGTCCAGCTGAACGTGAATGGGGGCACTGGTTTCAGCCTCGAGGTCGTCCACAATCGGCTGCACCAACGAGCGCACCGCCGCAATCAGAACGTCGACTTTGCCCCGGCGAACGTCGTAAAGCGCCTTACGACGCTGCGCCACAGTATCCACGGCCGGCGAAAGCTTCTCATGCGGGAGCGTCTCCCACGAGGGGAACATAGCTACACGGTCGCCGATCATAGACTTGACCTCGGCAGTCAGGTCCTCCGCCTCACGGCCGGTAGCCGTGATGACCAGCACCGGCACCTTCGTAGACATGGCGTAAATAAGGTGCGAACGCACCGCGTCCGCACCCGTGAGCGCCAGCTCGTCTTCGCCGATGCGCCCGAGCACGCCGACAAATTGAGGATCCGTGACAACGAGGCTTTCCAGCCCCGACAGCGGGTTCGGCAGAATGCTGGGTGTGGCTTTCGCCGAGGAAGACGCAGAAGTTGGCATAGCCCCAATATAACCATGCACCCCGGATCCACCCTGCGTGCTGGTTAGCCGTTCTCCGCCACCTGCATCGGGTCCGCTGCGGCACCTGCGCCGAACTTCGCGCCCTCAGCGGCCGCTGGCACATCAGCGGAGCCATGCAGAGTCGGAGAACCCTCCATGCCGGCCAGCCCGTTCCAACACAGGTTCACGATGTGCGCCGCCACTGTCTCCTTATCCGGACTGCGCTTCTCCATCCACCAGCGAGCGGTCTGCGAAACCATACCGACCATGCAGTTTCCGTAGAGCACCGACATGGCCGGGTCGAAGCCGGCGCGTTTGAAAGCCTCGGCAAGGATAGGCGTAATCGACTCAGTGGCATTATTCAGCAGCGTCTCATAGCCACCCGCCACGCCGGGGTCGCGAGAAATAATGGAGAATCCCTCCGGGTTTTCCTCCACATAAGTCAGCAGTGCCAACACCGCCTGTTCGATGCGGTAACGCGAGCGTCCCAGGGACAACGCTTCCCTAATCGTGGCCTCCAGGGTCTTCATCTCCTGGTCGACGACTGCCTGGTAGAGCCGCTCTTTGGTACCGAAATGCTCGTAGACAACCGGCTTTGATACCCCAGCTGCGGCAGCGATCTCCTCCATTGAGGCGGCATCAAGCCCCTTGGCGGCAAAGATTCCACGGCTGACTTCTGTCAGCTGAGCTTTGCGCTGTGGACCGGTCATACGTCGTCTCGGAGAATTGGAGGCCATGCTTTTAGATTAGTGGCTAAAGTCTTGCTATCGTATATCGCAGGCGCAAGCGAGTTGGCTGAGTCGAATCAGCGTCGAATCAGCCATGCAATTTTTCGCGTTTGCCCCATTCTCCCATGGTGTAATGGCAACACTCCGGTTTTTGGTACCGGCATTCTAGGTTCGAGTCCTGGTGGGAGAGCAAGCGGGGGGCCGGCCCCTTAATTAAGAAGTGACTTTTCGCCCCGCCGTGACCGTGATGCACCCTGACCGAGGAGTAGCAAGTTTCATGTCAAACGGTTCGGCCACCGCTGTGGTCATTCTCGCCGCGGGTCAAGGCACCCGAATGAAATCCGATACGCCGAAAATGCTGCACGCTATCGGCGGTCGTACCATGTTGGAGCACGCGCTCTATGCCGCCAAGGGAATTAGTCCGGAAGAGATTGCTGTTGTCGTTGGCCACCAGCGCGAAAAGGTAATCGACGCCATCGGGACTTGGGCTTCGGATACCGAGCACTCCAACGACGTCGTCATTGCCCCGCAGGAAGAACAAAACGGTACCGGCCACGCTGTTCAGTGCGCACTGGAACACCCTGAGCTGCAGAATTTCGATGGCACCATTCTGGTGACCACTTCCGATGTTCCGCTGCTGGATTCCGAAGCGCTCCAGGCACTGCTCGAAGAGCACAACCGCAAGCCACGCGCTGCCGTGACTGTGCTGACCTCCACTGCTGACAACCCGCACGGCTACGGCCGCATCGTTCGCAACGCCGACGGCGAAGTTCTGCGCATCGTGGAGGAAAAGGACGCCTCCGACGAGGAACGCGAGATCACCGAGGTCAACTCCGGTGTCTACGCATTTGATGCCGAGACCCTGGCAAACGCTCTCAAGCAGCTGGACACCAACAATGCCCAGGGCGAGCTCTACCTCACCGATGTCATCGGCATCGCCCGTGAGGCCGACCGCTCAGTACGCGGTCACCGCCTCGCCGACGCCACCGTCGTCGCCGGTGTCAATGACCGCGTCCAGCTGGCTACCCTTGGCCGTGAGCTCAACCGTCGCACCTGCGAGGCAGCTATGCGCGGGGGCGCCACTATCGTCGATCCGGACACCACGTGGATTGACGTTGAGGTGGAAATCGGCCGCGACGTCACGATTCTGCCGGGCACGCAGCTGCACGGCAAGACCGTGATTGGCGACGGGGCCACCGTGGGACCGGACACGACGCTGACCAACATGGTCGTCGGCAAGCGCGCCAGCGTCGTACGTACACACGGTTCCGATTCGGAGATCGGCGAGGATGCGACGGTCGGACCGTTCACCTACATTCGCCCGAACACCAAACTCGGTGTCGGCGCGAAGCTCGGCGGCTTCGTAGAAGCGAAGAACGCGCAGATTGGAAACGGTTCGAAGGTTCCGCACCTGACCTACGTCGGCGATGCGGAGATTGGCGAGCACTCCAACATTGGTGCCTCCAGCGTGTTCGTGAACTACGACGGCGTCAACAAGCACCGCACCGTTATCGGCTCGCATGTTCGCACCGGCTCCGACACCATGTTCATCGCTCCGGTGACCGTGGGTGATGGTGCGTACTCAGGTGCAGGTACTGTTATTAAGGACGACGTTCCTCCGGGAGCATTGGCGGTCAGTGGTGGCCGTCAGCGCAACATCGAGGGATGGGTCGAGCGGAAGCGTCCAGGTACCGCTGCTGCTGAGGCAGCGCAGGCGGCGCAGGTAGCTGACAACGCTGACAACAACAAGGAAGACCAGGAAGGCTAGACGGCAGATGACCGGCCAGTGGATCGATAACCAAAAGAACCTCATGCTCTTCTCCGGAAGGGCACACCCGGAATTGGGCGAGGCAGTTGCCAAGGAGCTCGGCACAGAGCTGACTCCGATGACCGCTCGTGATTTTGCCAACGGCGAAATCTTCGTGCGCTACGAGGAATCCGTCCGCGGTTCCGATGCCTTCGTACTGCAGGCGCACCCGGCACCGCTGAACAAGTGGCTCATCGAGCAGCTGATTATGATTGACGCGCTCAAGCGCGGTTCAGCCAAGCGCATCACCGCTATCCTGCCGTTCTTCCCATACGCCCGCCAGGACAAGAAGCACCGTGGCCGTGAGCCGATTTCCGCTCGCCTGGTCGCTGACCTGCTCAAGACCGCAGGCGCTGACCGCATCGTCTCCGTGGACCTCCACACCGACCAGATTCAGGGCTTCTTCGACGGCCCGGTCGATCACATGCACGCCATGCCGATTCTGTCGGAGTACATCAAGAAGAACTACTCCCTGGACAACCTGGTCGTGGTCTCCCCTGACGCCGGCCGTGTGAAGGTTTCCGAGAAGTGGGCCAACACCCTGGGCGACGCCCCGCTGGCCTTCATTCACAAGACCCGTTCCGTCGATGTCGCAAACCAGGTTGTCGCCAACCGCGTGGTCGGCGAGGTCTCCGGTAAGACCTGTCTGCTCATCGACGACATGATTGACACCGGCGGCACCATCGCCGGCGCTGTCAAGGTGCTGCGTGAGGCTGGCGCTGAGGATGTCATCATCGCTACCACGCACGGCGTCTTCTCCGACCCAGCTCGCGAGCGCCTGTCGAAGTGCGGTGCCCGCGAGGTCATCACCACCGATACCTTGCCGCAGTCCACCGAGGGCTGGGACAACCTGACCGTCCTGCCAATCGCACCACTGCTGGCTAAGACGATCCACGAGATCTTCGAAAACGGTTCCGTCACCACCCTCTTCGAGGGTCAGGCATAAGTTCTTTCCGCTTGCCGACGGGCATCCCGCCGCGACCAGCAACCTAGTTTTGCTGGTGGTGGCGGGGTTTGCTGTTTGACCTGTTAGTCCACTACAATTTCTCCGGTAAGTCTCGGCGAGGGCGGCCACAGTAGGTGGTTGCCGTTATCGACGCGACGCTCGCAGCCCAACTTTTGCGCCCACGGTGGCATGGATGCGGCACGTGCTCGACTCGACGACTCAATATCGAATCGTTTAGGAGTCCATTTTCATGGCAAAGCCCAACATCATCAAGATTGATGCTCGTAACCGCACCGAGTTCGGCAAGGGTGCCGCTCGCCGTGCCCGCGTTGCTGGCGACATCCCGGTTGTCATCTACGGCGCTGACCTGGATGCCCCGAAGCACATCCTCGTTGACACTCTGGATTTCCACGCTGTCATCCGTAACCACGGTGTCAACGCTGTTCTGGACGTCAACATCGAGGGTGAGTCCCAGCTGTCCATGGTCAAGGCTGTTGACCAGAACCCGCTGACCCTCGACATCGACCACGCTGACCTGCTCGCCATTCACCGTGACGAGAAGGTTGAGGTTGAGGTTCCGGTCGTTCCGACTGGCGAGCTCGCTCCGGGCGCCCTGCTCATGCAGGATGCCGAGACCATTCTGGTCAACGCACCGGTTCTGGCTATTCCGGAAGAGATCGAGGTCTCCGTCGAGGGTGCAGAGGTCGGCACCATGGTTCACGCCGGCGACGTTACCCTGCCGGAGGGCCTGGTCCTCACCGACGACGCTGACCTGCTCATCTTCAACATTGTCGAGCCGGAGGAAGAGCCGGCTGGTGACGTCGATGCCGATATCGAGGGCATGGGCGAGGCTGAGACCCCGGATGAGCCAGCTGAGGAAGAGGCTGCTGAGTAGTTAACCTCTCGCATGCTTAGCTAACACAGCTGCGTAAGAAAGGGACGGACTTTTGTCCGTCCCTTTCTTTTTTCTGAAACTCCCCGAAGTCAGAAGTCCGCGCGCTGTGTGCCAAGATTGAACTCATGAACGCCTCCACCACACCTCTGCTTGTCGTGGGGCTCGGCAACCCTGGGCCCAAATATGAACTCACCCGCCATAACGTCGGGCATCTGGTGCTAGATGAACTAGCCAGCCGCACTTCTCCGATGCCGTCGTCGTTTAGCGTGCACAAGAAGTCGAATGCTGAGATAGTCCAGACTCGGTTCAAGACTTCCGACGGTGGCGAGCGGCAGGTGATTCTGGCTAAGCCCCGGACGTACATGAACCTGTCAGGTGGACCGGTCGCGGCGCTGACAAAGTTCTTCAACGTCGCACCTACCGACGTCGTGGTAGTCCACGATGAGCTGGACCTGGACCCGGGCGTGGTGCGCCTCAAGCGCGGCGGGGGCGAGAATGGCCACAATGGCCTGCGCTCGACCACGAAGTCGTTGGGCACGAAGGACTACATGCGGGTACGTATTGGCATTGGCCGTCCTCCGGGCCGCCAAGATCCGGCGGACTACGTGCTGCGTAATTTCAATGCTAAGGAACGCGAGGAGCTCGCTTTCACTCTGCCCACTGCTGCGGAGGCGGTGGAGCTAATCGCCAGCCACGGGCTGGAGATTGCGCAGAACCAGATTCACGGGCGGTAGCAGTAGCGGGAAGGGGGCTATTTTCACGTTCCCGGGAGCTTCAGTCTTTACAGCTCGTCGGTGTTCGTGCTGCTCGGCGTTTTCGTCGGCGTTTTCGCTCTGTCCACCGAGCGCCTGGCGGTGGGATTCGGGAAGCTGCGGCAGGGCGCCCGTGAGGGCATCGACCAGGTGATGAGGATCAGGCGCCCGAGGAGCTCCCCGTCCGGCACGCCCACGACTCGGCGTAGCGGCCGCCCTTCGCCAGCAATTCATCGTGCGTGCCCCGCTCTGCGACCGTCCCGTCCTCCGAAAGCACGACGATGAGGTCGGCATCGCGAACGGTGTGCAGGCGATGGGCGACGACAATCACGGTGCGATCGCCGCGCAACGCCTCCATCGTGCCGACGATCGCCCGCTCAGTGGCCGCATCCAGCGAGGACGTCGGCTCGTCGAGAAGCACCACCGGGGAATCCTTCAGAAGCGCCCGGGCGATGGCGAGGCGCTGCCGCTCGCCTCCCGACAGCAGCGTCCCCTCCTCCCCCACCGGGGTATCCCACCCGGAAGGCAGCAGCTCCACGATGCGGTCCACCCCGGAACGCCGGGCGGCCTCGCGCAAGCGATCCCCGTCACCGGGCTCGGAACCGAATCCGGGATCGGCGAAGACCACGTTGTCCCGCACGGACGAGTCGAAAAGGAACGTCTCTTGGAACACCGGGGTCACCAGCGAGTTCACGCCGTCGGTGCCAATCCGAGGCAAGGGTACCCCGCCGATGAGGACCTCCCCCGAGTCCGGATCATGAAAACGCGACAGCAGCCGCATGACCGTCGTCTTGCCCGCCCCCGACGGTCCCACTACGGCAACCAGCGCTCCCTGAGGTGCACGGAAGCTGACGCCGTCGAGAACCTTCTTATCCCCGTACCCGAAGCTCACGTCGCGGAACTCCACGTCATGCCCGTCGGGCAGCTCCGGTGCGGCAGGTTCGGGAAGGGCGGGGATTGCCCGCAGGTCACGCAACGCAGCCAACGTGTTGCGGCCCGCACCGAAACCGCCGGACAACGCTCCCGCCGTGGTGATCGGTCCGGTGAACTGGACGACCACGATGAGCATCGGCGCCAAATGCGCCGGCGCCATCCCGCCCGTCGCGGCGACTGCCACGGCGACTATCACCGCCGCCGTGAACACCGCATGGACGACCGAACCCAGTCGTCCGATGGCCGCCCCCTGCGTCGACGTCGCCTTCGCGAACGCATCGTGTTGGGCCCGGATTGCCTCATCCACCATCGCGTCCGCCGCCGAACCGTCGCCCGCGGCGCGAATCGCCTGCTGGCAGCGGGTGAACTCGATCAGCCTGCCGGAGACGGCAGCGACGGCGTCAGCATGCGCTTCGTCCGACTCCCCGCCGACCCGACCAATGGCCCGGTAGGCGAAGAAGATCACCGGCGCCGACGCGACGAGAACCAAACCGACGCGCCAATCCACCGCCAGAATTCCGAAGGCGATGACGGTCGGCGCAACCGCCGCGGCGATGACAGGCCGCAGGATCACGTGCGGCACGGACGCCGCGAACGCGATACCCGACGATGCCATCTCCGAAAAGCGGCCGGCCGTGGACTTGGTGACGTACCCGAGTGGCAACGTCAGCACGCGTTCGCCCAGGGAACGCAGCAGGGACGACAGCACCGCTGCGGAATTCGCCCTGCCGACCGTCCCCGCGGCGAGAGACAGCACCGCATGGGCGGCCGCGAGGCCGGCGATGACGCCGGTGAAACGCCACGCCGTCGCATCATCTCCCTCGGCCAGAGCCGACAGCAGCGGCAGCAGCGCGACGAACGCCGCTCCGTGAGCCAGCGCGGCAAGCGCGGCCAACGCAATGAGCCACGCCAGCGTCATTCTCGAGCGCCGATCCGTCATCGACCACAAGTCCCGAATCATCGGTTCCCCGCCTTTTCATCGTCTAATTCAGTGCCCCGCGGGGCGGATGGTTCGTCGTCGAGCGCGAACGCGCGCCACAAATCCCGGTAGCGGCCACCGCGCGCAAGCAACTCGTCGTGGGTACCCGCCTCCGCGACCGCTCCCCCGTCGAGAACGAGGATGCGGTCGGCGTTGCGGATCGTGCTCAACCTGTGCGCGATCACAATCACCGTCCGTGAACGGGCCAAACGCTCGATTGCGGACTGGATGAGGGCCTCGGAAGCCGGATCCGCGTAAGCGGTTGCCTCGTCGAAGATGAGCACCGGCGCGTCCGTGACGATCGACCTCGCGATGGCCACGCGCTGCGCCTCACCACCGGAAAAGGTCACGTCGACGTTGACCACCGAATCCAGGCCCTTCGGCAGCGCCGCGATGACCGCATCGAGGTTCGCGAGCTTCGCGGCCGCCATGATTTCGCCGTCGGTGGCGTCTCTCCTGGCCAGCCGGATGTTCTCCCGCAACGGCAGCGTGAGCAACTGCGGATCTTGGAACACCACCGACACCGAGCGGTGCACGTCACGCACGGCGATGTCGCGAAGATCGGCGCCGCCCAGCAGCACCGAGCCTTCAACGGGGTCGTAGAAACGCGCCAACAGCCGGGCGACGGTGGACTTTCCGGAACCGGAGGACCCCACCAGCGCAGTGAGGGTCCCCGGTTCGAACGTCGCGGACATCCCGTCGAGGACCCGCGGCCCATCGCCGTAGGAGAAGACCAGGTTCCGGGCCTCGAGCGCGCCTCCGCGCGCGGGCACCGGATCGGCGGGCTCGACGATCGGCGGCGTGCCCAGCACCTCCGCGATGGACTTCAGGGCAGCGATCCCCGCGATGATGGGTTCGGAGTTCATGGCCACCCGCACGATCGCCGCGGAGAGTCCAAGGCCGAGAACCAGCCCGGCGACGAGCCCCTCCGGTAGGCCGCCCGCGGCGTCCCTCAGAGCGAGGCCGGCCCCGCACACCACTGCGAGGACTGTGATCGGGGACGTCACCACGTCGATGACCCCGAGATAGATGTTCGACTGCCGGGACCAGGCAGACCACGCACGGACGAACGACAGCGCCGCGGCATCGTAGCGACCCGCGCCCTGGTTGGCGCGTCCGAAGGACTTCATCACTGAGATACCTCGCACCAACTCGATGACCGCGGCCGTCACTCCTTCGGAGGCTCGCTCGTAGTCGCGCTGAAGACCGGCTCCGCGCGAAATCATCACGCCCATCAGGGCGAAGGTGACCAGCACCGGGACGACCGCCACCGCCGCAATCCGCCAATCCACCGCAACGAGCGCGATGAGGGAAAGCATGGGAACCAGCACCGCCACCACGGTCTCACCGACGGTGTGGCCCATGAGCTGGTGGATAGCCGCGACGTCCTTCTCAACCGACCCGATGATTCCCGACGAGCGCCGGGCGTCCAGCCAGCCCAGCGGCAACTTCCGGATTTGGGCGACCAGCCGGCGCCGAAGGTGGAGCTGCAGGTCGTTATCCGCCCGGTGCGAGAGCATGCCGGCGGCGCCGTCCGCGGCCATGCGCACCGTTGCGGCGACGACGATGACAGCCACGGCCAACCACGTCCGATGCTCCGGGGCCTCCGGGTACGTCATCGCGATGTCGATGATGCCGACCAGCGAAGCGACGGTAGCCACCGACGACAGGACGGATAACGCGACCACCGCACGCATCCGGGTCCGGATCGGGGCGAGCAGCGACCACGGGCTTACGGTCCCGTCCACGGCGCTCACTTGCCCGCCTCCCCGATCGTGCTTTTCTTCGTGAGAGTGCAGAAGTACACCATGCCGGCGCGTGAGGCTCCGCCCAGCTTCAGCCCGTTGGCTTCGGCGAGGTCCTCGAGCTCGCTGCCCCGGAACACCCGGTGGCCCATCTTCGCCATGACGGCCATGTCGACCCGCTCGTTCACGTCGGGATCCTCGGCGAACGTCTGCACGTAAGCGATGCCGCCGTCGGCGAGCAGCCCGGCGACCCTGCCGAGCACAGCACCCGCATCCTTCATTTGGTGGAGCGCGCCGCACACCCAGATTTCATCGGTCCCGCCGGGCTCTCCCGCGAGCGGCGCGAGGACGTCGGCGACGTGGAATTCCGTCCGGGCCCCGAGCCCTTCGACGGCGGCGGCGTCCATCGGTTCACGCGCATAGCGGCTGAGGAACCTCGGCTGGACCTTGTCCTGGTAGGCCGCGAGGAGTCTGCGGTTGTTCTGGACGATCTGGGCAATCGACTTCATCTGGTTCTGTCTCCGGGGTGTGTGGGCCGCGTCCACGCGGCGGTTTCGGGTTAGGTGCTCGGGTTCGCGGGCCGTCATCGGCGGCGATGCCCCCGTGGACGTGCCCGTCATGCAGACTCCCCCGGCCTCGTTTTCACGGCGATGCCCCACGCCGCGAGCACGGCGATGCCTAAGAACCAGGCCGCGCAGACCACCAGACCCGCAGCCCCGGTGCCGTTGACGGCCTCGCCGGCCGCGGATACGGGGGTGTGCCCGGCGATTCCGCGCAGGAGAGGACGGAAGTGGTCGGCGGGCATGAGCACCGTGTTGACGAACATCGCAACGATGATTAACGGGATGAGGGCCACGGAGCCCTGGGGGCTGGTGATGGAGAACGCGATGTACGTGCCGGTGCATGCGGCCGCCGCGGCAACCATCGCGCCGGTCATCGCGATCCTCCACCACCAGGACGCCTCAGGGGGGCTGTCGGAAAGCAAGGCGGCCACCGCCACGACGACGGCCGTCATCGCCATGATCCGGATAAACTCGGCGATGATCCGTGCGGCCGGCACGGCCGCGTACGGCGCCGGCATGGTGATCAACCGCTCGTGGAGGCCATTGCTGCGTTCAACGAACACGGTGGACGATCCCGTGATGGCCAGGATGAATGCCCACGCCGTCACGACCAGGATGACCGCGTTCGGGAGTTCGAACTCTCCGGTGAGCTGCCTGACCAGGCCACCGAACATGCGGTTGACGATGAACAGGTACACGAGCGGAGCAATGAACGTCATGAACCAGAAGTCGGGGCGCCGCAGCCAAATGTGGGCAATGCGCCGCAGATGCACGAAGATGGGGCCGATCATGATTCGCTCCTCGAGGTGAACCGGCGGATGAACAGGACGATTCCGGCGACCGCCGCGACACCGAGCCACAGGGCGGCCTCTTCCCCGGCGCGATCCGGGAAGGCGTCCGGGGACGCCGCCCTAATCACCTCGATCACCGGCGAAAAAGGCATGTGGCGCACGACGTCGCGAAGGGAGCCGTCCAAAGCGGTCGCCGGAATGAACGCGGTGGAGAACATGAGCAGCAGCATTTCCAGCGCCTGGATCGATGAGGCCGTCGACACCGGGGCGGGCACCATCAGGATCACCCCGTCCGTGACCAGGGACAGGACCGCCGCGGCGAGCAGCGACCACAGGACAGTCCACGCGACGTCACCGATAGCCATGTCGAGGCCGCAGGACCACGCGACGACCAGCAGCGCCGCGATCGACGCGGACATCCGCAGCACATCGGTGGCGAGCCTGCCGGCGACATAGCCGCCTGTGGCCCCGGGCAACACGCGCACGCGGTCAACGAGCCCGGACTCGACGTCCTGTCCCACCGCCATCGCCGACGCCGCGGCGGTGAACATCGCCGCCTGGAACAGGCAGCCGCCGAGCACGAAACGCAGGTACCCGAAGCCGGATTGCCCCGCCGAGTACCCAAACACCGCGTACAGGCACAGCAGGAAGAGCGGCGGAACTACGAACATGGAGATCAGCGACGCGGTGTTGCGTCGCAACAGCAGCAGATCCCGACGGAGAAACGCCGCGACCGACGTCGCACTCATCGCGCCGCACCCCCTGCGTTCATCGATATGAACACCTCGTTGAGGGTGGGCGGCGACACGCTCAGCGAATCCGGCGACGCTTCCGAGGCCTCCATCGCCTGCGCCACCGCCTCGAGGACCCGCGGTCCGGGGTCGACGTCGAGGGACACCGACTTCCCCGCGACGCGGGCGCCGTCCAGGCACGTTCCCCCGAGGCAGCGGGCGAACGCCTCCGCCTCGGCGGCGGTGGCAAAGGACACGCGGAGCACGTGCGACCCGAAGTCGCGGCGCAATTCCTCCGGCGTTCCGCTGGCGACGATGCGGCGATCCTTGAGCAGATGGACGTGGTCTGCCAGCGCCTCCGCCTCTTCCAGGTACTGGGTGGTCAGCACCAGGGTCATTCCGTCGTCCCGCAGTTGCCGGATGAAGCCCCACAGCTCTTCGCGGCTGACCGGGTCCAGCCCCGTCGTGGGTTCGTCGAGGAACAGCAGCCTGGGCACGACGCACAGCGACGCGGCGATGTCGAGGCGGCGCCGCATGCCACCCGAATAGGCCGACGCCAGCGTCGAGGCACTGTCCGCGAGCGAGAATTGCGCGAGCAGTTCCGTCGCGCGGGCGGCCGCGGCGGCGCGGTCGAGTCCGCGCAGCCGCCCGAAGAACTCCAGGTTCTCCCGGCCGGTGAGGTTCTCGTCGATCGCCGCGAATTGGCCGGTGGTGGCAATGTCAGCGCGCACGCCCGCCGGGTCCTCTTTCACATCGCGCGAGAAGATGCTCACCTCGCCGGAGTCGGCGGTGATGAGCGTCGACAGGATTCGGATGAGGGTGGTCTTGCCTGCACCGTTGTGGCCGAGGAACGACACGATCGCCCCGGTGGGCACGGTGAAACTCACGCCGTCGAGCACATGCTTGCGCATCCGGGCACCGCGCTTTCCCTTGCGGCCGCCGGCCGGCGGGGCACCTGCCCCGCCTTCGGGCGGGGTGCCCGCTTTGCCCGCAATCGGGTAGCTCTTCGTGAGGTCGCGGACGACAATCGCCGCACCTCGTTCAGCTTGATCCGTCATCGTTTCCCCTTTCCTTTGGTATCGCAGTGGGCCGCTGTCGGCAGCGGCCCCGTGGTCGGGTTGTCATGCGGCACCTCGATATGGATGCCCGCATCGCGGGCGAAGGCGAGGACCGGTTCGAGGAGCCGGGGGTGGCCGACGAGATCCCGGCACCCCGGCGCGACCGGCTTCCCCGCGACCGCCACAACGGTGGCGGCAGCAATCGCCGCGGTCATTTTGTAGGAACCCGGGCCGGTCGCCCGGACGACGGTCGTTTCGGCCGGTGCCTGGTCACGGCCTCGAACCACCTCGGGGGATCGGCGACCACCTCGGAAACCGGCAGCAACACCTGGTCGTAACCACAAAAAAGGGCGTAGACGTGGAAGCCGATCAGCGAAAGGTTGTGGGTCAAAGGTAGCCACGTGAGCATCTTGTTCTCGTACCGGTGTGCGTGGCGTGGGATCGTCGCGCGCAGACCGTTCAGCACGGACTCGTTGGTTACGATGACGCCCTTTGGCGATCCCGTGGAGCCGGACGAAAACTGGATAAGGGCTTCGCCGGCCGTCCCACCTCGCACCGGGAACGCGGGGACCGCCCCGGAGCCATCCCCGGAATCCACGTCCCCCGCCTGAGAGAAGTCCGATTCAGCATCACCCGGCATCGCCGCACCCGGTTCCGCGGCAGCGTCATTGACGATGGACACGTCGAGCAGCCGGTCCTCGCCCACGACCACGGCACCGTTTGCGCCGGTGAGCAGCGTGTGACTGCGTTCGTCGACCAGGATCGGGGCCCCGGGCATCATGTCCGAGAGCGTCCGCACCCTGTCGACGTCAACCGGGCCCGCCACCGCCTCCGCATGGACCCGGCCATACGGGACGAAGACGTCCCGCCGATTCTCGACGAAGGTGATCCCCTTTTTCGTCTCATCGGCCTTGTCCCGAAGCACGTCGCTGATGGTCCGGATCGTGTTCATTGGTACCTCTTTCGGTTGTCGGCGCCATGCCGGTGCCGGGCGGACCGGGCCGCATGGCGTGACCCGGCGGATGTGTCTGAAGGGTTGAAAGGGTGACGAAACTGGGTGGGGCGCGTCTCCGCACAAGCTCGGAAACGCTCGCGGGCCCGGGACCCGCCGGTTCCGGGTGCCCGTCAAGTCACTGCGGACACCAGGGCGGCGACGAAGGCCGCGGCGGACGCTGCGGCCACGAACCCGTCACGCACTCGCCAGGGGTAATCGGTGCGGAAGGTGCGCCGCGGATGGCGGCCGAAGTTGCGCATCGCCAGGGTCAGGGACAGCTTTTCGGCGCAGCGCACGGCGCTGACGAACAGGGGAAAGGCGATGCGCGCGGGCGTCGTCGCGCGGATGAAGCCGGAGCGGAAAGACTGCCCCGGTCGCATTGAGCGCAATCTAATCGCCCATGTCAGATGGGGGATTTCGCTGCGCAGGAACGCCGCGATGCTCACCCCGGAAATCGCTATGGTGCACCATGTGTAGGGCACCCGGAGGCGTTGCACCATGGCGTCGAAAAGCTCCTCGACGCGCATGCACGCGGAGACCAGGACCGTCCCCGCGAACACGGCCGTCAGCAGCAGTCCGTGATGGATGCCGTGGCGGACGGCCTCCGCCGCATCCCCACCTCCGTAGAACTCGGAGCGCCACCCGAGCAGGCCGAAGAACACCCCGATTAACAGGACGAGAAGGACCTTCCCCGCCGTCGCCCGAACGTCGCGTTCCGCGATCGCAGCGAGTGCGAGGAACGCGACCACCGTCAGGGCGAGAACGGCGTCTCCGCCGTAGAGCAGCCCGGCGACGAGGACGAGCATCACCGCCGCGACAATCGTGATGGCGTTCAACCCCGCGCGCCTTCGAGCGGCGGATCCACTGGTCCAGGGGCTTTCGTCCAAGGACGTCCGTGCGCCGGCCGCGGGCAGTGCACGATCCCGCCGGGACGACTCCGGGGAAGCCGGCACGTCGGCTGCGGGACCGGACCAGGCGACCTTCCCTTCGGCGACGATGCTCGCCCGATCCGCCCACGTTCGCGCGGCACGGCGGTCGTGGCACGTGAACACAACGGTTCCGCCGGCCCCGGCGTATTCCGCTAGGGCATCCAGTACGATGCGCGAGCTCGGCGAATCCAGGTGCGCCAACGGCTCGTCGAGAAGCAGCAAACGGCGATTGGCCGCCACCGCCAGGAAGATGCCCAACCGTCTTTTCTGTCCGCCCGACAGGACGAACGGCGAGACGGGGTCAAGTGCCCGGGGGCACAGGGCTTCCCGCAGTTTCCGCAGCTCATCGGCGCCGAGTGGTCCGTGCGGGTCCGTGCCGGCCAGCGCGGAGTCGATTTCCGCGGCGACGGTCGCGCGGGTGAACTGGTGCTCGGGGTTCTGGAACGCCAACGACGCGAAGGCGTCGGGCACGCGCCGGGCGGACGCGCCGTCAATCCGGAGGTCCGCTCCCGCCGTCATCTGGCCCGACAGCACCGCCAGCAAGGTGGACTTACCGGCTCCGTTGGCACCGACTAGGGCATGAATCTCGCCCCGTTCCAGTGTCAGATCGGCCCCGTTCAGGATCCTCTCCCCGCCTCGGGCCACGTGGGTTCCGGTCAAGGCCAGCAGTGGAACGGCATCCGCCTCCGATTCCGGATCGGGACGGTCCGGCGCCCCCGTGCCCGGCGTACTGGCGTCCGGCGTTCCGGCGGTCGCGGCCGTCGTCGCAATGCCCTTCACCGCGATGCCATCCGGCGCTCCGTGGGCGGCGACGCTCCCGTCCGCATCGAGGACCGTCACCGTGTCGACCCACCCGTCGAACGGGCGGAGGTCGTGCTCGATGAGCAGGATAACGCGCCCCGGGGCCCGCAAATCACGGATGGCGGCGAACAGCGACCGGCGACCGTCCTCGTCGACGTGGGCCGCGGGCTCGTCGAAGATCATGACCTCCGGCGCCCTGGCCACCGCACCGGCGATGGCCATCCGCTGGCGTTGCCCGCCCGACAAAGCCCACGGATCCTTCTCCGCGAGCTCTGACAGCCCGAGCTCCGATAGGGCCTCGGCTGATTGCTTGGCGACGATGCCGGCTTCCACGAGGGAAAACTCGAGGGCCATGGCCACGTCATCGACGACTCGGAGCGTGAGCACCTGCGTCGCCGGGTCTTGCCCGACGAAGGTGACCCGGTCCCCGTCCACGGGGCGTTCGGTGCCGTCGGCATCGATGATGTGCACGAATCCGGCATGGTCGATGGGGATGTGCGAGGGGATCAGTCCAGCGATGAGGTGGGCCAGGCTCGTCTTTCCGCATCCCACGGGTCCCGTGATGGCGTTGATCGTGCCGAAATCGAAGGAGAGATCCACCATGTCGGGTGCCCATCGCCCATCGGCGTGCCGCACACCTGCACCACTAACCCGTAACCGGGCCGGGGCCGTCCCGCGTGTCGCACCGGCGCACGCGGGTGCTCCGCCGGTCACCGGGTGACCCCGCGGCTGCGAAGCCCCTTTGCGACGGCAAAGCCCAGGACCAAAAACACCAAGCTCGATGCCAAGGCTACGGCGAAGCTGATCAGGGTCATGGGCGTGGTCGGCGAGTCGACGCCGACTGCGCGCGGGGCCATCGTTCCCATCAGCGCGGAGAACAACATCGCCGAGGCCACGAACTGGGGACGCGTCCACCGCCGGTACAGGGTGACCATGAACGGAAGCTCGATGAGCAATCCTTCCATAATCAGCGCCCCGATTGCGGCGACGCCGAACGGGGTGGTCGCCGCGGACACGACGCCCATGGCAAGGCACGCGATGAGGCTCGCGCCAAGCTTGCGGACGACGATGAGGGGAACAACGCACTGCAGGAACCACAACCCGAGCGTCGCCGCGACGAGATAAACGTGGGCGATGCCAGCGAACACCTGCAGGTAGGTCAGGGGCACGATGATGAGAGACCCCGCAACGCCGATCGCGGCGGCGACGAGCATGTCGCGGGTGGATGGTCGGCCACCCGCTGCGACCGGTGCGACGTGCACCAACCGCCCGTCATCTGTCTGCGACGCCACCGCGTCCCCGACTCCCCCTCCGGAGAGGGGCTCTCCGGTCGATCCACGTTTTCCGTTCATCGTCGCCGCCTCGCTTCCGTTGCCGGTTCCCGATCGGGAACACCACCTGAAACAGAATTAGGTTAGGCAATGCTTATCGCCTTACGCAAGGCTCAATTCACTGAAATTACCCCCTCCCCCGTTACCACGATGGTGCCCCCTCACGGGGCGCGGTCACCGTGCCCGGCATGGCTTATCTGCGTGAACATTTCCATAATCCGG